>JADLBR010000460.1 GCA_020847615.1 Verrucomicrobiia bacterium
AGGAACGCCTGAAGGCGTCACTACAAACCGATCCCCGCTCGTAGTGCCGCGTTTACGCGGCAACCCGCGATTCCCCCGGAACGCCTCAAGGCGTCGCCACGAACCGATCCCCGCTCGTTTGGATCGTCCTCCGCCGATTTCCACCCTCGAACCTCTCCGGATCCCCGCTATACTGGTCTCGTGTCCGACCGCCGTTTCAGTTGGCCGATGGCGCTGGCGATCTCGGTGGCGGTGCTCTGCCTCGCCGCGCTCCTGGCATTCCGGTGGGTGATCGACATCCCCGGGCGCCTCGCGGGCGGGGCCGCGCGCGAGGCCCGGGAGACGGCGTCCGCCACCGCGCGGGGGCTCGCGGAGGTCGGGCGTTCGGCGGCATCGGCCATCGAGCGCGTCCTCCTGGTGCGGCCGCGGGTCGTCGTCGGCGAGCGCACGATCGCCGAACAGCAGGTCGGGGTGACGAAGCTGGTCCTGGTGGAGCGGGATCTCGTGGTGACCCGCGAGATGGAGCACACCTTTCTGCGAAGCACCAAGCGCCTGTCGTTGCGGGGCCGCTTTCGCGCCAGCGCGGGATTTGATCTGGGCGAGGCCTTCACGGTGGTGGTCGAGGACAACCGGATCGTTCTCGCGGTCCCCCCGCCGAAGACACTGACCGTCGAGTTGCTCGACCTCGAGGCCGAGGAGGATCGCGATGGCCTCTGGAACAAGGTCACGCCGGAGGACCGCGAGGTGGCCGCGCGCGAGCTGTTGGCGTCCGCGCGCCGCAAGGCGGACGAGACGGGCCTGCCCAGTGCAGCCGAGGACGAGCTGCGGAAGCGGCTCGCCGACATCGTCTCGGCGTTCCCGGGCAAACCGGTGGAGATCCAGGTCCGGGCGCCCGAGAGGCGCGAGCCCTCCGGCGGCGGGATGCTCTGAGGCCCCGGCAACCGCGGGATTCCGTTGTCGTGGGACTTGCCGCCCCGCGCCGGCCGCCTAACCTGAAACCATGGCGCAGGGAAGGACTCCGAGGGCGACGCGGGCGGCCGCGGACCTCCTCCCCTGCGCGCAGCGCGACGAGGACTCGCGGGGCCGGGAGCACTTTGAGGAACAGCACAGGTTCCGCGGCGCGTTCCAGCGCGACCGTGACCGCATCGTGCACTCGCGGTCGTTCCGGCGGCTCGAGTACAAGACGCAGGTCTTTCTCAACGGCACCGGCGACCACTACCGCACGCGGCTGACGCACACCATCGAGGTCGCGTCCGTGAGCCGCACCGTGGCCCGCGAGCTGCGCCTCAACGAGGACCTCGCCGAATGCATCGCCCTCGCCCACGACCTGGGTCACTCGCCCTTCGGCCACGCGGGGGAGAACGCCCTCAACGAGTTGATGCTCAGCCACGGGGGTTTCGAGCACAATGTCCAGAGCCTCCGCATCGTCGAGGAACTCGAGGTCAAGTACCCGGAGCACAACGGCCTCAACCTCACCTGGGAGGTCCGCGAGGGCCTCAAGAAGGGCCGGCTCGACGACCTCGACTGCGAGATCGCCCTGGGCTTCACGCCCCTCCAGCCCAGCCTCGAGGCCCAGATCGTCGATATCTCCGACGAGATCGCCTACACATGCGCCGACCTCGACGACTCGCTCGAGTCCGAGCTGGTGACCCTCGCCTCGCTCTCCGAGGTCCCGCTCTGGCGCCGCGTCGAGGGCGCCGTCCTCGGCCAGTATCCCCGGCTCGAGCCCAACCGCCTGCGGGCATGCGCCGTCCGCTGCCTCATGGACCTCCTCGTCGAGGACGCCATCTCGGCGACCCGTGAGCTGGTCGCCGCGGCCAGGCCCGCGGGCGCGGATGACGTCCGTCGCCACCCGGAGCCGCTGGCCAAGTTCGGCCCCGACATGGAGTACGACCTCCAGCTCATGCGGGATTTTCTCCACGAGAATTTCTACCATCACGAGATCGTCACGGGGCTCAACCGCCGCGGCGCCGCCATCCTCGATGCCCTCTTCGAGGCGTTCGTGCGCAACCCCACGCTCATGGGCCCGCACGCCGTGCGCCGCATCAAGAAGGACGGCGTCCACCGCGCCGCCTGCGACTTTCTCGCCGGCATGACGGACAGCTACGCCAGGATCCAGTTCGACGCCCTGATCGGCGACCTCGACCCCCTGTCGGGACTCCGATTTCGCGCGCGCGAGTGAGCCCGTCGGATTTCGCGGGAGATGTTGATCTGGATCAAGGCGCCGGTCCGGGCGCGGAGCTAGCTTCGTGGCGTTACTGGAACAGCGAACCTAAGGAGTCATTATGGGAGCGATGTATTGCGATCAGTGCGAACAGACTTTCCGCGGCCTCTGCTGCACGGATATCGGCGTGTGCGGCAAGGACCCCGACATGGAATCCCTGCAGAAGATCCTGCTCTACGGGCTGAAGGGCATGGCGGCGTACAAGCATCACGCCCGCCGGCTCGGCAAGGTCGACGAGGAGGCCGATGCCTTCGAGGAGGAGGCGCTGTTCGCGACCGTGACCAACGTGAATTTCGACATCGATAGCCTCTTCGAGATGGTGCTCGAGTGCGGGAAGATCAACCTGAAGGTCATGCAGATGCTCAACGACGGCCACGTCGAGGTCATGGGGAAACCCGGGCCGGTCGAGGTGGCCGAGGGCATCCAGGAGGGTCCGGGGATCCTCGTGACGGGCCACGACATGGTGGACCTCAAGGATCTCCTCGAGCAGAGCGCGGGCCAGGGCGTCAACGTCTACACGCACGGCGAGATGCTCCCCGCGCACCAGTACCCCGAGCTGCGCAAGCACCCCCACCTCAAGGGCCATTACGGCGACGCGTGGCAGAAGCAGCGCGACGAATTCCAGCGCTTCGGCGGCCCCATCCTCGGCACGACCAACTGCGTCCTCATCCCCCGCGCCGAGAACACCTACCTCGATCGCTTCTTCACGACGCGCGCCACGGCGGTGCCCGGCGCCACGCGCCTCAAGACCAACGACTTCTCCGCCGTCATCCGGCGCGCGAAAGAGATCGGGCCCCTGACGCCGACGCCGATCAAGAAGTCGACCATCGGTTTCCACTACAGCGCCATCCTCGGCCTGGCCGGGGAGATCGTCGAGGCGGTCAAGGCCGGCAAGATCCGCCGCTTCTTCGTCATCGGTGGCTGCGATGGCGCGGAGCCCGGGCGCAACTATTTCGCCGATTTTGCGGCGGGCGCCCCCGAGGACACCATGATCCTCACGCTCGGCTGCGGCAAGTACCGCATCCGCAACCACGACTATGGCACGATCGCGCTCAACGGCAGCCGCGTGCCGCGCCTGCTGGACATGGGCCAGTGCAACGATGCCTACGGCGCGATCCAGGTCGCCCTGGCGCTGGCCGGCGCCTTCAAGTGCGGCGTCAACGACCTGCCCCTGACCCTCGTGATCTCCTGGTTCGAGCAGAAGGCCGTGGCGGTTCTCCTGACCTTGCTCTCGCTCGGCGTGAAGGGTATCCGGCTGGGCCCCGCCCTGCCCGCCTTCATCAGCCCCAACGTGCTCAAGATCCTTCAGGAGAAGTTCGAGCTTGGGCCCATCGGCAAGGACGGCCGCGCCGATGTCGCCAAGGTCATGGCCGGCAAGGCGTGACGCGCCGTTGGGCGTCGCCCCGCCTTTTGCCCGACCCCGGGGGACGGACCGCCAGTGTCCCACCCCCGGTGGTAGGTTGGGGGCGTGAGACTTGACGCATTCTTGGACGTCGTCCGAAAGGCGGACCAGCCCGTCGTATTGCTCGAGGGGACGCGGGCCCTGCCGGACGCCGAGCGGCCTGCGCTCGCACGCCTGGCGCGCGCGCTGGCGACGCTCCTGCCGGGCGCCATATTCCGCAGTGGGAACGCCCCCGGTTCCGACGCCGCGTTCGTGGAGGGCGTTGCGGCCGTGGACCAGCGCCGGATCGAGGTCGTGCTTCCACACCCCGGGCATCGCGGCTCGTGGATGCCCAGGGGCGCCTACGCGGCCAGCATCAACGACATCTCACGCCAGACCCTGCGCGCGCTGGTCGCGCTCACGGGCAGCGTGACGCCGCGCCACATGGCGCTCGCCGAGAAGTTTGAGCCCGTTGGGTCGCGCCTGCCCCCGAAGCCCGAGGCCATCATCCGGCTCATCTTGCGCGACGCGCTCAAGGTCGTGGGCGACCCCGACACGGTTCTGGCGCCCGCCACCGTCGGCATCTTTCGCGAGAACTTGGAAGACCCCGATGCCGGGGGCACCGGTCACACTATCCGCTGCTGCCGCGAGATGGGCGTGCCTGTCGTGCTGAGCCACGACTGGCGGCGGTGGCTGCGGCAAATGGGTGGCGCCCGCCCCTCGTAGGGGCATCAGGGACCCGCCGGGTCGAATCCCGCGTCGGTGGTCAGCAGGAGCTTGTCGCATCGCGCGTAGAAGCGGGAGGTGTCGATGATCTCGATGACGACGCTCCCCTTTTCCAGATCGAAGCTGCCCCCGTCCTGCCACGCGAACCCGTCCTTGCGGTGTGTCCCGAATCGCGCGGTGCTGCGCTTGCCCCCGACCGCCACGGAGAAGAATCGGGCTGCGGGATGATCCCCGGCGAAATCGCGGCCTCGCACCCAGAGCCGATATTTTCCGCGCTCCGGGATCTGGGCGGTGGTCTTGGCGGCGATGGCTTTCGCGGGTGCCTTACCCTTCCCCGGCTCCAGGCCCCGGATGGCGCGCGTCCCGTTATCCCACGCCGCCGTCCAGGTCCCGAGTTCCGAGAACGCCTCGGCCTCGATCCAGACATCGGTCCCCCGGGACTTTGGAGTCGGGCCCTGGCGCGCCTCGATCTCGCGGATGAACGCGTCCCTGCGCCCGGGATACGCGGCGGGGTCGATGGCATAGCATCGCAGGTAGTCGAACAGGCAGCCGCCGTTGCCCGGCCGCGCGTTCCGGTCGGTCGCGATGCAGGTGAGCCAGATGTGGAAGTCGTTCTGCGGCAGCCCGCGCATGTCCACGGTGCGGATCAGTTTCCCATCGAAGAAGAAGTTGCAGTAGTCGGGCTGGAACTCGAATCCGTAGACGTGGAAGTCGCGCGCGAGGTCGTCCGATGTCGCGTGGAGGTCGCGGCTGACGCCCCCCTTGGCGGGGAACCACTCGATGATCCCGTAGCTGAACTCCCGGGGCCCGTGGGTCCCATAGTGTTCGAAGCAATCGATCTCGATCTTCGGGCGCTCGCGCCATGCGCCGCCTTGCGCGGGATCGGCGAAGGCCTCCATGCTGCCCAGCCAGGTGGTCCACATGGACTCGTGAAAGCCGGGGCCGCCGTCCATTTTCGCGCGCGTCTCGAAATACCCGTGGCGGTGCCGCCGCTTGGTGATGAGCCCGCCGCCGGTGGGCAGATCGCCATCCCGGGCGCAGAGCACCTTCATCGCGCCGTCCCCGATGCTGACGTACTCGGCCTTCCCGATGCAGAAAGGCCGGATCTTCCCAGTGCGGTGTGTCCACTCGTTGGTATCGACGGCGGGCGCTTCGAACTCGTCGGCCCAGGTCAGTGCGTACCCCGGCGGCACGGTGGCGGGCGAGCCGGACGCCGCCGCGCAGACCGCGAGGCACAGGATCGCGGGGCGCCTCATGGGCCCAGCGGGATCTGGATGTTGAACGAGTGCGCGCGGGTCTTGTCCGTGTCGGCCGCGCAGAAGAGGACCGCGGGGCGCCCACCCTCAAAATACAACTGTGGCCGCTCGAGGGAATAGAGCCTCTCGACGGAGCCATCGGGCCTGCGCACCTGCGTCGTCGAGACCAGCGGGTGCTTCGCCAGCCGCCAGTCGAACCCGTCCCCGGATTCGAAGAGCGCGAGCGATTTGCCCGCGCCGGTGAAGACGCCGCTGTTGTCCTTCACGACGGCCCAGAAGCGGTCCTCGCCCCGCCAGACGAAGGGATCCTCGGCAGGGAATTTTTCGCCCTCCTTGGTGAACACCGGCGTCGGATGTTTCTCGAAGGGCCCCTCGGGGTCGGCGGCGGTGGCCACGATGTGCACGACGGGCCCCCCGAAGGGCAGCGGGTTCTTGTCGCCGATGGCCTTGTAGACCATGAGGTAGCCGCCCTTGCCATCGGCGGTGACGCTGGGGTTGCTGCACGCCAGGGCATCGTAGAAGCCCGGCGTCGGGGCGATCAGCGGGCGATCGGAGCGCCGCCACGGGCCCTCGGGCCTGTCGGCCACCGCGACGCCGATGCGCTGGTTGTTGCGATGCACCCAGTTCAGGGTCTTCATCTCGACGCCATCGCCGGTGTTGCCCATGTAGTAGAGGTGGTACTTGCCGCCGAAGCGCTGGATGGTGGGGTTGTGCGTGCACAGGCCGTCCCAGAATGCCTTGCCGCGCGGCGGCAGCGTCACATCCGCGTGACGGTAGGGACCGAGGGGCGCATCGGCCACCGCGTGCGCGATCTCCGAGTGCGTCACCCACGCATAATGCCCCAGCGCGCGCGGCCACCGCGAGTAGTAGAGGTGATATTTGCCGTCGTCGCCCCGGACCATCGTCCCGCACCAGATGTAGAAATTCTCATCGATGAATCTCGCCCCCGCAGGGGAGGGGCGGATCATCGAGCCAAGGTCTAGATCCGGGCCCGCGGCCACGGCGATCTGGAGCGAAGCGAGGGACGCGAGAAGCCATCGGGTCACCATGGCTGGCATGTTGGCAAAATGGATCGATGGCGTCACCGGTTTTCGGCGTGACGCGTTCGGCTACACCGCTTCCTGCAGCCGCCCCTGTTCGCCGCCATCGGGCGCGAAGACGCGGATCGCGCGGACGGGTCGCACCGGGCAGGCCGCCTCGCACGCGCCGCAGCCGGTGCATTTGTCCAAGGACAGCCTCGGGCGCGATGAGAAACCATCGGGGGACTCCGCGACCGCCAGCGCCTCGTAGGGGCACTGCGTGATGCACGCCGTGCATTCGCCCCCCGTGGCCAGGAGGCACGTGGATTCATCGATCCGGGCGATGCCCATCACCACGCGCCGCTTTTCGGGAAGCCCCAACCGCTCGATCGCGCCGCTGGGGCAGACCTCGGTGCAGCGGTGGCAGTCCTCGCGGCAGTACCCCGAGTCGAATGAGGCGACGGGGGCGAGCAGCCCCGCCCATCCGTGTTGCAGCGTGTCCTGGCGCAGGATCTGCGGCGGGCAGGCGCGGATGCAATTGCCGCACCGGATGCACAGGCCCGTGAAGCGGTCCTCGTCGACGGAGCCGGGGGGCCGGATCGCGCCGCGCGCATCGGCGTGGGACGCGCGCGCCACGGCGCCCCACGCGGCGCCGATGCCCACGCCGATGAAGGTCCGTCGGCCCACCCCATCCTTGGCGATCGCCGCGGGACCGGGACGCCCCGCGGCGCGAGCCGCAAAAGGCCATCCGATGCGCCGGGCCAACGAGAACGCCCAGTCCTGCATCGCCCCCAGCGGGCAAAAGCGCATGCACCAGAGCCTCGGCTCAAACATCTCCAACAGCAGGACCGCCGGCAGGGCGATGCCCGCCACGAAGGCGCACAGGGTCACCGGCCCGCGCCACGCGTTGAGCGCCGCGCCGAACAGCGCCAGCGGATCCAGCCACAGGAATAGCGGGTAGCCGACCAGGGCGCCGCCCAGCGTCAGCAGGAAGATCCACGAGCCGATCGGCCACTTGAGCGCCGCGCGCGCGACCGCGCCGCGCCGGTGGTTCCATCGCCCCCGGCAGGCGCCCTGAAGCACGCCCACGGGGCACACGTGCCGGCAAAAGGCGCGCCGCCGCCACAGCGCCCAGACCAGAATCCCCAGGCCGATCGCGATCGTCCATCGCGCCGCAGGGGCCGCGACCAGCGAACCCACCGCCACCATCGGGCTCGCCACCGCCAGCGGCACCGCCGCATCCCAGCCCGCGACCAGGGGCCACGCCACCGCCACCGCCGCCAAGAACAGAATACCCCGCAGCCTCCGCAGGAGGCGCTCGCCCGTGCCCGGTCCCATTTTCTGGGGTTCGCCCACGGGATGTCTTGGTAGGGGAAATCCGCGCGGCCCGCCAGTGCGAACGTCGCGCGTCCGCCGATCACCGTTTCTCGACCACGGCCTCGATCATCCAGTCACCGCCGAAATCCACGGGCGATGCATCCTTGCCCGGCAACCCGACCTTCGAGTGCTTGCCGCCGCCGCTGCTGTCGTAACTGACATAGACGCCCATCGTCTGCTGCGCCTTGAAGTCCAGGACCACGCAGAACTGCTTCGGCGCGACCGGCGGCTTCTTGAATTTCACCTCGGCCCACGCCGCCTCGCCGCGCTCGAACTTCTCGTAGGGCGCGGTCTCGGTGTGGAGGATATTCCCGCACCCGGCGTCGGTGACGAAGACATAGAAATCCATGTCCGGGGCTTTCGGCAGGCCATAGCGGGAGCCGTGGATGCGGACCGCGCGCAGCGCCCAGCCCTCAGACGGGACCTCGAAGGCGATGACCTGGCCGCTGCCGCCAAGGCTCTTGCGCCCGTCGGGTTGTCCATCGTGGTATTTCAGCACCTGCTGCTCTGCGGCGGATGCGCCGCAGGCGAGCACCATGGCTAGGACAATGTTCGGGATCGGTTTCATATCCATGCTCCTTTTCATTCTCCCGCAGAGGCGCGGAGGCGCGGAGGTTTCTCTTCGTTCAATCGATACACGACGCGGATTATTCCATCCTTCATTAGGGCCTCCGAAAAGTTCAACAGATAACCCAGCGCGCAACCCGTGAGCCGAAGGTAAGTTTGCAGTTGTTTCTTGTGATTCGCGCTCACGAGTTCCACCGATTTGAGTTCCACGACGACCATGTTCTCGACGATCAAATCCGCCCGGAAACCCTCGTCGAACCGAATACTCCCATATCGGATGGGAATCGGCACCTGCCGTTGGACCTGCAATCCCCGCTGTTGAAGCTCGTGCGCGAGGACGACCTCGTACACGGATTCCAATAGCCCAGGCCCCAGGGTCCGATGGACGGCGATCGCCGACTGGACCACAATCGTCCCAATGTCGTTTTCCCTCATCCCCTGCATCCCTGCGCCTCTGCGGGAGAATTTTCATAGGCGAGCGTTCCTGAAGGGTCAATCGATCATCTCTGGTCGCTCAATTTCTCGGCGGCGCGGACGAGGTCGATGAACTCGGCGCGGTCGCCATGCGCGTCGGGGCCGCGGCCCGCAGCCGCGAGTTCCAGCGCGCCTTTCCAATCCGACGATCCCTTGTGGGGCGAGTGCCGCAACAGCATGCCGAACTCGGCCACCGCCGCGGCGAATTTCAGGTCGGCGCCCGCGGAGGCGATCTCGCCGGCCTCGCCCTTGACCGGCACCTCGATCTTGTCGCTGGTGTCGCCATCGGGCTTCTTGTACCGCAGTTTCACGGTCATGATCTCGTCGCTCTTGGCGGCGGGTGCGGCCTTCGCGGCCCGCTGGTACTTCAATTCATCGACCTTGGGCAGGTCGGCCTCCTCGCCTGGGGGAATCAGCTCGTACAGGGCGGTGACCGTGTGGCCGGAGCCGATCTCGCCGGCGTCCTTCTTGTCGTCGTTGAAGTCCTCGGCGCGCAACGCGCGGTTCTCGTAGCCGATCAGCCGGTAGGCGCCGACGCGCGCGGGGTTGAACTCCACCTGGATCTTCACGTCCTTGGCGATGGTGACGAGGCTGCCGGTGGCGTGTCGCGCGAAGAGGCGCTTGGCCTCGCGCTCGTCATCGATGTAGCCGTAGGTGCCGTTGCCCTTGTCGGCGAGCTGCTCCAGCGTGGCGTCCTTGAGGTTGCCCATCCCGAAACCCAGCACGGTCAGGAACACGCCGGATTTCGCCTTCTCCTCGATGAGGCGCAGCAACTCGTCGCGGCTGGTGACCCCGATGTTGAAGTCGCCATCGGTGGCGAGGATGACGCGGTTGGCGCCGCCGGGGATGAGGTTGGCCTTGGCGATGTCGTAGGCGAGCTGGATGCCGGCCTCGCCATTAGTCGAGCCGCCGGGGCGCAGCTCGTCGATGGCCTCGCGGATGTCGCGCTGGCGGTCGGCGGGTGTCGAGGGCAGAGCGAGCCCCGAGGCGCCCGCGTAGGTCACGATCGCCACGCGGTCCTTCGCCCCCAACTGCTCCAGCAGGATCTTCATCGCCTCCTTGACCAGGGGCAGCTTGTTCGGCTGGTTCATCGAACCCGACACGTCCAGCAGGAACACGAGGTTGCAGGGCGGGCGATTGGCGGGATCGATCTCGCGGCCCTTGAGGCCGATGCGGGCGAGCTGGTGCTTGGCGTTCCACGGGGCCT
>JADLBR010000461.1 GCA_020847615.1 Verrucomicrobiia bacterium
GGACAGCACCGCCGCGTTGGAGAACACCAGGTCGGAGTCGATCTGCAGCGTCCCGGCGCTGTTGCCCGGCGCCAGGATGCCCCCGTCGCCCACCACCACGCCCGCCGACTGGATCAGGCCGGTGCCCCCCAGCGTCCCGCCCCCCAGCACCCCGTAGAGGCCCCCGCCGATGTGGCTGCCGTTGACCCGGAGCGCGCCATCCTGAACGAGCGTCAAACCGCTGTAGTGGTTGCTCTGATCCAGCGTCAGGATGCCGGAGCCCGCCTTGATGATGCTCAGCGCCGCCGAGGCCAGATTCGTTGTCGTCGGCGAGAAATATGTCCCGTCACGGATCACCCCGTTGAACGTGCGGTTGCTGGTCTGCACGATGGTGAAGCTGCCCGCCAGCGTGCCGCCGTTCTCAAGGAACGTGTTCGTCACCAGGCGCTCGCCGAAGTAGCCGTCGCCGCCGGAGTCCCCATCGCTAAAGAGGTTGCCGATGGTCACCTGGCTGCCGTATGCCTGCAGCGTCGCGTCGTGGCGCAGCACCACGCTGTTGCTCGACCCGATCGCCAGCGTCGCCAGGCCGTCGTTGCGCCCGAAACGCACGAAGTGCTGCTTGTCTTGGTCTGGACCATCGGTGGTCGCCGAGTTGCCCGCGCGGTTTCCAACCTCCAGCGACCCGGTCCACCCCGTATTCGAGCCGCCCATGGTGAAGAACACCATCATGTTCATCTCGTTCGTCAACTGGGCGCCGGGCACGCGCTCGAGGCTCTGCACATATCCCGCGCTGCTGTAGTAGTTCTGCTGCAGCACCGTGCGAATCCGCTTGTCGCCGCCGCTGATATCCCCGTTGAAGTTGATATAGAGCTCCTCGCGGGATTCGTCGGCACCGTTCGGCGCGCGCCCTTCCACCCTGTCCTCGACCCAGAGGCGAAGCTCGGACGCGGTCCACCCGTTCGATCCGAAATTCGATATGTCGATGTCGCCGTTATAGTTGAGAACGTCATTGTGGTTGTAGTCGTATGAGCCGAGCTGCGTGTCGAGACTGTAACCCTGCACGGTGATATCCTGATCGATGTTCCACTCGCCGGCGTAGCCGTTGCGATCCAGCCATGGCTTGAAAGCGACCGTGGACCGGTTCGTGGTGTCGTTCAGGCCGATGACTATGGAGCCCGCATTCGGCAGCGGATTGTTGGCATAGCCATGGAGGCGGAGCGTGCCGTCCTTGATAACCAGGTCGCCCGTGTACTCGGGGCTGTACTCGTCGATGTCCAGCGTGGCATCGCCATCCTTGATGATGTCCCCGGAACCCATGATGTAGCCCGCGCCGCTGCTATTGAAGTAGAAGTCGCCCGACA
Source organism: Verrucomicrobiia bacterium (assembly GCA_020847615.1). GTDB lineage: Bacteria > Verrucomicrobiota > Verrucomicrobiia > JADLBR01 > JADLBR01 > JADLBR01. The sequence goes on from JADLBR010000461.1 coordinate 1,341, forward strand.
GAATCTGGACCGTCGTGTCCCCCCGGAAGTCCATCACGCCGTTGGCGGACATCGAATTGTAGCCCGCCACCGTGGGCTCCACGCGGAGCGTCGATCCCCCCTCGAAAATCATCCACTCCTGGATCGCGTACTGGAAGTTGTTGCTGGCGAGGGTCAGCGTCGCGCCGCCCCGGACGACCGTCCCGTCATAGAAGCCCTTGTTGGAGCCCAGCGCGTAGTTGTTGTTCGCTTCCACCCGCAGGGTGCCTTCGCGCACGTCGGTCAACCCCTGGTACATGTTGTACCCCGCGATCAGATTGTTCGTCGCGGCGACCGTCGTGCCCAGGTTCAGCACGCCGCCGCCGGTCTTGATCAGGTCGCCGTGGCCGTTATTCAGCCGGGTCTGCCCAAAGTAGTTCGTCTCGGTCCGCACGTTGGCGATGAAATTGGTGGTGCCGGCAGCGACCTGGAACGTCCCGCCGTCCCCGCCCAAGAATATCGTGCGGTTGGTCAGCACCGTCGTCGCGGTGGTGAACAGGGTGCCGCCGCGCATCTCGAGGTTCGTGGCGCCCGAGCCCAGCTGGTTGGCATTGTCGATCTGCACCGTGCCGCCGTTGATGCGGGTGATGCCCGTGTAGCTGTTGTTCGTGGAAAGCACCGTCAGCCCCGTGCCCGAGAAGGTCACGTCCACCGCCCCGGTGATGGAGGCGCCGATGCCGAAGCTCCCGCCCGGCACCGCGTAGTTGTGCACCATCAGCTCGCCGCTCCCCGAGCTCGTCAGCGAGCCGTTCTCGATCGAGGCCGCGCCGCCGGCCACCTCCGGGGTCAAAAGGATGCCCCCGTCAACCACGTCCAGCGACACCCCGTCCAGCCCCAGCGCCACCGCGTTGGTGAACCGCAGCGAGCCCGCCGAGATGTCCGAAAATTCGGAGGTATCGCCGTTGACCTGGATGTGGTCCGTCGGCCCGTAGCCGCTGCCCACGTTGTCCTGGTAGTTGGCCTCGTCGAAGGCCACCACGTTGCTGCCCGCGTCGGTCGCCGCCCAGGTGAAGGCCCCGCCGCCATAGTTGGTCCCGTAGGTCGCCCAGGAGCCGACCCGGTTGCCCGCGTTGGTCGTTCCCAGGCGGATGCTGGCCGCGCCCCCGGCGCTGCTGTCCTCCACGAACTGGATCGTGCCGCCGCGCTGGCGGGTCGTGGTGGCGCTCCAACCGGTGCCGCCGGTGGCCACGAAGAGCTCGGTGTTCGTGCCCGCCGCCCCGCCGCCAGAGACCACCGTGACCCTCGAGTCGCCCGCCCGGACCAGCAGGTTGCTGGACAGGAGCTCGGATGTCGAGTGGTTGCGGCCCCACATCGTGATGTCGCCGCCCGCGGTCACCGTCGAGGCCCAGTTGTCGCTGCGGCGCAGGTTGCCATCCCAGAAGCCATTGGTGCTGCGATCCAGCACCAGCTCGCCGCCCAGCAGCATAAAGTTGCGGATGTCGTTGCTCTCGTCGTACTGGTTGCCGATGGACGAGGCGTTGGTCGGGATGCCCTGGAGGACCACCCGCCCGTTGCCCACGATCGTCAGCATCCCGAAGTTGTTGTTGGCCCGGATGCTCTGGATGACGTTCACGCGGCCCTCCGTCGCGTTGGTCGTGGCCGAGTCGTAGCCGTCGTGAGCGAAGAGCCGGAACTCCCGCACCCGGGCCGCGTCGTCGCCCTGGATTGTGATGCGGTTATCGTCGGAATTTGCCCCGCCATCGTCAAAGCGATTGCCGATCGTCACCGTCGCGTTCGAGGGGCCGAAGTGCTCCAGGCCCATCGTGATCGTGTTGTTGGCGTTCTGGTCGCGCGCCACCGTCCAGCGCTCCGCGTTGAACGCCTGTCCGTCCCTGGTCAACAGGAAGGTGACGCTGCCACCCTGGTCGGTTCCCCCCCCGCCCAGCTGGAATCCGCTCTGCCCGTTGGCGAAGTTCGCCACCGCCAGCGCGTTGCTGTTCCAGAAGTCGCCTTCGCCGACATAGCGGATCGTCCCCTGCTGCGCGTAGATGCGTCCCGCGGAATTCCATGCGTTGTAGACATTGACCGCCATCTCATCGCCCGAGTTGACCCCGCCGTTGCCATCGATGTTGAACCGGAGGACGCGGTTCTCCGTCGACGCGCGGTTGCTGATCCATCCGCCCTCGACCCGCGTCTGGCCGATACCCGCCGGGATCTCGACGGGCAGGGCCACGCCATCCACGAGCCTGTCGCCGAAGGTCCCCTTCAGGTTCAGGATGCCGCCAGACTCGTTGAACGACACCTGCACCGAGTCGTTCAGATTCACGTCGGCCGAGGCGCCGAGTTCGGTCAGCCCGATGTCCCCGAGGATCGTCAGCGAGGCCGTCTGTCCGTTGGCCGACGCGCGCAGGCGGACGTCGTGCTGGATGGTGCCCTGCGGGTCCACGTTCTCGACCATGATGTCACCGCCAAACACGTTGTGCTGGCTCTCGGAAATCAGCACGGGGCTACCGTAGGGCCGTTCGCCGGCGCGAAGGTTCACGTTGGTGATCGCCACGCCGTGGGCCAAGATCAGCGTCCCGTCCCCCTCGACCCTGACCTCGTTCGCGCCCCGGAGGGCCCGGTCGTTGCGGACATAGAGATTCCCCTGCGCGATGTTAACCGTGCCGCCGAGGTTGTTGGCGCCGTTGAGATAGAAGTTGTCATTCCCGCTCTTCGTGAGGCCCTGGCTGGCGTCTATCGCGCTTTGCAGGAGAACGCTGTTGCCACTGGCGTTGTGCAAAATCGCCTCGCGGTCGTTCGAGGCTCCATCCAGATCGATCGTGCCGCCGTGGATGTAGACGCTGCCGTTCGGCGTGTCATCCCCCGAAGCGCTGCCCGTGTCCCGGCCCGCCAGCAGCATCCCCGACTCCGACGAGAGGACCGTGCCGTCCGAGATCAGCAGCGTGCGCCCATTGTCGTTTGCCGTGATCCCGCGGGCGATGGCCAACCGGATGCTGTTGAATCGCGAATCCTCCACGACCCGCTTGTCCACGAAATTGATGGAGCCATTGGTCAGCGCGGTCCGACCCAGCTCGATCTGCCGCGACATGAAATCTATGTTCACGTTGGCGTCCGTGGCCGCCGAGGCCTGGGTGATCGTCAGCGCGTTCGTCGCCCGCCCGCCCAGCGACACGCGCTCGGACGGCAACAGCGTCCGCAGCCTGTCGCCATCCACCGTCATGAACTCGTCGGCGCGGTTGGGCGTCTGCACGTTCACGTCGCCCGAGCCGTTGTCGACGGCATCGCCACCGAAGACGCCCACCACCACGCTGCGGTTGCTGCTCCCCACGCCGCCGCCCGAGCCGACCTGGGTCAGCGAGAGCCCGCCGTCCAGGAGTCGCACGACCACATTCGAGGCGGCCGCCGAAGCAAACACCCCCTGCTGCACATCGCTCGCGTGAAACCCGATCACGCTGCCCGGGGTGCGCACCAAGTTGGCGATCTCCAGCGTCTGGGCCTGTGGCGAGCCATCCGCCTTGTCGAACTCGATGGCCAGGGAGCCCTGCGCCGTCGTCACCGAACCGAAACGCTCGGACGACGGCGCCGAGCCATTGGCCAGCATCTCGATATAGCTTCGGCCGCGCGTCGTAATGGCAGCCGCGTCATTCACGCGGTTGGACAGATTGACAACGCTGTTGTCGAGGTATAGTCCCCCGTCGCGGTTGAGCTGGATCGATGTCACCCCGGAGAGCGTGCCATTCTCGCGCAGGCCCACGCCGCCGTACCGGCCCCGCCCGTTGTCGAATGCGCGGTTGATGCTCATCTGCCCGGCGAAATCGTTGTTGGTCATCAGCGTCATCTCGCCGGTCCCGATCTTCGTGAAACCGCCCGAGCCGGTGAGCGGCCCACTGAAGATCGTCTGCTTGATGACCCCGGTGTTGCCCGACAGATTCTGGTGCTCGATGATGAAAACACTGTCCGTGTCGCCGCCGTTGAGCGTGAAGGTGCCCGTGTAGACCGGGAGCGTCGCCACCGCCGTGTTGCTGACATTCGGAACGCCCCGCGCCAGCGACCGGAAGATGCCCCGGTTGAAGGTGACGTGCATGTCATTGGTCATCGCCGCCCCCGCCCCGTTCGTCGTGGCCGCCCCGACGATCGAGAAGTACGGGTACTGCACCCGGTCGTATGCCCCTCCCTCGTTGAGGTTGGTCTGTATGCCACTGGGGTTCGCGCCCGTGTCCACGGTCCCCGGCGCCACGCCAAGGACCAGATTGCTGATGCCCGGCTTGCGGGCGGGGGTTCCCTCCACGAAGAACTCCGTGAAGCCGTCCCGCTGCTCCCAAGTCGCGATGTTCGTCACCACCCGGTTGAACACCAGATAGCCGTCCTCGCCCTTGGTCACGTTGTTGCCACCGCCGTCGAAGGCGCGCGCCGGATCGGTGCTGAAGCCGTTGTCCAGGCCCCGGAAGTAGAAGGTCTGCCAATTGTCGATGAAGAGCCCCTCGGGATCGGTGACGCGGATCCCCACGTCGGTGCGGTCGTCAAACCGCCCGAAGTCCTGGTTGGGGCGATCGCCGGTGCCGTGGACGAAGAGCGCCTGGCTGCCGTCGCCCGTGTCGAACGTGATCGAGTTCGGCGCCGAACTGGTGGTCCGGAGGCCATGGAAGTTGGCGCGATTCAGATCGCCCCACAGGAGCGCGCCGACCGTGACATTCTCCGTCAGATAGATCGTCTGATCGAAAGTGTTGTCGTTGGTCACGAACACCACCGCGCCATACGAGTTCGGAAAATTCGAGTTCGGGAGCCAGTTGTTCGTGACGGACCAGAGACCGCTGTTGTTCAGATTCCAGACGTTCGTCGTGAAGTTTGTCACCTGTGCGCGCGCCGACATCACGCAAAGAAAGACCGCGCAATACGACGCGACGGCCCCCGGCAAACGATCTCTCAGCCTCATGCGATTCTCCTCTGGCCGGCTCTTTCCATCCGCGGCCCGTGGCCCGGTACCCGGCTCTCAGAGAATTCCAACAGACCGAGCCGTTTTCCCCAATCGGGGAGACCCCGCAACCGCGCTAGTGGAAACCCCTACCCCCCGCGACCGAACGGTCGTCGTCCGGTCCGCGCAACGGGCCCGTGCGGCCCTCAGGTCGCGCCCTGCGCCGACTTGGATCCTGCCCCGCCCACGACCGCCGACGGCGTTGCCCCCGCCAGTGTCTCATCGTCCCACTCATCCACCGCGGTGACGCTCGCGGGGAATCGGCACGTCACGGAAGTCCCCTTGCCGTGCCTGCTGCTGACCGAGAGATCTCCCCCGAGGCTGTTGGCGCGGAAGCGCATCGTCTTGAGGCCGATCCCCCTGCCCTTCTCGGCGTTGCCCGCGATGCCCCGACCGTCATCACGGATTTCGAGCAGCGCCTCGTCCCCCTTTGCGACGAGGCGAACCACGATGCGGCCAGGCGCCGCATGGCGCACCGCGTTATGGATCGCCTCCCTCGCGATCCGGTACAAATGGATCGCGGCCTCATTATCGGAAACGAGGATCTGGCGCGGGCACTCAAAGACGCAAGGGACCCCGAACGTGCGCTCCGTGGATGCCGCCAGCTGCCTGAGCGCTGACATCAGCCCGTCTTCGGCCAACTCGACCGGATGCAGGCCATGCGACACGTCCCGGGCCTGGAGGTTGGCCGCCCCGATCAGCTGGCTGATCCGGCGCGCGGTCTGCGCCCCCTCTGCCGACACCCCCGCCAGGCTCGCCTCGAGTGCCTGCGCCAAATAGGCGATGCCGGCCAACTGTTGGCACAGGCCGTCATGCAGATCCTGGCCGATCTTGCGCTGCTCCCGGTCACCCGCCGCAACCAGCGCCCGCTCAAGTCGCTCGCGCTCTCGGACGTCAGCCCGAAGGACGATGATCGCCGCCCCGACGGCCAAGACACCGACGATCCCGCAGAGGACGGCGGTCGTCATCGTCCCTCTCAAGAGGGCCATCGACTCGGCCCGGCTCGCGTCCAGGGTGGCCCCTTCCGCCGCATTCATCTCCGATATGCCATCCCGGATGCGCTCCATGATCTCCTTGCCCCTGCCCCGCTCCACGAGCGCCAGCGCCTTCTCCCTGCCGTCGCGCCTCCGGGTCTCAATCAGCTCTCGGCCATGGCCCAGCAGCATCTCGACATCGGCCCGCAGCGCGTCCAGCCGCCCGCCCTGCGCGTGGTCTCCGGCGACCGTTTGCCCGAGTTCGGCTATGCGCGGCAGGATGGCCGCGTCGGCCACGAAATAATGCTCCAGGAACTCCTCCTGGCCGGTGATGACAAAACCCCGATAGCCGCTCTGCACATCCCGCGTCATGTCCGAGATTTCCGAGAGACCCGACAGGACGAGGTGGCTGTGGATTACGGCCCCGGAATTTTGCACGAGCGCGCGGCCATTAACGACCGCCACCACGGAAAGCAGCGCCAGCACGACCAGCAGCAGCCCAAAGCCCAGCGAAATCTTGCGGACTACCGAAATCCTCATCGGGCCACCTCAGTGGGCCGATTCGACCCACAGGACCGCGCGGCGCACCAGTTCCGGACCACTGCGCAGCCCGAGCTTCTGTTTGATGTTGGCGCGGTGCGCCTCGACCGTCTTGACGCTCATGTTGAGCTTCCCGGCGATCTCCGCCGTCCCCATCGCGCGCCCTATCAGCGAGAATACCTCCATCTCACGGTCGGTCAGGCTGTCGACCGCCGAAGGTCCCTGCTCCTTGGCCGAACTCGACAGGCTCGACAGCATGAGGGACGAGACCCTCTCGCTCAGGTAGATCCCGCCATCCAGCACGCGGCGAATGGCCACCAGCATCGTCGAGGCATCTTCGCTCTTCGAAACGTAACCCCGCCCCCCGGCGCGAAGGACCCGCTCCCCGAACACCACCTCGTCGTGCATGGACAGACCGAGCACCGGAAGATCCGGGTGCAGGGCATGGATATCCCTGATGAGCTCCAGGCCTCCACGACCCGGCAGGCTGATGTCGACCACGACGAGGTCGGGGCCCTCGCGTTCCAGCGCGGCCATCGCCTCCCTGGCATCCCCCGCCTCGGCGCAGACAATCAGGTCGGACTCCCGGTTAATGCGCTGGACTAGCCCCTCGCGCACCACGGGGTGATCGTCGACTATGAGAACCCGCCGCCGGTCTTCCGCCCGCCCCCGGCCCTCGTCCTTCTCGGCGCCTGCCCGTTGCCCGTTTGCCATACGAACTGCCATTCTCCAATCTACTCTCGCAATCCGACCGGGCAAGCGGACCGGGCGCCGTAATGGGTGGGCCCTGCTGTCCAGGCCGGCCGTTATCAGGGCCGACGACGACGCCCCAGCCACGCAATCATGCCGAGTCCCGTGGCGAGCAATGCCCAGCTCGACGGCTCTGGAATCACCACCTCGAGAATGATCGATCCACCCAGGTCGGTCAGCTGCCACGTGCCGATGCCCCCCAGATCCGGCATGATGCCGAGGTCCAGTCCGTTGTCGCCCAGCAACGAGCCCTCGTACTCGATCAGCGTCCAGAAGTCGCCCACGCTCGGCGTGCCCCCAGAGTAGTTCGTCACATTCAGCGTCCCGTCCAGGACGAGATCCCCGCTCGGCCCCGCCAGCACCAGGAGGTCGTTGATGCCGCCCCCCGCATTGGTGTTCCCGAGGTCGAGTTCGAATTCGAGGATGGACGTCGGCAGGAATGTGATCCCGCCCGTCACCGTCAGGGTGCCCGCGCTCAGGCCCGGCGACAGCGTGTTGGAGACAATCAGGTTGCCCAGGACAATCCCGTTGCCACCCAGATTTAGGAGTTCCTCCGTGCCGGTGCCGCTGGTCCCGATGCGCAGCGTGGAACCGGAGCGCACGATGGCCCCGCCCTGGATGTCGCCTCCGTTGGCCTGATCGACGGTCAGCCTTCCGTTGAAAACATCCAGTGTGATGTCGGGACTCGAGACGCCGCGGAGGCTGTTGGTGAAGGGCATGTCATCGAGGCTGAAGGTCACGCCATCGGGATTGAGCCGCCCGTTCGTGGCGCCGATCTGCAGGGTCTTGGCGACGCCCGGCGTACCCGACCGCACGTCGAGCAGGTCAAAGGCGTCCACGTTGCCGCCGCTGGTGTCGCTGAGCGTCGCGATGCCGTTGGTGGCGGGGCCGTCCACGATGATGCCCAGGCGAACCGTGTCGCCCGAGGCATTCAACCTCATGAATGATCCGTCGCGCATCCAGACATTGGTCAGGTGGATGGTCGGGTCCCCCCAGCCGCCCGTCCCGCCGATCACGATGTTCGTGTCGGCGATGACCTCAAGAACCCGCCCCTCACCGGCGCCGCCATACCAGTACTTCGGCCCGGTGTTGTCGACCGTGATCTTCTGCGCGATCGTGTAGTCCACCGCCGCGGGAAGGTTGGTCCGCACGAACTGGAGGTTCAGGCTCCCGAAGTCCTTGATCACGATCCCATCGGATCCGCCGGCAAGGGTGCCGTTGACGAGCCGGTCGTGGAAGCCGATGCCATCGGTCTGGTTCGTGTCAAAATCGGCCTCGATGACCAGGCGGCTGCCCCCGTAGAAGGTCGTCGTGTTGGTGCCATTGATCCCGCGGAAGTCGATCCCCGACGCATTGATGATGATGTTGCTTGCGACCGTCGCATCGCCGCGGGCGAACGTCTGCGACGTGTTAGAGCGCTTGGCCGGCGTGTCGATGACCAGATTCCCGCCAATCTCAGTCGAGTCGTCCGCCGAGTTCCCCAGGGTCAGGTTGCCCGCCCCGAAAACCGAGGCGTTGGATGGCCCGACGAAAACGTCGCCGTGAACGATTGTCTTCGGCGCGAAGAAATTCAGAGTGGGAGCATTCACGTTGGTGGCCGCGAGCAGGCGGACCGAGCCAAAGACCTCGTTGGTCCCACCATTGAATGCCACCGTCGAGTTGTTCACCCCGTCGTGGATGACCACGATGTCCTGGGCGATCTGGGTGAGATCATCGGGGTCGGACCCGATCCCGAAGTTGATGTCGGCGCCGCCGTTGAGGATCACGTTTGACGCCCCGGTGTAGTTGCCCCGAACGTTGATCGTGCCCGCCTCGCCCGCGATCAACCCGACGAGGTTGGACGCCCCCTCGAAGGTGGTCGTCCCAAAGTTCGTGAGGGCGCCGAACATCGTCACCCCGGCGGTGTTGCTGACGATGAGCGTCGAGCCGTTGGTGGTCGAGGCGCTCCCGAACACCGTCAGCGGGCCAAGCACGCGCATCGTGCTGCTGTCCAGCAGGCGCAGCTCATCGCCCCGGACGGCGGGCCCGCTCACATTGAGCTGGCCCCCGCGAACTTCGACGTCGCCCGGCACGTCCAGCTCGCCGGTGAGATTGAGCACGCCCGCGCCCGATTTGGCGAAGCCGCGGACGCTGGAATAGCCCGCCCCGTTCGAGATGGCCGATCCATACGAGAAGGACTGCCCCGAGACCACGTCGATGCCGAAGTAGGATCCCGCGTTGAATGTCGCGTTGGTCAGGAGCGCATCGATCTCGCCGGCCTGCCAGTTCGTCGGGGTCCCCCCGCGCACCGCGAGCGTGCCGTTGGCGTTGGCCGTCAGATTGGCGAACAGGCCATAATCCGGCACCCCGGCGGCAGCCGCGGCGGAGTTGCTGAACACCGGATAGGCGGCGGCGTGCGCCGCGATCAGCGACCCTCCGTTGACGGTGGTGCCACCCGTGTGGGTGTTGGTCCCGGCGAGAACCTGCGTGCCCGGCCCCGCCTTGACGAGCCGCAGCGGCGCCTCGGTCGCGCTGAACGAGCTGCGGTTGCGGAGGATGCCGTCGAACGCGAACGAGCCGCCGGCATTGGTGACGTTGATCGTGAGGATCGAGTCATTGGCGGCGGTGTTGTTCTCATTCTGCACGAACCCGGCCCCATCGAGCCCGCCGATCGTCTGGTCGCGGGAGTTCAGTTGCAGCTTGCCATCGCCGTTCACCGTCACGACGGTGCCCGTCGGCAGGCGGTTGTTTCCGGACCCCGTCTCCAGCGTTCCGGAATTGATGACGGTGTCGCCCGAATAGGTCGCCGCGGTCTGGATGACCACCGTGCCGTCGGTCGTTAGGGACACGGCGTTGGTGACCCCGCCCGCCGTGTTGTCGACGATCGGGGCGCTGATGTCGATGCGGCGCGCCCCGTGGATCCGGCCCTCGTAGCCCGTCTCCTCATTGGGCCCGAACGTGATGCCGCTGCCCGCGCCGCCGATGATCTGGTTGTCCTGGTTTCCCGAGCTCAGGATCAGCCCGCTCTCGACCGTCAGGGTGTTTGCCCCGAGAAGCAGGTCGCTGCCGCTTCCCCCCGTGTTGTCGAGCAGCAGGCCCAGGACGCTCGCGCTGTTCGTCAGCGCGGCGTCCGCGTTGTTGGCCGTGAAGCCGATGCGCGTGTTGTTCGCGGCGACGGCCGCCGCGTCCACGCTGCCCGTCGTGCCCGCGACACCGAACGCCTGGTTCGCGAACTCGGTGCTCTCGTCCAACGGCCGAAACCCAAAATTCGTCTGGTACGTGATGAACGTCGATCCGGGATCGCCGGTGTTCGTGCCGCCGGACAGCCAGGGGACGATCGGCAGGCTGGTGCTGCCGGGCCCATTGGTCCACGTCTGGCTGGTGAGGTAATTGGTGCCCCGCATCAGGTCGACGTTGAACTGCGACTGGCCGACGGCGCCGCTCAGCCCGAGGTCCTCGCCGAGGTTATCGCCGCGCAGCAGTCCGGTGGACCGGTTGAGCCGGTCGATCTGATCGGCGACCACGCGGATGTCGCCGTGGTTCGCGTCGCTCGCCGTGGTCGCGTTGACCGCGTCGAGGGTGATCGTGTTGAAGCCGCCTTCAAAATCGAAATCCCCGACATTCTCCTCGACCCGGGCATTGCGGGAACCAGAGGCCAGGAAAGTCCCGCGATTGAGGTTGATGTCCGCCGCGTTGCCCACGCGGGCGCCCTGCCCCTGGCTGCTGCCGGTATTGTTGTTCAGGTTGAGCGTGCCCCCGTTCTCGACGTACCAGGTGGCGTTCTCCATCCGGCCATTCCCGTCCGCGAGCTGCCACTGGCCGCCCTGGATGAAGACATCTCCGCGGAAGTTGTTGTTCACGTTCCTTATGATCTGGGTGTTGCCACCCAGCTTGAAGATGTCCGCGCTGGAGGCGCCGGTGATGATGCCGTAGTAGCTGCGGTCGCCCGCGCCCCCCCGGATGACGAGATCCTCGTTGGCCCCGATGAAGATCTCGGCCCTGCCGCTTCCGGCGAGCATCCCGATCTCCTGGCTGACGCCGTCGGCCAGCACGAGCGTGCCATCGAGGCTGAGCTGGCCGGTTCCCAGATAATTGTCGCCATTGACCACCACGGTGCCGCCGGCGATCACCGTCCTGCCCGAATAGGTGAGGTTGGTGTTGACGAAGAGGGTGCCGTCGCCGCTCTTGATGAGCGAAACCGCGTTGGCCCCGTTGTCCGCGATGCGGGCCCCAAGGTCGAGGTCCCGCTGGACGTGGAGGATGCCATCATAGCCCGCGGCATCGTTGGTCCCAAACGTCAGGGTCCCATTCCGTATGGAGTTTGTCAGCGGGCCGGTCCCCGCGCTGAGGATCGCGCCCGCGGAAAGCGTGAGGGTGTTGTTGTTGAGGTCCACGTCGACCGGCGTTCCCCCGCTGATCTTCAGGGCGAGGTCGGTGGTGTCGCCCGAGAGCGCGCCGGGGCTGGAGGCCAGCTCGACGTTGGCGCCCCCCCCGAAGGCGTTCGTGTACTCCGCCGATGTCAGGAGGCGAACGCCATTGGCGTCATAGGTGACGAAGTCCGTCCCGTTGCCCGACGGGCTGTTGTCCCCGAGGGCGTAGGGCAGTATCCCCACCTGCGCCGTGCCGGCCGCGCCGGCGCCGGAGAGGGTCGGTGCCGACGTGAACGTCACCAGCGAGGTGCCGGGGCCGATGGGGCCCTGCCCGAGATTGTCACCGCGGAAGAGGACCGTCCCGCCCCCGAGCGTTCTGTTTAGCGATGAAGAGATGAGCTGTGCGCCGGCGTTGGTTCCCGCGTCCACGGTGACGATGACGTGCGGTCGAACCTCGTTGTTGGCCACGACGCTCAGGGTCCCGACGGTCTCGGTGGTGTCGGAGGCGTCGTTGCCGATCATCGCGAATTCTCCCGAAGCGCGCAGGTTGATGGTCTGGCCGTCCGGGAGCCGGTCCTGCGATGCGTGGTTGGCGCCGCTGCTGTCGAGCACGAGCACGGCGTTCGTGCCGAACTTCGCGGTATCGACGCTGTCGGCGCGGCCGACGTTGATCGCGTTCGTGATGTCCGGAGCCGCCCCGCTCGCCCCCGCCAAGACACCCACGCCATTGAGGATCTGAATGTTGCTCTCGAAGGGCAGCGTCGTCTCAAAGACCTGAGTCCCCACCGCCGAAAGGCCCTGCATCACCCAGCTCCCACCCGTCCCGCCATTGGTGGAATGGATCGTCCCGGAGAACACAAACCGCTCCCCGGCCTGCGGGCGCAGGTCCATGTTGCCGGCGCCGTAGTTCGTCACCATGCCCGAGCCCGACAGCCCGCGCCACGCGTCAGTGAAGTTGCGCGCGTCGAACGTGCTCGTCGCGTCCAGCGCTATGGTCGTGGCCGTGTCCCCAAAGCGATTGTTGGCGTCCATCGTGAGCGTCGCCCCGTTCACCATGTTCCACTGCCACACGTTCCCGCTGGCCGTCACCAGCACCGTGCCGTTGCTGACGGTGATGACGCTGTTGTCGACGTCGTTCACCGCGCCGACGGTCAACGCCTGGCCGGCGTTGAGGTTCCACGCCTGGCTGCTGTTGCTGATGTTGATCGTCGATCCAATGATATGGCTGCTGCTCAGCGGGTCGAACTGGACCCCGCCCAAGAGAAATAGCGTGTTGTTCGAGATCGTCACCGTGCTCGTGGCGTTCGAATTGAACATCAGCAGGTTGACGATCCGGTTGGCCCCGAGCGTCGTCGTCAGATTCGAGGCCCCAGACGCATGGAACTCGACATCCACCCCATCGGCAAACGCGCTGTCGCCCGCCCAGTTCGCTGCCGTCCCCCAATCCCCCGATGCGTCGCCATCCCAGACGTTTGTCACGGCCGAGACCCGCGCCACGGCGACACACATCACCCATACCGATAAACTGGTTTTCATTTTCATGCCATGTTCCTCGCGTGCGGAGAGAAACCGAGCGGCCCAGGCTCCTCCCATCAGAAGGAAAGTAAGCACCCTCCACCCTGCCGGGCACAATCGGGGCAAACACCAGCCAAGTTTAGGGGAATCCCCTATCTCCCGGTACCGCCGCCCAGCCCCACGCCACGCCACAAAGAAAATGTCCCTTTCCACGGCGTGGCCGCACGTATAAGCTGGGCTTTTGGATGCCGGAGCATTGATGGAACGTGTACCGATGATTGTGACTGACGCCACGCGGCCCGATGCGTCCGGCCCCGGCGCCGCGGCGGGAGTGCTCGACCCTGCGGCCCAATCGAACCTGATCGATTTGCTGTGCGCCCGTGCCGCGTCGCATGCCGGCAGGCCGGCCTTCCGGTTCGTGCGGGGCGATGGTCGCGAGGATGGCGAACTGTCATATGGAGCCCTACATGAGCGCGCGGTCGACATCGCAGCGGCGCTTCAATCGGCCATGGCGGTTGGGGAACGGGCCCTGATGCTCTATCCGCCCGGGCTCGGATTCGTGGAGGCGTTCTTCGGTTGCCTGTACGCCGGCATCGTGCCGGTGCCCGCCGCCCTGCCCGGTCGCCGCAGGCCCGCCTCGTGGCTGGGGGCCATCGCGGAGACCTCTGGCGCGTCGATGATTTTGACCGCCGGCGAGCGCGGAGACCAGGCGGAACAATCGGGCGAACAGTTGTCCCAGATGCTCGGGCGACCCTGGATGGCGACGGATGCGGCGCCGAGCGCGGCGGACACCGCCTGGCGTCGGCCAGACATCGGGGCCGAGGGCACCGCCTTCCTCCAGTTCACATCGGGCTCGACATCTTCGCCCAAGGGCGTGGTCCTGACCCACGCGAACATCATGGCGAACGCGGCGATGATCCACCGCGCGTTCGGCACAACCCCCGACACCCGCGCCGTTTTCTGGCTCCCGCTGTATCACGACATGGGCCTGATCGGCGGCGTGATCCAGCCCGTCTACGGGGGCGCCTCGTGCACGCTCCTTGCGCCGGCGGCATTCTTGCACCGCCCGGCGCTCTGGCTGGAGACGATCTCGGGCTCGGGCGCGATGGTCAGCGGCGGGCCAGACTTCGCGTTCGATCTCTGCGCGAGAAAGGTATCCGATGCGGAGCGCGATGCCCTGGACCTGAGTTGCTGGCGCGTGGCTTTCTCTGGCGCGGAGCGCGTCCGCCCCCGCACGCTGGAGCGGTTCGCGGAACGTTTCGGGCCCTGCGGTTTCCGCCGGGAGGCATTCTTGCCATGCTATGGCCTCGCGGAGGCGACGCTCATGGTCTCGGGTGGACCGCGCGCGGCGGGCCCCACGGTCGCCCATCTCGCCGCGGAGGGCCTGGCGCGCCACCGGGTGCAGGAGACCACGGGCGACGACCCCGGCTCGATCAGTTTCGTCGGCTGCGGCGAATGCTGCCCGGAAGTGGAAGTCGCCATCGTCGATCCCGAATCGGGGGTCCGCCTCCCCGAGAGTGGCATCGGGGAAATCTGGGTGCGCGGCGCGAGCGTGGCCCGCGGCTATTTCGGGAATCCGGAGATGACCGCCGAGGTGTTCGAGGCGCGCCTCCCCGGTGCGGGTGAGGTCCCCTTCCTGCGCACCGGCGATCTCGGGTTCCTGCGCTGCGGCCAGCTCTTCGTCACCGGTCGATCCAAGGACCTGATCATCATCCGCGGGCGAAATTTCTATGCCGAGGACATCGAGCACGCGATCGACGGCCTCCATGTCGGTCTTCGCACCGGACACTGCGCCGCCTTCTCCGTGGATCTCGGCGAGCGCGAGCACCTCGTCATCGTCCACGAGGTGGAACCGCGCACCCGCGACCTGGACGCGGACGCGGCTTTCCGGGCGATCCGGCGGGCCGTGGTCTCGCGCCATGACGTCGAGGTGCACGCCATCGTGCTGACCAAGGCCGGTTCAATTCCCAGGACCTCCAGCGGCAAGACGCGGCGCTCCGCCTGCCGCGATGTCTATCTCGGCGGGCAACTCCCGATCCTCGCCGCCTGGCAGATCGAACCCGAACCAAGCACCGCGGAATCGGGTGCGCCCGTTCCGGTCGCCCCCACCCCGGCCCGCTCCGCCCCCGAGATCGAGGCGTGGCTCACGGAACGGATCGGCGCGCGCCTGGGCATCCCGGCCAAGGACATCGGCATCACCACGCCCTTCTTCGAGTTTGGTCTCGGCTCGCTCGATGCGGTCGAACTGGCCGTCGGACTGGAGCGCTGGCTCGGGCGCCGGCTCTCCCCCATCGCCATCTACAACCACCCGAACATCGCCGCCCTCGCGCGCTGGTTGGCCGAGCCGGTGCCAGAACCGGCGATTCCCGGCACATCCGCCGCTCCGGCGGGGGCGCCCACCGTCGACGATATCCGCAAGCTCTCGGACGAACAATTGGCGGCCATGGTGCAAGAGGAGATGTCCAGGGCCGACTCGAACTGAACCCCGCTGAGAAGATCGCACATGCAGGACGAAAGCCTCACGCCGCTACAGAACGCGGTATATCTATTGAAACAGGCCCAGGCCAAGCTCGCCGCGCGCGAGCGGGAGCAATCCCAGCCCATCGCGGTGGTGGGCTTGGGCTGCCGCTTTCCCGGGGAGGCCAACGACCCCGACTCGTTCTGGCGCCTCCTGCGCGACGGCGTCGATGCGATCGAGGAGGTCCCATCCGAACGGTGGGACGTCGATGCGCTCTACGACCCCGATCCGGCGGCGCCCGGAAAGATGAACACGCGCTGGGGGGGCTTCCTGCCCCGCGTCGATGAGTTCGACGCAGACTTTTTCGGCATCTCGCCCAGGGAGGCCATCCGGGTCGACCCCCAGCAGCGCATCCTTCTCGAGGTGGCCTGGGAGGCGCTCGAGGATGCGGGGCTGCCCCCCGCCGAGGCCTCCCGCGTCAGGGCGGCAACCTTCGTGGGCGCGATCGGCAACGATTATGCCCACCTCCTGTTGCGCGATGTCGAAGACATGGACATCTTCTCGGGCACGGGTGTCAGCCACTCGATCCTGGCAAACCGCCTCTCCTATTTCCTGAATCTCACTGGGCCCAGCGTCACCCTGGACACCGCGTGCTCCTCGTCGCTGGTTTCCATTCACCTGGCGTGCCAGAGCCTCAGGCGGCAGGAGTCCGATCTGGCGCTCGCCGGCGGCGTGAATCTGATCCTGGCCCCGGAGACGACCATGGTCCTGAGCAAGGCCCACATGATGGCGCCCGACGGCCGGTGCAAGGCCTTCGATGCCTCGGCCAACGGCTACGTCCGGGGCGAAGGCTGCGGCCTGGTTGTGCTCAAGCGGCTCGCCGACGCCATGGCCGACGGCAACCGCATCCACGCCGTGATCCGGGGCAGCGCCGTCAATCACGACGGTCGGAGCAATGGGCTCTCCGCGCCCAGTGGCCCGGCGCAGGTGGCCGTGATCCGCGCCGCGCTGGCCGACTCGATGCTGGATCCCGCGGCGATCGACTATGTCGAGGCCCACGGCACCGGCACGCGGCTGGGTGATCCCATCGAGGTCGGGGCACTCTCCGAAGTTCTGATGCGCGACCGTGCGACGGATCGCCCGCTGATGATCGGGTCGGTCAAGACCAACATCGGCCACCTCGAGAGCGCGGCGGGAATCGCCGGGCTCCTGAAGGTTATCCTCATGATGCGGCACGGGGAGATCCCTCCGCACCTGCACCTCAAGGATATCAATCCACTGCTGGGCATCGAGGGCGCGCCTATCGAGATCCCGACATCGGCCAAGCCATGGACCCGGCGCGATGGACCGCGGCGGGCGGGCGTCAGTTCCTTTGGTTTCGGGGGCACGAACGCCCACGTCATCCTCGAGGAGCGACCGGACGAGGAAGCGCCCCCGTCCCCCGCCGACCGCCCGTTCCACGTGGTGACGCTGTCCGCGCGTTCGCCCGAGGCACTGTCGGCATTGGCCGGGCGATTTGCCGATTGCGCCGAGGCGCAACCGGGGGTCAGCCTGGGCGACCTTGCGCACACCGCAAACACGGGCCGCGCGCAGTTTGGTCACAGGGCCGCGCTGGTCACCTCCTCGGCCCCCGCCCTGCGCGACAGCCTGCGCCAATTCGTTGCCGAACCCTCGGACTCGGATGTCCATCATCGCGAGGCCGACCCCGACCGACCCCCGAAAATCGCCTTCCTATATACCGGCCAAGGCGCGCAGTACGCCGGCATGGCAGGCGCGCTCTACGCGGGCCAACCCACCTTCCGCGCGGCGATCGACCGCTGCGCTGAGGTCCTCGCGCCCCTGATGGATCGCACCCTGCAGTCGTTGCTCGACCCCGCGGGCGGCGCGCCACTCGATCAGACGGGCTACACGCAACCCGTCATGTTCGCCATCGAATACGCCCTGACCGCACTGTGGCGCGAATGGGGCGTCATCCCGTCCGCCGTGATGGGCCACAGCGTCGGCGAGTTTGCCGCGGCTTGCGAGGCCGGCGTGTTCCCCATGGAGGATGGCCTGCGCCTGATCGCCGAACGGGCGCGGCTGATGCAGGCACTTCCAGCGGGCGGCCTCATGGCCGTGGTCTTTGCCACCGAGGCGCGGGTCGCGGCGGCGATTCAGCCGCATGGCGACCGCATTTCGATCGCGGGCCTCAACGGGCCCGAGAGCATCGGGATCTCGGGCGACGCGGCCGCCGTGCGCGAGGTGCTCGCCCAGTTCGAGGGCGCGGGTGTGGAGACCCGGACACTGGTCACCTCACACGCCTTCCACTCGCGCCACATGGATCCCATCCTGGAACCCCTGCGAGCGGCTGCGGCGGGCCTCGCGTGCACCGCGCCCTCCGTCCCCATCATCTCCAACCTCACGGGCGCGCCCGCCGATGCCACGACCTACGCCGACCCAGGCTACTGGAGCCGGCACGCCCGCTCCCCGGTCCGCTTCGCCGAGGGGATGCGCGCCCTCGATGCGCACGGTTGCGAGATTTTCCTCGAGATCGGCCCCGCCCCAGTCCTTGTCGGCATGGGGCGGCACTGCTTGCCGAACGGCGATCGCGCGTGGCTCGCCTCGCTCCGCCCGGGCCGCGACGATTGGCAAACGCTCCTCGACAGCGTGGCGCAACTCTGGACGCGCGGGGCGAGGATCGACTGGGCGGGCCTTGACCGCGGCCATCCCCGCCGCTGCATCTCCCTGCCCCCCTACCCGTTCCAGCGACGCCGATACTGGATGCGGGAACTGAGCGGCCAGGCGCCCGGCGCCGCCATCCCGATGCGCGCCATGGCCGGCGGCCATCCCCTGCTCGGGGCCCGGGTTCCCGTCGCGACTCAGGAGAGCGTGTTCCAATCGCAGATCACCGCGCACCGACCCGCGATCCTGGGCCACCACCGGATCCAGGGCCGCGTGATCGTCCCCGGATCCGCATATCTGGAGATGGCGCTGGCCGCCGCAGCGGCGACCTTCGGAAAAGCATGGCACGTCGCGGGCGCCTCCCTGCTCGAGCCGCTCATCCCCGCGAAATCCCCCGTCTCCCTCCAGACGATCGTGAGCCCCGAGGGGCCGGGAAAGGCCAGTTTCCGCATCGTCAGTCTACCGGACGTCTCGGGCACCGGAGGCGCGTCCATGCCCGACTTCGTCACCCACGCCGTGGGCCGCCTGGAGGCGCCCACGCTTGCGCCGACCGCGGTCACCGACATCCAGGCCGTGCGCGCGCGGTTCGTGGGCGAACCGTTCGACGAGGCGTGGCGATCGTCCGCACTCCGGAAATCCGGCCTCGAGCCCGGGCCCACCTTCTGCTGGGCCAAGCTGCACTGGGTCCAGGGGAGCGAGGCCTGGGCGGAGCTGCGGGAATCGGGCGACGACGATCGCGCGGGGGACTACCAGTTCCATCCCGGCCTGCTGGACAGCGCGTTCCAGCTGCTGGGCGCCGCGCTGCCGGGTGCCGGAACCGGGATCGACGCGTACGTGCCGGTTGCGGTGGGCGGCCTGCGACTCCACGAGCCGCCGGTCGCCGCCGCGCGCCTGTGGGCCACCCTCACATCACACGACGGCAAAGTCGCTCGCGGCGATATCCGCGTGCTGGACGCCTCGGGTCGGACGCTTGCCGAAATCGAGGGCCTCCAACTCCGACGGGTGCCGCGCGATTGGCTCGCCCGCCTCGTGGCCGAACCAGCCCCCGAATGGTGCCACCACCTCGTCTGGACAAAACGGCCCGCGCAAACCAGCGCCGCCCCGCCGCAGCCCGGATCGTGGCTGGTGTTTGACTCGAAGGAGACGCTGGGGCCCGCCCTGGCCGAACGCCTCGCCGCCGGTGGCCATCGCTGCGAGGTGATCGCGGCGGGCGCAGATGCCGAGTCGCAACGCGCCGCCCTGCTCGCTTTCGCCGCGGGTCCCGACTGCCGGGGGATCATCTATCTCGACGCCAGTGGCGCGCATGTGAGCGGCGCGCCCGATTTCGATGCGGCCCGCGCGCATGGATGGGGGGGCATCCTGGACGTGGTTCACGCGATCGAGGCCTCCGCGGCCGCGACCCCGCCAAGGCTTTTCGTCTGCACGCGCGGCGCGCAACCCGCGGGCGACGCGCCGCACCAGCTCGCCCTCGCACAGGCGCCCGCCTGGGGCTTGGCGCGAGTCATCGCCACCGAGCACCCCGAGCTGCACCCCACCCTCATCGACCTCGATCCTCGCGACCCGACGCCCGCCGATACCCTCTGCGGCGAACTCCTCGCCTCCGATCGCGAGGACCAGGTCGCCCACCGCGGCGCGGATCGCTTCGTCGCCAGGCTCCGCCGTTTGCCCCGCGGCGACAGCGGCGAACTCAAGGTGCCCGCCGGCGAAGCCTACCGGCTGGACATCACCTCCAGGGGACAGCTGGACCACGTGGCCCTGCGGCCCGTCTTCCGCCGCCAGCCAGGCCCAGGGGAAGTCGAGATCCGGGTGCGCGCCACAGGATTGAACTTCCGCGATGTCCTCAACGTCCTCGACCTCTACCCCGGCGAACCCGGTCCTTTGGGTGGCGAGTGCTCGGGCGAAGTCATCGCAGTCGGAGATGGCGTCGCGCACATAAAGCCCGGCGACGCCGTCCTCGCGCTCGCGCCCGCGAGTTTCGCGAGCCACGCGCTGACGCTCGCGCAGTTCGTCGCACCCAAGCCAGAACACATGGGCTTCGAGGAGGCCGCCACAATTCCCATATGCTTCCTCACGGCCCACCTCGCGCTGCACGAGCTCGGCCGCCTCAAGCCGGGCGAGCGCGTATTGATCCACGCGGCGTCCGGGGGCGTTGGCCTGGCCGCGATCCAGATCGCCCGCCAGATCGGCGCGGAGATCTTCGCGACCGCGGGCAGCGAGCGGAAGCGCGACTACCTCAGGTCGGTCGGCATCGCGCACGTCATGGATTCCCGCTCCGTCGAGTTCGCGCAACAGATCCTGTCGGCCACCGCCGGCCAGGGCGTCGACCTGGTCGTCAACTCGTTGACCGGAGAGGCCATCCAGGCCGGATTGTCCGCGCTCCGGCCCGGCGGGCGCTTCATCGAACTTGGAAAGACGGACCTCTGGGACCAGGCCAGGGTGGACGCGTTCAGGCCCGGCGTTTCGTTCCACGCCATCGCCCTCGATCGCATGATGGCCGAGGCCCCCGATGCGGTCGGCCGCCTGATCCGCGACGTGATGCCTGGCTTCGCCGAACGGCGCCTCGAACCCCTGCCCCTGCGAACGTTCCCCATCGGGCGCATCGTGGATGCCTTGCGCCACATGGCCAAGACCGAGCACATCGGCAAGATCGTCATCGCGGCGCACGCGGACATGGATCTCGGCGACCGTGGATTCGCCCTCCGCGACGACGGCAGCTATCTCGTCACCGGCGGCCTCGGCGGCCTGGGCCTGAAGCTCGCGCGCTGGCTCGTCGACCGCGGCGCGCGGCAACTGGTGCTTGTTGGCCGCTCGTCCCCATCCGAGGAGGCGACCCGGGCCATCGCGGGCCTCGAGGCCGACGGCGCCCGCGTCGCGGTCCGCAATTGCGATGTCTCCAGCCCGACCGACGTGGCCCACCTTGTCGCGATGTTTGGCCGCGACCTGCCCCCCCTCCGCGGCATATTCCACCTCGCGGGCGTGCTGGACGACGGCATCCTGCGCGAGCAGACACGTGAGCGCTTCGACCGCGTCATGGCCGCGAAGATGCGCGGGGCCTGGTCGTTGCACGAGATGACGCTCGACCAACCCCTGGACCTATTCGTCCTGTTCTCGTCCGCCGCCTCCCTGCTCGGCGCCCCCGGCCAAAGCAATTATGCTTCCGCAAATGCGTTTCTCGATGCGCTCGCCCACTATCGCAGGGCGGGGAATCGTTGCGCCCTGAGCGTCAATTGGGGCCCGTGGGCCGAGGTCGGCATGGCCGCGCGCCTCTCGGAATCCGACCTCCGCCGCAGCGCGGCGGCGGGTTTCGAGCAGATCCAGCCCGAGCGGGGCCTGGAGACACTCGAGCGCCTGCTCATCGAGGACCGCACGCAGGCAGCCGTATTGCCCGTCGACTGGAAGAAGCTCCTCGGGCGTTTGCCCGCGGGCGGCGAACCGGCCTACCTGCACGACATCGCGCAGGAATCCCGCGAGGAAGGCGCCGGCGGCGCAGCGGGCCCGCCAGTCCTGTTGGACAAATTGCGCTCCGTCACGCCCGCCGAAAGACTCGACCTGGCACTATCGCACATGCGGCAACAGGCGGCGCGCGTCCTCGCCATGGGCGACTCCGAGCTTCCCGATCCCCGCCGCATGCTCAACGAGCTGGGGTTTGACTCGCTGACCGGCGTCGAGTTCTGCAACCGGGTCGGGCGCTCGATCGGCCAGCACATCAACCCCACCGCGCTCTTCGATCACCCGACGCTCGAGCGGTTCGCGCGCCACGTGGTCTGCGACGTCCTGCGGCTCGATGTGTCCACCGCGGAGGAGGCCGAGGCCCGCCCCGAGAAAGGACCCGATCCCGACGCGCAGGCCCTGGCCGAAGTCCAGGGGATGTCGGAGGCGGAAATGGATGCCCTGATAACGCAGCACCTCGAGCGCATGCCGGGCGCCCCACCCCCGGGGTCCTGAATCCGTCGCGCCCGCACCCGCCACACGCCGAGCCAAGAGCATGGGTCCCATCGAAGATCGACTCAAGGGAATGACCCCCCTGCAGCGCGCGGTCTTCGCGCTCAAGCAAACCCAGGCGCGGCTCGAGGCACTGGAGCGCCAGCGCTCGGAACCGATCGCGATCGTGGGCATGGCGTGCCGCTTCCCCGGCGGCGCCGACGATCCCGAGTCGTACTGGCGCTTGATTCGCGATGGCACCGACGCCATCCGCGAGATCCCACCCGACCGCTGGGACGCCGACGCGTTCTACGATCCAGATCCCGCGGCCCCGGGCAAGATGTGCACCCGCTGGGGTGGATTCCTCGAGGGCATCGACGAGTTCGACAACCACTTCTTCGGGATCTCCGACGCCGAGGCCGCCCGCATGGACCCGCAGCAGCGCATCCTCATGGAATTGTGCTGGGAGGCACTCGAGGACGCCGGCCTGCCGCCAGACCGCCTGGCAAAAGGCAGGGTCGGGGTGTTCATCGGGATACCGGTCAGCGACTACGCGATCCTGATGACGCGCGACATCGCGCGGGCCGGCGCCCATGTCGCAACGGGCGTCTCGCTGTGCCTCGCCGCAAACAGGCTCTCGTTCGCCTTCGGATGGACCGGCCCAAGCATCGCGATGGACACCGCCTGCTCGTCCTCCCTCGTGGCGACCCACCTCGCGTGCCAGCATCTCCGGCAGGGCGAGTGCGAGGCCGCCATCGTGGGCGGCACCAACCTGCTGCTCTCGCCCACCTCCAACGTCAACCAGACAAAGGCCGGCCTCTGCTCCCCCGACGGGCGGGTGCGCGCCTTCGACGCCAGCGCCAGCGGGTACGTTCGCAGCGAGGGCGCAGGCATCGTGGTCCTCAAGCCACTCTCAGCCGCACTCCGCGACCACGATCCCATCTACGCCGTCATCCGAGGAAGCGCCGTCAACCAGAGCGGCGCCAGCAACGGCCTGACCGCACCAAGCCCAGCCGGACAGGAGTCCGTCGTCCGCGAGGCCTGCGCCCGCGCCGGCGTCTCTCCCGGGCATGTCCGGTACGTCGAGACCCAGGGCACGGGGACGCGCCTGGGCGATGCCATCGAGGCCCGCGCCCTGGGCTCGGTTCTCGGCGAGGGACGGGCCCCGGGTTCGCTGTGCGCGATCGGTTCCGTCAAGACCAACATCGGTCACCTCGAGGGGGCCGCGGGCGTGGCCAGCCTCATGAAGGTCGCCCTCGCCCTGCGGCACGGCGAGCTCCCGCCCAGCCTTCATTTCAAAAAAGCTAACCCGGATATACCTTTCGACCAACTCCCATTGCGCGTCCAGGACCGGCTCGGCCCCTGGCCCGAGGGCGACGGGCCCAAGCGCGCCGGGGTGAGCGCCTTCGGTTTCGGCGGCAGCAACGCGCACGCCGTGCTGGAGGAAGCGCCCCCCGAACTCGACGCGCCGCCGCCCGCCCCGGCGGGGCCCGCGTGGCACGTGCTCCCACTTTCCGCGCGCACCGGCGAGGCCCTCCGCGCCGCGGCGCGACGATACATCGCGTTGCTGGAGGGAGAGTCCCCCCCCTGGGCCGATGTCTGCTACACGGCATCGGTCCGCAGGGCCCACCATGACTGCCGGCTCGCGGTCCTGTCAGAGTCGCCGTCGCAGGCCGCCCAGATGCTCCGATCATTCCTCGACGATGGCTCCGCCGACGGGATCTTCGCCGGACGGAAACCGTTCGGGCGCACCCCGAAGATCGCGTTCTTGTACGAGGACTGGGCTCCTCGGCCCGCGCGCCTGGCGCCCGCCCCGCGGGTCGCGACGCCAGAGTTCTTGGCCTGTGCCAAGGAGATCGACGCATGCCTGCGCCGAGCTGGAGGCCCCGCCCTGGGGGATCTGTTCGGGGGATCTGCCGCGCCCGCCCCTGCCGCGCATCGGCCCTCGGCCCTTGCGGCGCAGTTGCTGATCGCGGCATCGTGGCGCGCCCTGGGTGTAGGGCCCGACGTCGTGCTCGGGCGCGGCGCCGGGGAACTGGCCGCCGCCTGCGATGCCGGCATCCTGCCGATGGACCAGGCATTTCAGGCGGCCTCCGGCGACCAGGGGCCCATCGCACCACGCCCCGCAAGGTTGCCGTTTATCTCTGCGACGGATGGCCGCGTGCACGCCGGCACCGACCTCCTGGCCGACCATTGGCGCGCCTGCCTCTCGCAAACGCAGGACTGGGGCGCTGCCGGCGATGCCCTCCGCCAGCGACAACCGGACGCGTGCCTCGTAATCGGGGGCGCCCCCCAAACCCGCCCGACGCAAGGGCCTGCCGATGCCATGGCGCCCACCTTGCTGTGCGTATCCGCCCCGGCCCATCCCGATGACCCGGGGACCGATGTCCTCTCCGCGGCCGCCGCCCTTTACGCCGCGGGCTGCGACGTCGCCTGGAGCCGCATCGCCCCGCCACTTGGACGCGCCTGCCGCCTCCCGAACTACCCATGGCAGCGACAGCGACTCTGGGCCGCCGAGAGAGTCTGGCCCACTGGACCTGCCATCGCCCAACCCACCCAGGAGCCATGCCCCGCGGGCAAAAAACTCGAGCGCCCAAACCTCACGACCCCTTACGCCCACCCGCGCTCAGAATTGGAACGCGCGCTCGCCAAGGCCTGGTCCGAGATCCTGGGCATCGATCCCGTCGGGATCCACGACAACTTCTTTGAACTGGGCGGCCATTCCCTCATGGCCACGCAGGCGGTCTCGCGCATCTCCCGAGAACTGGGCGCCGAGGTCCCCCTCCGGGAAATGTTCGAATCGCCCACCATCGCGCAGCTGGCGACGCGCATCACCGCGGCCCGGGAGGCCGGCTGCCCCACGCCCCAGGAACCCATCCCGCGAATCCCGCGCGATGGCGAGACTCCACTCTCCCTCACGCAAGAGGCGCTCTGGTTCCTGGATCAGCTCGAGCGCGGGCGACCCACCTACGCGGTTTTCCCAAAACTCCGCATCCGCGGACGGCTCGACATCGCGGCCATGTGCAAGGCCCTGGACGAAATCGCCCGGAGACACGAGGTCCTTCGCGCGCGCTTCCCGGAAGTCGACGGTCGCCCCACCCTGCGCATCGCAGAACCACAATCGACGGATATCCCTCTCATCGACCTGTCGGGCCTGCCGGATGATGATCGCCAGCGCTCCCTTGAGCGCTGGATCGCCGAAGACTCGCTGCGCCCAATCGACCTGCAGAAGGGACCGCTGGTCCGCGTCACGCTGCTGAGGCTCGGGCCCGAAGAGCACGTGCTCGTCGCCGCGGCCCACCACATCATCTACGATGGATGGTCCTTCGCGATCATGGCCCGCGAGTTCACCGCCCTCTACCGCGCCTTTCGGGAGGGCCGCCCTTCTCCCCTCGAAGAACTCCCGATCCAGTACGTCGATTTCGCGGCGTGGCAGCGCGCGCGCCTGCAAGGGCCGGCCGGCGAAAACCTCCTGGAATACTGGCGGTCCCGCCTGGCCCGTGTCCCGCCGCTCGACCTGCCCACCGATCATCCCCGCCCGGCGCTTCGCAGCAGCGCCGGCGATAACCTCGACTTCGACCTTTCGCCAGAGCTCAGCGATGCGATCCAGGGTTTTTGTCGCCGGGAGGGCGTCACCCCATTCATGGCCCTGCTGGCCGCCTTCCATGCACTGCTTGGCAAATACAGCGGCCAAGCGGATTTCGCCATCGGCTCGCCCGTCGCGAACCGTGCCCGGCCCGAGACCCAGACCCTGATTGGCTATTTCATCAACATGGTCGCCCTGCGCGCCGACCTGTCGGGCAACCCGACTTTCCGCGAATTGTTGCAGCGGGTGCGCTCCGACGCCCTCGGGGCGTTCGAGCATCAGGAGATGACGCTGGACCGGGTGGTCGATGCCGTGCGCCCGCCCCGCGACGCCAGCCGCCACCCCCTGTTTCAGGTGATGTTTGTCCTCCAGAACAACGAGTCCCCCTCCCTCGAAGGACTCGGGCTCGGGTTCGAACCCATCGGCGATTGGCTGGGGCTGAACTCCGCCTTCTTCGAACTCACGCTCGCCATCGGCGAAACTGCCGGGGCCTTTCGCGGCTCGCTCAACTTCAGCACCGATATCTTCTCGCGGGACACCGCCTGGCGCTTGACCCGCCACTACCGCTCGCTGCTCGCCGGCGCGATCGCCGAACCCGATCGGCCCATCTCGTCCCTGCCCGTGATGGACGAGGCCGAACGCGATCAATTGCTCGCCTGGGGCCGCGGCGCCGAGGCGCCGCCGGCCGCGGGACTCGTCCACGAGTGGATCGCCGACGCGGCCCGTAAATCGCCGTCCGCCACGGCGCTCGTCGAGGGTGCCACCGCGATCTCCTACCAGGAACTCCAGTCCCGCGCCAATCGGCTCGCCAACCACCTGATGTCCATCGGCGTCGGCCCAGGGCGCATCGTCGCGGTGCGGCTCCCGCGCTCAGCCGATCAGATCGTCGCATTCCTCGCGGTGCTCGGGGCGGGAGGCGCCTACCTCCCGCTGGACCCGACCCTCCCGCCCGAGCGCCTTCGGCTCACCCTCGATGACGCGGGCGCCGATATCATCGTGACCCGGCTCGACCTCGGGGATGATCCAACCCGCGGATCGCGGCGCGTCATCTGCGTCGACCGCGACCGGGAGCTCATCGGCGCCGCCTCGCCCGACGCGCCGCATCCATCGGCGGGGCCGGCCGACCTCGCCTACGTGATCTACACCTCGGGCTCAACCGGCCTCCCCAAAGGCGTCATGATCGAGCACGCCGCTCTGGCCAATTTCGTGCGGGCCGCGATCGCCACCTACGCCATCTCCCCATCGGACCGCGTGCTCCAATTCGCGTCGGCCAGTTATGACGGCCACGTTGAAGAGATTTTCCCCTGCCTGGCCGCCGGGGCCACGCTGGTCCTCCGAGACGACTCCATGCTGGACGCGAAGCAGTTCCTGCATAAGTGCGAGTCCTGGGGCCTGAGTTTCCTGACCCTGCCAACGGGTTTCTGGCACGAGCTCGCGACCGCGATCGAGTCCGAGGGCCTGGCCGTTCCGCCGTCGGTGCGCATCGTCGTCATCGGAGGGGAGCAGGCCCGCGGCGAGCGCGTCGCCGCATGGTTCCGCCACGTCGGCACCCGAGTGCGCCTCGTCAACACGTACGGGCCGACCGAGACGACCGTCGTGGCCACCGCGACCGACCTGTCCCCGCGCGATGCGCGCGAGGAGCGCGTTCCCATCGGACGACCCCTCCCGAACCTCCGCGCCCACGTCCTCGATCCCTCGCTGCGGCACCTGCCCGTCGGCGTGCGGGGCGAACTATTCCTCGGTGGCGTAGGCCTGGCTCGCGGCTACATGGCCCGCCCAGATCTCACCGGCGAGCGTTTTGTTCCCGATCCATTCGACGGCGGCACCGGCGCACGCCTCTATCGCACCGGCGACGTCGCGCGCTGGCGCCCGGACGGCAGGCTGGAGTTCTGTGGCAGAACCGACGAGCAGGTGAAGATCCGCGGATACCGGATCGAGCCGGGCGAGGTGGAGCAGTGCCTCAGGGAACACCCCCTCCTTCTGGACGCCGCCGTCGTCGCCCGCGAGCGATCCCCCAACGATCCGCGACTCGTGGCCTATGTCGTCGGCCGGGATGACCCGCCCCCCTCTGGCGACGAACTCCAGCGCTTCCTGAGCGCCCGCTTGCCCGAGTTCATGCTGCCCGCCCTCTTCATCCCGTTGCCGGCGCTGCCGTCCACCCCGAGCGGCAAGGTGGACCGGGCCGCCCTGCCCGACCCGGACTGGGCGCGCCTTGACACCATCGAACCGTTCGTGCCGCCCGCCACCGAGGAGGAACTGAGACTCGCCTCGATTTGGCGCGACGTGCTCCGCATCGACCGGGTCGGCGCCCGGGATAGCTTCTTCGACCTCGGCGGCAATTCGTTGCTCGCCCTGCGGCTCGCCTCGAGGATACGCACGATAGCCGAGGTTGACCTGCCCCTATCCGAGATCTTCCTGGCCCCGCGGCTCGCGGACATGGCCTCCCGCATAGCGGAGGCGCGAAACCTTGGCCACGCCACCGATACCGAACCCATTCGCCCAGCGCGGCGCGCGAACAGGATCCCGATCTCCTACGCCCAGTTCAACTACTGGCTCACGTACCACCTCTTCCCGGACGATGCGGTGGGCCATATGCACATCTCGATCGGTCTCGCGGGCAAGCTCGATGCGGAAGCCCTCAACCAGACGATCAACGAGGTGATCAGGCGCCACGAGGCCCTCAGGACGTGTTTCGCGATTGGCGAGGACGGCCACCCGCACCAGGTCATCGCCCCGGCCCTGACCATCGACCTGCCCACGGATGACATCGGGCACCTGCCCGAAGAGACGCGCGAGTCGGAAGTCCAACGCCGGTCGCGCGCGCAGGCGAGCGTGCGCTTCGACCTCGAGCGCGCCCCCCTGTGGCGCATGCGATTGCTGCGCCTCGGTCCCGAGGAACACGTCCTGCTCGCCACGATGCACCACATCATCAGCGACGACTGGTCCCTCCAGGTGCTCGCGCGCGAGGTGGCCATCCTGTACCCCGCCTTCGTGGCCGGGCGCCCCTCCCCGTTGCCCGAATTGCCCATCCAATATGCCGATTTCGCCATTTGGCAACGCGATCACCTCCAGGGCGACAGGCTCGAATCCCTGCTGTCTTTCTGGCGCGAGCGCCTCGCCGGGGCGCGGAACCCGACCCTGCCCCTCGATCGCGCATGGGACGCCGACACCAGCCACA
>JADLBR010000462.1 GCA_020847615.1 Verrucomicrobiia bacterium
CCTTCGAGATCCATGGCGATGGCGGCGTAGCCTTTGTCGTACCAGATCTTCGCCCACTCGTGGAAGGCGGTACCGCCGCCACCGTGGACGAGCACCATCGCGGGAAGTTTTTTCCCAGCGGAAACCTCCGGCACGGCGAGGTAGGCGAATACACGGGTTGGCGATCCTTCGTAGGGCAGGGCGTCGTAGAAGATGGCTCGCATGGGGCCCTGATCCATTTCGGGCGCGGGGTAGAATTGTGGTGCGGCCAGCACGGTATCGCCCAGGGCCGCACGGAGATCGGCACGGGCGGCTGCGGGATCGGCGGAAGCGCCCGCCGCAAAGCAAAGGGCAAGAAAAAGAAAAACAAAAAATCGCATGGGATGTTCTCTCCGAAGTTTGATAAATCGGACGGATCTGACCGATCCGACCGATCTGATCGGTCCGACGGGTCCGCCTCAGGCCTTTCGCAAATCGTTCACCGGCGTGGCGAAGCCCTCAATCACATTGTCCACCAGCTCCATGATGCCGGATTCCGGACCGAGCTGAATGCCGATGCGCTGCGCGGGTCCGCGGGTCTCTTTGATGGTGTTGCGGAGGAGGCTGTTGTTTGCGGTTACGCCCTGGACGTCCACGGCGATACCGGCATCTCCCCCGCTGTCTGTAATGCGATTATTCTCGAATCGGTTGCCCTTGGCGGTGAAGCCCTCGCCGCGCTCGGGACGGAAATTGAGGCCATTGATGGGGCTGGCAATGATGTCATTGTTGATGATGAGGTTTTCATCGTCGTGATGACCTATGGACACGCCATACTTGCAGCGGGTGATGGTGTTGGCCTCGGCGAGGCCATATTTCACGCCCCAGCAGAAGAATATGCCGTAGGTCGAGTCGCTGATTCGATTGTTGGCGATGCACGGACGCTGCGAGCCGGATCCGGGGTGAACACCCAGATCGGCGTTGTTTGCGAGGTCGCAGTTTTCCACGACCACATCGTGGCAGATCTGAAAGCTGATGGCGTCGCCGTTGTAGTCCCGCACGTGCAGGCCGGTCAGTGTGATGTTGCTGCAATCCTGAAACCAGAGCGCGCCCGCGTAATTGCCGTTGATGTTCGCGTTATTGGCCCGATTGCCGTCAAGCGCGATATTCTCCACCGCGAAGTGGGTCTGCTCTTCCGCCGTGATCATCGGGAAACGCGCGGTCACCGTGGGGGCCGAGGCGGTCCAGAAATTGGCGCGCAGGGCCTTGTCGAGCTTGAAGCGGTTGCCACTCCGGGCGATGAGGGTGCGCCGAAGCACATCCACACCGCCGGTGTCGGCGTTCTTCGTTTCCAGGATGATGCCATCGCCGATCTGAAATCCATCGGGATTGGCCAGCGTGATCTCCTGGTCATACCAGTCCGAATCATCGGCCAGGGTGGTTTCCTGACTCTCCTTCTTAAAGAGAAGGGAATCCGTCCCGCTGCCTAGAAGGCGCACCCCCTGACGAAGGAAAATCGAGTTGCGCAAGGTGTAGGTGCCCGGCAGCACCTGCACCGTGCCGCCGCCGAGACGCACCACGTAGTCCACGGCGGCCTGGATGGCGCGATCCGTCGATCCCGCGATATCCGCCTTGTCCGGCCCGACGGTAATGGTGAGGCGCTCGTCCCAGTTCGGCTCGGACATGGCATCGCCGGAGGTGGCACGGGGCGCGCGGACTTGGGGCATGGGGGCGGCTTGGCCGAAAGCGGGGAGGGCGGCGGCACCCGCCATCAGACCAGCGGCGGCCTGCAGCATCTGCCTTCGATTGAGGGTTTGAACGTTGGGGGAAGTCATGGGCAATTCCTTGTAATCCTGCCGATACTGCACTGTGCATCCACGGCCAAGCTGGACAGGCGCGGGGCGCTATCGCCCGTCGGCGACCGGCGACTTGAGTACATCATACGCATTCCCGTTTACAATGTCGCGCACAAGAGAGAAGCGCGGCGGAGTACCGTCGAGGGCCCAGAGCTCCGTGCCCAGACCATCGAGATC
Source organism: Verrucomicrobiia bacterium (assembly GCA_020847615.1). Taxonomy (GTDB): domain Bacteria; phylum Verrucomicrobiota; class Verrucomicrobiia; order JADLBR01; family JADLBR01; genus JADLBR01. The sequence continues at coordinate 1,989 of JADLBR010000462.1, forward strand.
AGCGGCGAAATAAATCCTGCCCTTATGCTCGGTTGGAGACTGGAGTGCGCTACTCTGAAAAGGGGCATCCACAATATCGCTTACCATGACGGTGCCCACCGCCGTGCCATCGGTGCGCCACAACTCCCGGCCATGGACGCCGTTGTCCGCTTGGAAATAGAGATAATCTTTCCAGACGAAGAACTTATCCGGCGAGCTGGACGCTTCGCCCTCGGCGATGCCTTTCAGCAGCTTGGGTTGCCCGCCCGCCTCGAGGGTCCAGAGTTCCTCGCCCTGGATTGGCTCGGAGGCGCTGAAGAAGAGTCGGCCCTTGAAAACGATGAGATTGCCGGGTCTCGCGTCACCATCGGGATGGATGTCTTTTACGATAGAGGTGCCTTCCGCGCTTCCGTCGGAACGCCACAACTCCACGCCGTTTATCCCGTCGTCCGCGGTGAAATAGAGCAATGTGCCGAGGGAGACGAGGCTCTCCGGATTGCTGCTGGGGATGTCGGGAAAGATATCCTTGACCATCCGCGTCCCGTCCTTGGTCCCGTCCGTGCGCCAGAGTTCCGTTCCATGTGCGACATCGTTGGCTGTGAAAAAAAGCACCTCTCCCGCCGACGTGAAGTGGTCGGGGTAGGAGGATGGATTTACGCTGAAATCCGTGTTGATATCAGCAAGCAGAATCATTTCCTTATTCTGAAGATCTGAGATCCACAGCTCACGTCCATAAACCGGGCTGGTTGCCACGGTGACAATGCGCCCCTTGAACGCGACGGTGTAGTAGGGAAATGAACTTTCAGGCCCAGGGTTGAAATCCGTAAAAATCTCAGGCGCCGACCGGAAGTTTCGAACGCACCAGAGTTCCTCGCCGGTGTCGGGGTGGAGCGCGCTGAAGAACAGGGTTTCCCCGGATCCACAAAGCGCGTAGGGCTCGGATCCGGAAATGCCGCTGTAGATGTCCATGGGCGGCTCGAAAACGTCCGTCTCCGCGACGTAGCGCCAGAGTTCCTTTCCGATTCCATCCCCCACGGCCACAAGATACTGCGCACCGCTCACGTCGAACATGCTCGACGGACTGGAGGTTCCCGAACCCGGGATTAAATCGGCGCGAAGCTGCGTACCCTCCGGGGTGCCATCCGTTACCCACAGTTCCCGGCCAGCATCGGGACTGGTTGCGGCAAATACGACGCTTGGCCGACCTGTGGGACTCATGAACCGCGAGCAATCACTGAGTCCAGAGGACTCGGGCCCCGGATAGATGTCTTTCAGCAGGACTGTGGTCTCGGGAGTTCCTCCGGAGATCCAGAGTTCCTGGCCGCTCACTCCGTCATCGGCGGCGAATACA
>JADLBR010000463.1 GCA_020847615.1 Verrucomicrobiia bacterium
CTCCTCCGTCACCCCAAAGTTCTCCATCTCGTCCCGCGGCAGATAGATCCGATCCCTGTCGAGATCCGCGCTCAGGTCCTGGAAGAAATTCGTCAGCTGGAGCGCCGTGCAGATCCTGTCGCTGAGCCGCATCCGCTCCTCGTCCCGGTACCCGAAGATGTGCAGCACCAGGCGCCCGATCGGGTTGGCGCTGCGCCGGCAGTAGTCCTTCAGCTCGTCGAAGTCCGCGTAGCGCCCCTTGCCCATGTCCTGCCTGAATGCCGACATCAGATCGCGAAATAGCTGCACCGGCAGTTGCCCCCTCTCGATGGTACGGTGCAACGCCATGAAAATCGGCTGCCCGGACTCGCCCTTCAGGCACAGGTCCAGCTCCGCCTCCCATTTGTCGAGCAACTCGAGCCGCTGCGGCACGTCGAGCGCCGCCAGGTTCTCGTCCGCGAAGTCGTCCGCCGTCCTCGCGAAGGCGTAGATCGCGTGGACCTCGCGCCTCCGCTCGCCCGGCAGCAGCCACGAGCCCACCGGGAAATTCTCCCGGTGCCTCGGCGCCCTCCGGCGGCACGCATCAAACGCCTCGTCAACGGTCACGCCACCCCTTTTATCGCCGATCCCTCCCGCCGCGAACAAAAACCGGAAGAAAACCGCGCCCCGCGCGCCACGGCGAATCTCAGGGGGGCCCACTCCAGCCGGGCGGATATGCCGCCCGCACCCGGGCGAGGCCCTTCGACGGCGGGGCCGCCAACGCCCCCTCGTGGCGCACCGCGACCGACCGCAACCACCTCCCCAAGGCGATCGCCGCGACGCACATCAGCGCCGGCGGCACAGGAAAAAGCCACAGGCGGAATTCCGATAGCAGCCAGTAGGACAGCGCGCTGAAATCCGCCACCACGAAGAGCGCCATCAGCACCGCCCACGCCATGTGGAACCGCGATGCGAACCACACGAGAAAGACGGCCAGCGGGACGCACGCGAGCCACAGGGACCAGCCGGGCAGCTGCGCGATGAAATCCTTCGCGAAGGCCGCCTCCCACGCCCAGAGAAAAACGCCGGCGGGCGAGATCGCGCCCCGCGTCGTCAGCACGGGCTCGTAGGTCTCCTCCGCCTCGCGCCCGATCAGCACGAATCGCCCGTGCAGCTTGCCCAGGTCGAAAGAGTTGGTCGCGCTCCCAGGCACCGACGCTGCCGCCTGTTCCGCCGCAAGCACCAGCACGTCCAGCCCCACGCGCGGCGGCCCGGGCACCGCCGGCCTCAGGGGCAAACCCATCCTCAGCCCCCCGTCCACCGGGATCCGGTGCACGACCTCGCCCCGCCTCCGGACCACCACGTATCTCCCCTTCTCCACACCCACGTCGCCGACCGTCAACCCCTCGTGCGCCAAAAGGCACTGCAGGAAGAACGATGGCAGCAGCGCATCGCCGCTGCGCAGGAGCAACGGCACCGAGCGCACCGGCTCATCCGGACCCCTCGGCAGATTGCTCAATGCCAGGCGCGCCTCGCTGCCCAACCCCTGGGCCGGCAGCAAAAACCCGGTGTGATCCGCCAGCCGGTCCAACGCGACCCCCGCGCCCGGCAGCGCCGGCAGATTCGCGGGCCGACTTGTCTCCCCCCCGGAGCCCATCCCCACCGCCGACAGCACCACCGACGGAAGCTTGGACACCTGCCGCGCGAAGGCCGCGTCGAATACCGCCATCGCCGGATCCTTCTCCGTGAGCGGCATCTCGAGCCCGATGCCCGTCACCCCCCGCGGCGCCACGGCCTGGAGCGCCATCGCGTACGCCAGCCGCGACAGCGGCCACGCCCCGCCGCCGTGCGTGTCCAGCGTGCTCCGGTCCACCCCCACCATCACGAGATTGTCCGGGGCCGCGGGCACCTTCGCGCGCCTCGACTGCATCAGGTCGCCGAGCGGTTCCTCCGCCCACCGCCACACCTCGAAGAGCCCGACCAGATAGAACAGCAGCACCAGCGCGCAGCCGATCACGGCCGCCGGATGTCGGCGGACGCCGTGACGCAATTGCCCGATCATCGCCACAGCCGATCTCTAACCCGCCTCGCCCACCAACTCAAGGCTTTGCCCCATCCTCCACCATCGCCTTCGCCAGCGCCCGCGACGACGACGACGCGCCCCCCAGCATCCGCGCCAGCTCCTCGACCCGGGCCTCGCCGCGCAGCGCCTCCACCTCCGTGATCGTGCGCCCCGCCTGCTCACGCTTGCGCACCTCGAAATGCGCGTGCCCCAGCGCCGCCACCTGCGGCAGGTGCGTGATGCACACCACCTGGTGCGTCCCCCCCAGCTCCCGCAACCTCCGCCCCACCTGTGCCCCAATCTCCCCGCCCACGTTCGCGTCCACCTCGTCAAAGATCAGCAGCGGCACCTCGTCCTGCCGCGCCAGCGTCGCCTTGATCGCCAGCATCACCCGCGCCATCTCGCCGCTCGAGGCGATCGCACGCAGCGGCTTCGCGCCCTCCCCGACATTCGGGCTGAACTGGAACTCCACCCGGTCCATCCCGTGCGCCGCCGGAGCCTCCAGCGCCGCCATCGCCGCGTCGAACCGCGCCCTCTTGAACCCCAGATCCTTCAGTAATCCCGTCACGGCCTTGGCCAATGCCACCGCCGCCTTCCCCCGCGCGGCCCCCCGCGCCCTCGCCGCCGCGTCGTACGCCCGGCCCGCCGCCGCCTTTTCCTTCGCCGCCCGCGCCAGCTCCTCGTCCCGCCTCCCGATCCGCTCCAGCCGCGCCCGCGCCTCCTCCCCGCGCCGCATCACGTCCTCGAGCGTCGGGCCGTACTTCCGCTTCAGCGATTGGATCGCGTTGAACCTCTCCTCGATCCGCGCCAGGCTCTCCTCATCCAGATCCAGCGCGTCCGCATAATGCGCCACCTCGCGCGAAAGCTCGCCGGCCGCCGCCTGCGCCGTGCCGATGAGCTCGAGCCATCCCGCGCACCGCGCGTCGATCGCCGCCAGCTCTCTGGCATGCTTCGCCGCCGCCGCCAGCTGGTCCGACGCGCAACCCTCCCCCTCCGTCAGCAGCGCCGATAACGACCGGCTCAACTCCAGCAACCGCTGCCCGTTCCTCACCACGTCCAACTGCGCCGTCACCTCCGTGTCCTCGCCCGCGCGCAGCCCCGCCTTGCCGATCTCCTCCGCCTCGAAACGCAGCCTCTCGATCTCCCGGTCCGTGCTCGCCGTCTCTTTCTCCAGCGCCTCGTGGCGTCGGCGCGCCCCCTGCCACGCCGCCCACAGCGACCCCACCCTCCCGCGGTCGCCGGTCAGCCCGCCGAACGCGTCCAGCAAATCCCGTTGCGTGTCCGTCGACAGCAGGGACTGGTGATCGTGCGGCCCGTGGAAATCCGCCAGCAGATCCCCCAGCCGCTTCAGCGCAACCAGCGGCACCGTCGAGCCATTCGCGAATTGCCGGTTCTGCCCCGATGCCGACACCGTCCGCTTCAGCCGCAGCACCGTCCCCTCGCACGGCTCCGCCCCGCACTCCTCCAGCACCGACGCCACCCGCGGCAAAACCGCCGCACCCTCCAGATCCCACTCCGCCTCCACCGAACAGTTCTC
>JADLBR010000464.1 GCA_020847615.1 Verrucomicrobiia bacterium
GCTCGATGCGCTCGCCGCCGTCGTGGAGGCGCAATTCGCCGCTTGGGCACAGCCCAACGACGTCCTCCGCAGGCTCTGCTCGCTCGGGTGAGCAGGATATGCGCAATTATTTATGACGCCGAGTATAATAGCAAGGAACTTACGGAAGAGCATCCCGGTGCCAGACATTGGCTCACGAACGGTGCTACACCCAGACCCAATCCATTGTAACTATCTAGAAATCAGGCGGTTTTGAATTCTAGCAGCCTTGTCGGACTTGGCTAAGTCCGACAGGCTGCTAGAAGGCGGTTCTGCCGGAGGACGCTGCCGGACAGCGTCCGACCACCTCCGAGGTACCGGAGGTCCTCGCGCGAACGCCCCGCGACGGTACGGGGCTCACGATCACTTCTTCCCGCTTTTCACCTTGGTGGCCAGGACTCCAGGGCCGGGCGCGTCCTGCAGCTGGAAGCTCAGGCCAAGGCCCTTGGGCGGGGGATCGTGGACCGGGTGGCCGAGGTGGCCATAGTTGAAACCCACCTTCCGCGGATCACCGGCATCGGGGGTGATAGGCAGGTAGGTGAGCTTGAATTGGCCCGCCGACCTGTCCTTCGCCTCGATCCTGACAAACCGTTGCCCCTCGATCCTCGCGAAGAGCGCGTCGAGTTTCTCGGCATTCTGGGAATATTCGGGAATCCTGAAGGCGATGTGGACCGACGAGGCCCCATTGTCCCTCATGGTCTGCGCGACCAGATGGCTCGCGATCACGTGAGTGTCAAACGCCACCCGCACGTATCCGCTGGATGCCGTCAGCTCGGTCACCTGCGTCACGCTCGGGAGCTCCCTCAGGGCACCGGTGATCTTCTCGACCACCCCCGCTTCAGTGACGCCATCGACGTAGAAGCTTCTCACCACCGGGTGTGGCTCGAGTGCCTTTTTCGCCGGCTCGGCCGCAGGCGCGGACAGCGCCATGCACGGGATTATGAATGGGGCGAAATGGCGGATCGGCATCGGGATCTCCTCTGTTGACTGCGCGCAAGCGTGGGCCGACCAAGATCGCGAGTCAACCCCGGCCCGGCACGCGCCGCGGGCAGGGAATGCGCCGGTCACCGATACCGGCCGTGCCTCTCGGCCAGTTCCACCATCCGGCACAGCCTCTCGGGCCTGACATGCGGCGAGACGGAACAGGCGGACGACAGGATGTATCCGCCGCCGGGCATCCCGATGTCGAGCCGCCGCCGCACGGCGCGCTCGAAGGTCGCTTCGTCGGCATGCAGCATCTCGTTGACGGCATCGAGATTCCCCTTGAAGAAGAAGCGCCGGCCAAACTCGGCCTTGGCCCTGGCGAGGTCGATTGTGCCCAGGGGAGGAGGATCAAGCGTATCGATGCCATCCACGCCCGTCTCGGCCATCAGATCAAGGCGGTCTCCGATCGCGCCGCACGTGTGCGTGTACGACGGAAGGCCCTCGCCCCGGATCGCTTCGGCCAGCCGGCGCTCAACTGGCAGCACGAATCTGCGGTACATCTCGCGGCTGATGAAGCCCGCCCCGGCAAACGCCGAGCTGATCAGGACCGCGTCGGGCCCAACCGGACCGATGCGACGAACCTGGGCCACGACCATGGAGCCAAGGACGTCCAGCAGCCGCAGACACGTGCCCGGCGCGTCGACGAGGGCGAGGAGGGCGTCCTCGTAGCCAAAGAGTTCGACGAGGTGCGTGAAGGGCGAGAAGACCTCGGCGTGCACCGACACATCCGGGCAAGCCTCCCGGACCGCGGAGAGGGCCGCGGTGAACCATGCGGGATACGACCCGGGATCCGTCAGGTCGGCTCCATCCGGGATATCCCAGAGGCTCGGGGCGTGCCACGTATTCCACACGTAACCGGCCGTCCGATAGGTGCCGGGGTCCTCCGGATCCACCGCATCGCACCTCGCCCGAGGCAGGGTCCCTCCCCCGTCCAGGAAGGCGTGCGGGTTGTCGTCTGGCGGGAACCGCGTCTCGAGCCCCGCCTTCCAGCGCAGGATCTCACGGTCGCCCGCGTCGCGCCGGTCGGCCAGGTGGGTGCGCCAGCCGCTGGGGCGCCCGGGCAAATTCACCAGTATCCCGTCGAACCCATAGCGCTCCCGGAATGCCACCAGCGTCTCGGCAAAGACACCGCTGTCGAACCAGATGTCCGATGGGCGCCTGCCGGCCCGCAAGAAATAATGGCCGAGCGCGAGCTGGCACATCACCGGAACACGGTCGGGCACGCCGTGCCCCATGGCGGCCGCTACGCGTTCACGGCTATTCATCCGACCGGTTCCTTGCCGAGTCGCGCGCTCAATGGGCCTCGGGCAACAGGGGTCCCGCCAGCGCGCGCGTGAAATAGAGTCGCCCCGGCAGCGTGGGCATCCAGCTGGACGGCACCCACGGATCGGGGCCGTATTGCAGCGTGACGCACAGGCTCATCCCTTGCCACATCGCGCCGCGATCAGGATAGACCCCGTCGGCCCCCCCGATGCAAAAGTCGCTCTGGAGAAAGAGCCCCGGTCCGATGGTGTTCGCCCAGCAGGGGATCAGCGTGAATCGGCTGTTAAAGCTGTGCAGCGCGTTCTGCTCGATGGTCAACGGATGCAGCGCCTGGCCGACGCGGAAGGACTGTTCCTTCCACCGCGCCACCGATCGGAACTCCGCCGCGATCTGCGGTTCCCAGAACGCGATGTGGCACGCTCGGCCGATCCCGTAGACGGTGACCAGCCGGCCCCCGGCCGCCTTGAGCCGCCGGATCTTGTCAGGATAGGTGGGCAGATTCGACCTCGTCGCAAAATTCCGCTGCCGCGGCGGTACCGCGTACTTGCCCAAGGGCCCGAAAAGCGCCGAGTTCATGGCGTGCTGGAAACCGCCGGGCCGATTCCCGGGAAAGGTGTTGCCCTTGCGATCGGCCCACTCATCCATGTTGAACGTCGTGACGTGGTCGCACGCCGTCCGGGACGCCCGGAGCCGCCTCACGACCGTCCTGTACATGCCCATCGGCCCGACGGGCAGGATCAGCGCCAGGGGAATACCCCGTCGCCGGGTGGCCTCGATCTGGTCGGCGATGGCATCGCCCATCCGCTCGTCCATCGCCGCGACATCCCGCACCGGGACCGCGCGGAATCCACGATTCCAGTGCCCGCCAGGCGCCGTCAGCCGCCGCAGACCCATCGCGCAGCACCGGTCGATCTTCGCGAGATCCCAGCCGCGCGGATAGAAACCCTCAAGCAGCGAACCCCGCACCGTCGTTAGAAAATCCATCTTGGGCATACGCGTGGAAGTGTACATGGAGATTGCAGATATTGCCATTCCCTAATCCGCCCCGGTCCCCCGGCCTCCCGGGGATCCAGAACCGCCCACGCCGAGACCGCCCCGCGCACGGACCCGGTTGCCAGCATTGACTCCGAACCCCAAACCCGCGAGACTCCCGCCCTTTATCCCGCCATGGCCAGTCCCGAAGACAAGAAAGATACCGAACGCATGGAGAAGATCGTGTCGCTCTGCAAGCGGCGCGGCTTCATCTTCCAATCCTCCGAGATCTACGGGGGCCTCAACGGCGCCTGGGACTACGGGCCCCTGGGCGTCGAACTCAAGCGCAACGTCAAGGACTACTGGTGGCGCTGCATGACCCAGATGCGCGACGACATCGTCGGCATGGATGGCGCCATCCTCATGAACCGCGCCGTCTGGCGCGCCTCCGGCCACGAGGCCACCTTCAGCGACCCGCTCATCGACTGCAAGACCTGCAAGGGACGCTTCCGCGCCGACCAGATCGACTCGACCCCCTGCCCCCAGAAACCGTCCAAGACCGTCGCCACCTGCCACGGCGAAAAGACCGAGCCGCGGCCCTTCAACCTCATGTTCAAGACCTATGTCGGCCCGGTCGAGGACGAC
>JADLBR010000465.1 GCA_020847615.1 Verrucomicrobiia bacterium
GCTGGCGATGGCGGGCGCGGGGAACGCGGCGTTCAACGCGGGGCAGTACACGAATGGCGTGCCGCAGACGGTGAACGGGGTGACGTTCGTGCTGGTGACCGACCCGGCGAGCGCGATCACGCGGATCACGAACGACACGCGGTGGACGGCGAACAACGTGTACGTGCTGGACAAGCTGACTTTCGTGGCGGGCGGGGCGACCCTGGTCATCGAGCCGGGGACGCTGATCCGGGGCGAGCGTCCCTTGAACAAGACGGGGACGCTGGCGCAGCCGGCGGACCCCGGGACGCTGATCTGCGCGAAGGGCTCGAAGATCATCGCGAACGGGACGGCGGAGTCGCCGATCATCATGACGTCGATCGATGATCCGTACGTGCCCGGGGGGACGAACACGATCCCGCCGTGGCTGAACACCAACGCGTTCACCGACCTCGACTGGAAGTACTACGACAACACGGTCGAGGACCTGTACGGGGGTGCCGACGAGGGCGGCAACGCGTACGGGCAGCAGGGGTGGTGGGGCGCGCTGGGGATCGCGGGGCAGGCCCGCGTGGCGCAGAACAACACGAATGGCACGACCTTCGACCTGTCGACCTTCACGAACGGGCAGAACCTGGCCGTCGGGGGCGACTATATCGAGGGCTTCCAGAGCGTGAGCGATGGCGCCTATGGCGGCACCGACGACGACGACAACAGCGGCGTCTATCGGTTCATATCGATCCGGTATTCGGGGTTCGTGCTGACGCCGAACAACGAGCTCAATGGGGTGACGTTCGGCGGTGTGGGGCGGGGCACGACGGTGGAGTTCATGGAGTCGTTCAACTCGATGGATGACGGGTTCGAGTGGTTTGGCGGCTGCGTGAACGCGAAGTATCTGGCGGCGCTCTTCGCCGCGGACGAGGCGTTCGACTACGACGAGGGGTACCGGGGCAACAACCAGTTCCTGCTGGCGATGCAGGGCAACAAGTACGTCAAGACGAACGCGTCCTCGGGGTACGTCAACACGGGTCGTCCGACCCCGACCGAACAGAATGGGAACCCGCCATCGAGCGAGACGATGATCCACGACTCCCTGTTCGAGTGCGATGGCGCCGAGCCCGACAACGGCGGCGGGCGCCCGTATTCGATCCCGAAGTTCTACAACGTGACGGGCATCGGGCGCGGCACGAACGAGACGCAGACGAGGGACCGGAACGGCCTGCGCTTCAAGCTGGATGCGGGGGGCAAGTTCTACAACGCCATCTTCGTGGAGCAGGATGGGGGGACGGACAACCTGAGCATCGAGGATGTGACGACGAGCAACAAGTTCGTGTCGGTGCGGTCGACGGGCGGCGAGTACGGGTTCTCGACGAACGGCGCGGCGGCCACCGAGGAGGACCTGCTGTTTCGGGCGTGCTCCTGGTACGACATCGGCAATGGCGGCGCGACCACGGCCGCGGGCATCAACCGGGATGGCTCGACGGTGAAGGATGCGCTGGCGTCGCAGTTCCTGACCAACGCGGCGTACCAGAACACGTTTGACGTGGCCCCCGGCATCGTGAGGGTGGGGCGGGTCGTCGGCCAGGAGTTCGACCCGAGGCTGACGGGTGGTTCCGCGATGCGCGGCAACACGACATTCACGGCGCCCAACGATGGGTTCTTCACGCCGAGCGCGAATTTCCGCGGCGCGTTCCGCGACAACTTCTGGCTGAAGGGCTGGTCGTTGCTGGATTATTTGGGCGTCAACACGACCAACGCGTCGGCGTCGATCAACCCGGTGGTGTCGCTGTCATCCTATGACGGCACCAACGTCGTGGTCTCCTTCGACTCGCAGGCCGGGGTGTACTACTCGATCGAGCGGTCGCTCGACGGCAAGGCGTACACGCCGCTGACGGTGATCGCGGGCGCCGGGGCCGGGACCACGGTGTACACGAACGTGAACGCCGCCCCGATCTCGGGGGCATTGCTCTACCGCGTGCTGGCGCTGTAGGGACCGGTCAAGCGGGTGCGGCCAGGGCCGCAGGACTCGATTAGGGGGGTCGCGCCGCCTCGGTGGCGCGGCCCCTTCGAGTTCGGGGGACGCGGGTGGATACGGTGAGGATGGTTCGGGGTGGCGTGTTGGGTCGAGAGTGTGGAGATATGGCGACGCGAATAAAACGGTTTGGTGGCGCGGTGTGCGCGTGGCTCCTGTGCCTGCCCGGGGCCGCCTGGGATGCGCAGGCGGCGGCGGGGAAGGCGGAGTTTCCCGAGGCGTACCGGATCGCCGTGGAGTTCAGCGAGTTTCTGCGGACGGATTCTGAGCGGGAGGCGAAGTACAAGGAGCGCATCGCGATCCGGTTGGCCGAGGATGGTTTCTTCAGTCAGGCGGTGGACCTGCTGGGGGGCGTGTCGATGAGCGAATGGAGGCGGCCGCAGGGCATGGCCGGGGTCGCGGCCATCGCCGCGCAGGCGGGAGAGATGGATCTGGCGCGGGAGCTGACCGGGCGTGCGTCGGCCGAGATCGAACTGCATGGCGACTGGCGGCGTGCCCGCGTGGCGGCGGAGGTGGTGGCGGCCCTCGGGGAGCAAGGGCGATTCGAGGAGGCGCGACCGCTGTGGGCGACCCTGGAGGGACACGATGGAGAACGGGACTACGCGGCCGGTCGGCTTTGCGCGGCGGCGGCGCGCCTGAATCGCAGCGACGCATGGGGGGAGCTTTCGGGGGGTGACGGGGCAGGGAAGAGTTCGGGACTCGTGACCTCGGAGGCGAACGCCCTGGTCAATGCGGCGGCATGGTGCCAGACCCGGGGCGATGCCGGGCGGGCGAAGGAATTTGCGGCACGCGCGCGGGGACTGGCGGAAGGCTTGCTCGCATGGGATGGCTCCGGGTTGATGGCGGAGGTGGCGACCCAGCTGCGCATGTCCGGGCTCCAGGACGATGCGCGGGCGATGCTCGACGAGGCCGAAACGGTGGCCCTGGCGCTGCCCGATGGGGTGGCGTGGAAGGCGCAAAATCTCGTGCGGGTCGCGGACGCGCTGCTCGGATTCGGAGATCGCGACCGGGCCGGCGCCCTGTTGGAGGTTGCGGCCAGACAGCCGGCCCTCCTCCAGCCTCTGGAACGCGGCGAGAGCGCGGCGGCCGTGGCGTACGGGTATCAGCGGCTCCATGGGGGGGACGAGGCCGCCCGGCGCTGGCTCGCGGCGGCCGAGGTGGCGCTGAAGGATGTGACACACCACCGGGTGCGGAGCATGAGCGTGATCGATACCTGCCTGGCCATGGGCAAGGCGGGTGTCGCGCCATCGGAATCCGTGAGGGCCTGCCTCGGGCAGGTGCGGGCGATCGTGGAGCGGGACGTGGCCGCGTGGGAGAAGGAGTTTGGGCCCCCGAAGAAGATCCTGCCGCCCGGGGTCCCGACAACGCGTGGCCACGGTCGCCGTGCCGTGGACGCACCCGCGGGACCATCTGGCCAGAAACTTCGAAGTTCCATGCACCACGACGCGTTTCACAACAAACACCTAAACCGTTGGTTATGCGGATGCCGCCTTAAGGCGGCACTACGAGCCCAAGACCACGGGGGTGTTCGTAGTGCTGCCTTCAGGCAGCCCGGATCCACCAGGTGTCTCCGCATGCAGGAGGCGGGGCGTGCGCGCGCGGGCGGAGGAGTCGGTCCAGAATCACAATCGGCGCGGTGCTGCCACACGAATGTAACAGAGTGGGCCTAGAGATTCTCGCATGCGGGATGAGCCACAGCCTTGGATGAGGGCGCCGCGCCGGTTGGCGTGTGCCCTTGTCGCATTGGCATATGGTTTCACCGTTTCCGATGCGCGTCCGCAGGCCGAGGGCAACCTGGGCGGGATCCGGGGTTCGGTGCTGGACGCCGACGGCGGCGGGGGCATCGCCAATGCGCGGGTGAGCGTCATGGAGACGGGGGCGTCCGTCCAGACCGATTCGAGCGGGCGCTTCGTTTTCGATGCGCTGGCGCCGGGCGTCTATTCGGTGAGCGTGACGCGTGAGGGGTACGAGCGGCGGACGGCCTCGGATGTCGCGGTGGTTTCGGGCTCGTTCGCGGACCTCTCGATCCGCATGGACTCGCAGGTGTACGAGATGGACGAACTGGTCGTGAGCGGAGAGCTCTTCGCCGAGGGCGAGTCGCAGCTGCTCATCCAGCGCCAGGAGGCCGCATCGTCCATCGAGTCCCTGGGCTCCGAGTTCTTCTCCAGGGCGGGCACGACGAGCGCGGCCGGGGCGCTGAAGAAGGTCGCGGGGACGACCGTCGTCGACGACAAGTACGTGGTGGTCCGCGGTCTGGCGGACCGGTATAACAACACGCTGCTGAATGGGGGACGGATTCCGAGCGCCGATCCGGACCGGCGCGCGGTGAACGTGGACCTGTTCCCGACCAAGCTGCTGGACAGCATCACCGCGAGCAAGACATTCACGCCCGACATGCCCGGCGATTTCACGGGCGGGAGCATCGACATACAGACGCGCAAGATGCCGGAGGAGTTCACGTTCTCCGTGAGCGGGAAGGTGGGCTACAAGAGCAACGCGACATTCAACGACGACTTCCTGAGCTATCGCGGGGGGGGCGTGAGCTTCCTGGGATTCGACGAGGGGGGGCGGGCGCTCCCGGATGTCACGGACAAGTACGCGCCGGAGGGCGCCCCGCCTTTCCAGACGAAGGACGAGAGCGTGGCGAAGAAGTGGGACGCGGCCACGCAGGCCCTCTCGCCGGTCCTTGGCGTGGAGGAGGACTCCGCGCCGGTCGACCGCGCGTTCTCGGCGATCATCGGCGACACCGTGGAGTTTCTCGGGGTCCCGCTGGGCCTCGTCCTGGGGATGACCTACGACAGGCAGTTCAACGCGGTGTGGGACGGGGAGGAGGGCCGATATCAGTACTCGGGCGGCGACCAGCTCGCCCCGAAGGGCGAGGACGTGCGGAACATATACCGGTATGACGAGGGCGTCGAGGAGTTGACCTGGGGCAGCCTCTTCTCCCTCGCGCTCAAGGCGTCGGACGACCACAGCCTCTCGTTCACCATGTTCTTCTCGAAGAGCACGAGCGACACGGCCAAGTATCGCCTGAGCGAGTTCCCGAATCCGGACAACATGACGCGGTTCGAGCGCGAGACGCTGGAGTACATCGAGCGGACGCTGCTGGCATTCCAGCTCGACGGGCACCACGAGTTCCTCAACGGCGTGACGGTGGACTGGCTGATCGGCTCGGCGCTGGCGGAGCAGGACGAGCCGGACACGAGGAGCTTCGAGGCGAATGTCATCGTCGACGGGGATAACCGCACCTACCCGGACCCGGCCTCGGTCCAGAGGCTGTGGAGGTTCTTCGAGGAGAGGTCGGACACGGCGCGGATCGACGTGACGATACCCCTGGATTCCTCGGGCCGAAACGAGTCGGCGATCAAGGCGGGGTTCTCGTACGAGCGGGCGCGCAGGGATTTCGAGCAGGACGAAGTGTCTTACGTGTCCCAGTCCGGGTTCGGGTTGAACAGCTATGCCTCGGCGGATGGCACGCGGTGGTCGGAGGTCTATCTGGATCCCGAGTACCTGGGCATCTCGGGGAAGGACAGGCGGGGCAACTACCTGTTTAGGCGCCTGGCCTATCGTCCGGGCGGCGAGGAGTTGAACGAGTATATCGGGAGGCAGACCTTTGTCGCGGGGTACGCGATGGCGACGATCGACGTCGCATCTTATCTGGAGCTGATCGCCGGGGCGAGGATCGAGTCGAGCCGGATCAGCGTGCCGGAGCCGACCAGCGACCTGTTCCTGGGGGATGGCCAGATCGCGCAGAACGACATCCTGCCGGCGATACTGTGCAACTTCGACCTCGCCGAGGACGTGAAGCTCCGATTCGCGTGGTCGCAGACCGTCGCGCGCCCGACCTTCAAGGAGCTGGCGCCGATCGTCTACGAGGACCCGAATAACATCGAGTTGTTCATCGGCAACCCGGCGCTCGAGATGTCCGCCATCGACAATTTTGACGCCAGGATGGAATGGTTCCCCGTGCCGGGCAGCGTGGTGGCGGGGAGCCTGTTCTACAAGAACATCCGCGAGCCGATCGAGCGCGCGAGGGGCCAGTTTGCCGAGACGGAGTTCGTGCGGTTCGAGAACTTCCCGGAGGCGCAGGTGTACGGGATCGAGCTGGAGATGCGGCATCGTCTCGCCGCGATGGCGGCGGCGTTCGAGGAGTGGGACATCTTCCGGAATCTGGAGGTGGGCGTCAACGGGGCGTACATCGTGTCGGAGGTCAAGAATCCTCCGGACCTCGTGGAACAGCAGCGGCCCTACGGGTATCGGCCGGAGCGCCAGCTCCAGGATCAGCCGACCTTCACGCTCAACGCGAGCATCGCGTACGACAACCCCGACACCGGGACATTCATCGGCCTGTTCTACAACCAGACGGGCCCGAGGCTGTACCTGATCGGCAAGAACGGGCTGCCGGACATCTACGAGTTCCCGCCGGCCCAGATCGACCTGACCATCCAGCAGGACCTGTGGGAGCACTGGGCGGTGACGCTCCGTGCCAAGAACCTGCTCGATCTGGAGACGGAGCGGCTGCACCAGTCGTTCGGCGGGGTGGCCAAGGTCTACCAGAAGTATCGCGTCGGGCGGGAGTACTCGATCGGGCTGGAGTATTCGTGGTGAGGATTTGGTGGAGCAAGAGCAGGAGGATGAAGACGATGAGACAGTGCACATTGACATTGGCGGCGGTTCTGATGGCGGCCGTGGCGCACGGGCAAGAGGCGTCCGTCTCGCCGCTGAAGGACGCGCGGCTGAAGCTGGAGAAGTGGGTGGAGGCCGAGCAGCTGATCTCCAAGGAGCGCCAGGACTGGGAGCTGGGCAAGCAGATCCTGGAGGAGCGGGTGTCGCTGGTGGAGCGTGAGATCAAGGAGCTGGGGGAGAAGACCGCCGGGGCGCGGAAGAAGGCGGAGGATGCGGGCTCGGAGAACGGGAAGCTGCGGGCGGAGCGGGACACGCTGGAGCAGGCGGGGGCGTTTCTGGCGGAGCGGGTGCCGACGCTGGAGCGGCGGGTGAAGGGGGAGGTGCTGCCGCTGTTGCCGGACGTGCTGCGGCAGAAGGTGGAGCCGCTGGTGCGGCGGATGCCGGAGAATCCCGCGGAGTCGAAGCTGACGTTATTGGAGCGGTACCAGAACGTGGTGGGGATCCTGAACGAGGTGGACAAGTTCAACCGCGAGGTGGTGGTGAGCCGGGAACTGCGGGCGGTGGGGGACGGGAAGACCGCCGAGGTGCGCACGCTGTACCTGGGGCTCGGGCAGGCGTTCTACGCGAACCCGGAGAAGGGCGTGGCCGGGCGGGGGATCCCGACGGAGGGCGGCTGGAAGTGGGAGGACATGCAGGGCGCGGCGGGCCAGATCGCGGAGGCGATCGGCATTTCGGAGAACGAGAAGGTGGCGGACTTCGTGCCGCTGCCGGTGAAGGTGCAGTGATACCAACCACGGATGGACACGAATGGACGCGAATGGTTTCCCTCGTAGCTGCCGACGTAAGGAGGCAGTCCCACTTAACCACGGATGGAAACGGATGAACACGGACGGGCCTATGAAGATGAAGATTTTTGAAGTGGCGGTATTGGGGGTGGCGCTGTGCCTCGCGCCCTGGGCGAGGGCGCAGGAGACGCTGCAGGGCGTGGCGAATCAGGCGGGCGCGGAGCTGGAGGAGGCGCTGGAGCAGCTCTCGGCGGCGCGCGAGGAGATCGGCAAGGAGAAGATCCCGCTGTCGAAAAAGCTCAGCGGCCTGGAGGACGAGGTGCTGGCGGCTCGGCGCCAGTACGACGAGGCGGCGCGCGAGCTGGACAACCGGAGCCTCGAGACGGCGAACCTGAAGAACGAGATCAAGGCCAAGAGCCAGGAATCGACGTACATCGCGAACCTCCTGGATGAGTATATCCGGAATTTCGAGTCGCGGGTGCACATCGGGGAATTGCAGAGGTACAAGCCGGTGATCGAGGCGGCGCGCGCGGCATCGGTGAGCGGCGACGCGACGACGCTGTCGAGGCTGACCGAGCAGATGAAGGTGCTGGAGGGGGCGCTGGACCGGGTCAAGCGGGTGGCCGGCGGCGAGGTGTTTCCGGGGACGGCGGTGGCGCCGAACGGGGAAGTCAAGAAGGGGACCTTCGCGCTCGTGGGGCCGGTGGCGGTGTTCGCCTCGGAGGACGGGGGCGCGACGGGCCTTGTGGAGCAGAAGCTCGGCTCGACGGAGCCGAACGTGGTGGACGTCGAGGCCGGGGCGTTCGTGAAGCCGATCCGGGACCTGGTGACCTCGGGGCAGGGCGACATGCCGATGGACCCGACGATGGGCAGCGCGTTCAAGCTGGCCGAGACCAAGGAGACGATCGTGGAGCACATCATCAGCGGCGGGCCGACGATGGTGCCGATCCTGGGGCTGGCGGCGTGCGCGCTGGTGGTGGCGCTGATCAAGTGGGTCCAGATGGCGAGCGTGCGGGAGGTCGGCTCGGCGCAGATGGAGAAGCTGTTCAAGGAGGTCAATGAACGCGGCGTGCAGGCGGGGGCGGCGTTCGCGAAGCGCATCGGCGGCCACGTGGGCGACATGCTGCACGCGGGCCTGAGCCACGTGGGCGAGCCGAAGGAGCTGATCGAGGAGGTCATGTTCGAGAAGGTGCTGGCGGCGAGGCTCAAGGTGAACAACATGTTGCCCTTCATCGCGCTGTGCGCCTCGGCGGCGCCGCTGCTGGGGCTGCTGGGCACGGTGACCGGGATGATCAACACCTTCAAGATGATCACGGTGTTTGGCACGGGCGACGCGAAGACGCTGTCGGGCGGCATCTCGGAGGCGCTGGTGACGACGGAGTACGGGCTAATCGTGGCGATCCCGTCGCTGCTGATGCACGCGTTCATGTCGCGGAAGGCGGCGGGGCTGATCCAGAACATGGAGAAGGTGGCGATCTCGTTCCTGAACCGGCTGCCTGGAGCGGAGGACCGGAAGGCGGCCTAGGGTTTGCGAAGATGGCGGATCTCCTGAAACAGGCGCTGGATATCTGGCAGAAGGGCGGGTGGGCGATGGTGCCCCTGGCCATCGTGAGCTTCATGCTCTTTTACAAGGGCATGGAGATACGGCTGGCGCTGAAGGACAAGGCGTACCGCAGGGTGGCGGAGCCCGAGTGGCGGGGATGGATCGGGGAGGCCGGGGGTCGGAAGGGGCCGATCGGGCGGATCATCCATTTCGCGATGCAGAGCCACGACCTCGAGGAGATCGGCGCCCGGTTTGCGGAGATCCGGATCGGGGAGCTGAAGCCCTTTGCGCGGGATCTCCGGTTCATGAAGGTGTGCGTGGCGGCGGCGCCGCTGCTGGGGCTGCTCGGGACGGTGACGGGGATGTTCGCGACGTTCCAGGGGCTGTCGATGGGGGGCGGCGGCGAGAAGACGATGGACATGGTGTCGGGCGGCATCTCGGAGGCGCTGATCACGACGCAGACGGGCCTGGTGATCGCGCTGCCCGGCTATTTCTGGCACTACCAGCTCGCGAGGGAGCGGGACCGGTACGCGGCCTTTCTGGCGCACATGGAGAGCCTGTGCGCGCAGTTCATACACAAGTGCGTCAAGAAGGGGAGGAAGGCATGAGCGAGAGGCTGTTCCTTAGCGGACGCCGGGGCCGGCGTCCCTCCGCGCTTGAGGCGGGAGGGCCCGCGGCCTCGCGGGCCGGGAGCCAGGGAGGCGATCCATGAAGCGATTCCAGACACTCGAGGAAGACAGCGGGGAGGGCGGGATCGACATGTCGCCCCTCATCGACTGCGTGTTCATCCTGCTGATCTTCTTCATCGTGACGACGACGTTCGTGGAGGAGACGGGGATCGAGGTGGACAAGCCGCAGGCGGCGTCGGCGTCGAATTTGGAGAAGAACAGCATCCTGCTGGCGGTCACCGCGGACGGCGCCGTGGTGTACGGGGGGCGGGACATCGGGTTGAACGGGGTGCAGCCGCTGGTGAAGCGGATGATCGCGCAGGAGGACATGCCGGTGATCGTGCAGGTGGACAAGAGCGCGCAGGCGGGGCTCTTCGTGCGGGTGATCGACGAGGCGAAGCTGGCGGGCGCGACGAAGGTGAGCGTCGCGACCGCGAGGGTGGTCCAGTAGGGCGGTTCGCGGGATGGCGAGCGGGCATCGTGCATGAGCGCGTCACTTAAGGAAGGGCCGGGGCTGTTTCGGTGGCTGCGCTCCGTATTCTGGGCGGTCGCGTTCAGCGTGGCGGTGTTCCTGGTGCTGCCGTTGCTGCAGGTGATCGGCGGGGGCGGGGGCAAGGACGATCTGCTGCGACTGGTGGACGTCGCGCAGCTGCCTCCGCCGGTCGCGCCGCAGGAGCCGCCGCCGGAGCAGAAGCAGGAGGAGCCGGAGCCCGAGCCGGACCAGGCGCCGCCGGCGCCGCTGGACCTGTCGCAGCTGGAGCTGGCGCTGAATCCGGGTGCGGTGGGCGGCGATGGGGCGGGCATGATCGCGGACCTGACGCGGGCGGCGTTCAGCAGGGCGGCGGAGGGCGTGGATGTCGAGGAGGTGTTTTCGGCCTCGGACCTGGACCAGCCGCCGAAGGTGGTCAACCAGGTGAAGCCGAACTACCCGCCGGAGCTGCGCAAGCAGGAGATCACGGGGCGTGTGCTGGTGGCATTCACCGTGCTGGCCGACGGGAGGGTGACCAACGTGCGCGTCGATCAATCGACCAACCCGGCGTTCGACCAGGCGGCGCTCGCGGCGGTGCGGCAGTGGCGGTTCGAGCCGGGGCAGAAGGGCGGCAAGTCCGTCTCGTTTCGCATGAGGATACCGATCAGTTTCAAGCCGTGATGGAGGAGATATGAAATCGAGTGGAGACAGCAATCTTGCCGCGATGGGCGCTATCGTGGATGGCGCATCCTCAGACCGGGAGGGACGCCGGCCCCGGCGTCCGGGTGTCACCCGCCTGCGGATGCCTTGTGGGACGCGGCCCGCGAGGCCGCGGGCCCTCCCTTCCCGGATCTTGCGGTGGGGGATGGTTCCCCTGGGCTTTGCCCTGGCCTCCGGGGTTTCGGCCCAAGAGCCACAGCCCTCGTGGCCGGTCAACTATTTCCGCTCGGAGGAATTCAAGCGGGATTTCTTGGGCAGCTATGGCATGCGGACCGACATCGAGCCCTACCTCTCCACCGAGGAGGAGAAGACGCGGATGCAGGAACTCACGGACCTGATCGCGACCAACCCGCGGCAGGCGGTGCGCGACCTGATGGAGTACATCACCGACGAGACCAACGCGCAGTTCGATTTCACCCTGGGCAACCTGTATTTTCAGGGCGGTGACATCGACCGGGCGGCCTCGCGATACTTCCAGGCGACGAAGAAATTTCCGAATTTCCTCCGGGCGCACAAGAACCTGGGGATGATCCATTTTCGGAAGGGCCGGAACGCGGAGGCGATCAAGTCGCTGACGCGGGCGGTGGAGCTCGGGGGCGCGGACGGGACGGTGCTGGGGATCCTCGGCCTGGCGTACCTGAACACGGAGCGCTGGCTCTCGGCGGAGTCCGCGTACCGGAGCGCGCTGCTGCTCCAGCCCGACGTGGCGGATTGGAAGCTGGGGCTGGCGCGGGCGCTGTTCTCACAGCAGAAATTTGGCGAGGTCAGCGCGTTGATCGACGAGATGATACAGCAGTCGCCGGACCGCGCGGACTACTGGCTGCTCCAGGCCAACGCGTTCATCGGAATGAACCAGCCGATGAAGGCGGCGCAGAACTACGAGATGCTGATCCGGATGAACAAGGCGACGCCCGAGGCGTTGAACCTGCTGGGCGACATCTACGTCAACGAGAAGCTCTACGGGCTGGCCGCGAGGGCCTACGTGATGGCGATGGATGTGGAGCCCGACAAGGGGCTGCCGTCCGGTGTCCGCGCGGCGGAGATCCTGGCGCAGCGGGGGGCCACCGCCGCGGCGAAGGATGTCGTGAAAGGGCTCCGCGACGCGGGCCTGGACAAGCTGGCGGCGGAGGACAAGCGGCGGGTGCTGAAGACCGAGGCGAGGGTGGCGGCGGCCGAGGGGGCGGGGGACGAGGCGGCGAAGGTGCTGCACGAGATCGTGGATCTCGACCCGCTCGACGGCGAGGCATTGCTGCTGCTGGGGCAGCACTACGGGCGCAAGGGCGAGCCGGAGAAGGCAATCTTCATGTACGAGCGGGCGGCGGGCATCGAGGCCTTCGAGGCGGACGCCAAGGTGCGCCACGCGCAGTTGCTGGTGGAGCAGGGCAAGCTCGAGCCGGCCGTGCCGTTGCTCAAGCGCGCTCAGGAGATCAAGCCGCGCGACAGCGTCGGCCAGTTCCTCGACCAGGTGGAGCGGATTGTCAGGAGGCGACGGTAGCGCAGTGTCGCAGACGTCATGCGCGTCGCGGCGGGCACCACCGGGACAGAAAATGCAGCCGAGGCCGTGAGGCCTTGGCGGCCAAACGCTTACGCGTTCGGCTACGGGAGGCGATGCGGCAATTTTCGGGTCAGCCGACGCGGCCCGCGAGGCCGCGGGCCCTCCCGGCGAGCGTGCCAACGAGCGACCCGCGCGACGACCGGCGTGCGGCGCGTGCCGGGGCCCGCGGTCTCTTGACAGGGGTCGGGTCTCCGCTAGGGGTTCCGGGTGTGGATGTTGCACATATGAGGCATTAGGAGTGACTGGCGGTGCATCGGCTTGCTGACATGGGTGTCCCTGGATCGTGCGGGATCGTCGGGGCGATCGACGAGGCGTCGCCTTTTGGGCGTCGGCTGCGCGAGATGGGGATCCGGGAGGGGGAGGAGTTCGAATGGGTGTCGGGCGAGGACCCGGTGTTGCTGCGGTGCGGGGGTTCGCGGCTGGCGGTATGCCGGGAGATGCTGGGTGCGGTGTGGGTGTGCCGGTGTCGCGGGGCGGGGACGGAGTGCGGATTGACCGGGATGGCGGCGGTGTGCCCCGAGCCGTGCGGGTCGCTCCGCCGGATCGTGTGCCGGGCGGCGAGGGGGGCGATGGCGCTGTTCCGTCGGCCATGAGGGCGCTCAGCGAGCTGCCGCTGGGAGGCTGCGGGCGATTGGCCGCGATCGATGCGGCGTGCGGGGCCTCGCAGAGGCTGATGGCGATGGGGTTTCTCCCGGGCGCAGACATTAAGGTGGTGGGCGTGGCGCCGTTCGGCGACCCGATCACGGTGGAGATCCGGGGGAGACGGGTGAGCCTGCGGCGGGCTGACGCGGCGGCGATCCGGGTTGCGGAAGCGGGTCTGGCGTAGCTCGAAAATAGGGCGCCCGCAACGCAGCCGCGGATTTTTGGATTTGGTGTTGACGCACCGCCCGGGAACGTCTTTATTCAGCGTTTGCCCCGGCCCGGATTGGTCCGGGGCTCGCGGTATCTATATCTGTCGAATCTGGAGCAGCGCATATGGCGAAGGCGATTGATCTGAAGGCGTACGCGAGGGCGGCCAAGGGGCGCGGGCCCGTGGGCCGACTGAGGCGGAGCGGGCGCGTCCCGGCCGTGCTATACGGGAAGCGCACCGACGCGGTTTCCCTCGAGGTGGCCGAGAAGGACCTCAACGCGGCGGTCCATGGCACCTCCAGCGAGAACGTCCTGCTGGATTTGGACATGGAGCTGGGCGACAAGAGCCGCAAGACGACGGCGTTCGTGCAGCACGTGCAGCACGATCCGGTCACCGGGAGGATCCTCCACGTGGATCTCCACGAGATCGCGGCGAACGAGAAGCTGAAGGCGCACGTTCCGGTGCGGTCCCTGGGCGAGCCGATCGGCGTCAAGACATTCGGGGGCATCCTGGAGAACATCCTGCGCGAGTTGCATGTCGAGTGCCTGCCGAAGGATCTGCCGGACCGGATCGAGGTGGACGTGAGCGGCCTCAACGTGGGCCAGAGCATCCACGTCAAGGAGATCGCGGTTCCCGACGGGGTGGCGGTCCTGAATTCTGGCGACGTGGTGGTCTTTGCCGTCGCGGCGCCGACCGTGGCGGAAGAAGAGGCGGCGCCCGCCGAGGGGGCCGCGGAAGGTGCGGCCGGTGCGGCCCCGGCGGCCGAGGGCGCGGCGCCCGCCGCGGAGGCCGGACAGGCCCCCGAGGCCAAGGGCAAGGGCAAGGGTTGATCCCGGGCTGGCGACGGAGGAATTTGACGGGTGGTGCGCGTGGTCGCGGGTCTTGGAAATCCTGGCGTGGAATACGAGCAGACGCGCCACAACATCGGCTATGCGGTGCTGGACTGCGTGGCCGCCCGGCGCGGCGCGCTCTGGCGCGAGCAGCGGTGGTGCAAGGCCGCGGTCGCGGAGACCAATTTCGGCTCCGCGGAAGGGCCGCGCATCCCGGTCTGGCTGCTGAAGCCGCGCACCTACATGAACCGCTCGGGCGACGCGCTGGCGGCATTCTGCAAGGACAAGGGGGTCAATCCGGAAGAGGTGCTCGTCGTGCTCGATGACGTGGCGCTGGAGGTGGGCCAGCTGCGGCTCCGGGCGAGCGGCAGCTCGGGGGGCCACAATGGGCTGGAGTCGATCGAGGAGCGACTCGGGACGAGGGAGTACCCGCGCCTGCGCTGCGGCGTGGGGGCGCCGCGCGGCGGCGATCTGGCGGGGTTCGTGCTCGACGCGTTCGCGCCGGGCGAGGCCCTTGCGGTCGACGGCATGATCGACCGGGCGTCCCGGGCGGTGGACGCGGCCTGCACCTTGGGATTGACTGCGGCGATGAACGAATTTAATCGGAGGAATGACTCGGAGGGCGGTCGCGGTTAGTCGGGCCGCCCTCGTTCTGCAAAGCAATGGCACCCACGGCACCTGAGATAGAGAACATGGCGATCAAAGAATACGAGGCACTGTACATACTGGACACCCGGGGCAAGGACGAGGGCGTCGGGGAAATCATCGAGCGGATCGAGGCGGAGATTCGGGAGGCCGGGGGATTCGTCCGGGGCGTCCAGAAGATGGACCGCCACAGGTTCGAGCGGGTGGCGGGGAATCTGGACAGCGGATTTTTCGTCAACATCCAGTTCTCCGCCCCGGCGGACGCGATCGACAAGATCCGCCCGAAGCTGGCCTTCGACGCGGAGGTCTTCCGGCAATTTTACGTCAACGCGAAGGCGGGGGCCAAG
This sequence comes from Verrucomicrobiia bacterium, assembly GCA_020847615.1. GTDB lineage: Bacteria > Verrucomicrobiota > Verrucomicrobiia > JADLBR01 > JADLBR01 > JADLBR01. Next base: position 15,050 of record JADLBR010000465.1, read on the forward strand.
CCGGGCGGCGAGGCCAAGGGCGCCGCGGCATCCGAGTAGCGGGGATGGCACGATGGCGTCGCTGAACAAAGTTTTCCTGATGGGCAACCTGACCCGCGATCCGGATGTCAGGTACACGCCCAAGGGGACCGCGGTCGCCGACATCAGCATGGCGATCAACATGGTCTACCGCACGCAGGATGGCAGCGATCGCGAGGAGGTCGTCTACGTCGACGTCGTGACGTGGGGCCGGCAGGCGGAGACCTGCGGCCAGTATCTGTCGAAGGGGTCGCCCGTATTCGTGGAGGGGCGGCTGCAGCTGGACCAGTGGGAGGACAAGGACGGACAGAAGCGGAGCCGCCTGCGGGTGCGGGCGGAGCGGGTCCAGTTTTTGGGTCGCGGCAAGGCGAGCGAGGGCAAGGCGCCGGCGCCGGCACCCTCATCCGAGGGGCAGGCGGCGCAGCGGCCGCCAGCGCCCGGGCCCGCGCCCGCCGAGGAGCATGGCCATCCCGAGGAAGACGACATCCCGTTCTAAGGGTTGGGCGAGAATCAATCATAGGAGCACCAGACGATGCACACCGAGATCATCCTCAAAGCGAAAGTGGAGGGCCTGGGGGCCGAGGCCGACCTCGTGAAGGTCCGGCCGGGCTACGCCCGGAACTACCTGATCCCGCGGGGCCTCGCCATGCCGGCGACCTCGGCGGTCAAACACCAGGTGGAGAAGCTCAAGCAGGCGCGCGCCGAGCGCGAGGCCCGCGAGCTCAACGAGGCCAACGCGCTGGCCACCCGGATCAACCGCATGACGCTCACGTTCCAGATGACCGCGGGCGGCGAGGGCGAGAAGGTCTTCGGCTCGGTCACGGCGCACGACGTCGTGGAGCGGCTGGCCAAGGAGAATGTCCACATCGACCGCAAGAAGCTCAAGTTGCCGCACCCGATCAAGGCGACCGGCGAGCACGAGATCGAGGTGAACCTGCACCCCGACGTGAAGGGCACGCTGCGAGTCGTGCTCGAGGTCAAGCGTGTGGCGGGCGAGGACGAGGAGCACGAGGCCAAGGGCCACAAGGGCCACAAGGCCGCCAAGCGCCCCAAGAAGGGCGAGGAACCCGAGGACAAGGGCAAGGACAAGAAGGCCAAGGATTCCGGCAAGGGCGCCAAGGGCGCCAAGGCCAAGGGCGGCTGATGGGCCGGGGTCCCGGCGGGGGGTGAGGGGTGGCTGACGCGAAGCCGAAGGGACAGCAGGGCGGCCGGGGGGCTGGCGACCGGCGCCCCGCGGCGCGGGCGGAGATGCCGCGCACCTGGCCGATCCCGCACAGCCTCGAGGCCGAGAAGGGCGTCCTGGGCTCGATGTTGCTCTCGCCCCGGGAGGCCGCCGACGAGGCGCGCGAGAAACTCGTCGAGGAGGCGTTTTTCGATCCGCGCAACCAGGACATCTTTCGCGGCATCAAGGACATCCTGGACCGGGGCATCCAGCTCGACCTGCTGACGCTGCGGCAGTGGCTTGAGGACCGCGGTCTCCTGGAGCGCGTCGGGGGCGATGGCTACATCGCCGAACTGGTCACCGAGGTGCCGACCCCGGCGCACATCTTCAGCTATATCGGCCTGGTCCGCAACAAGTACCTGCTTCGCCGCGCGGTGCACTCCTGCGCCGAGATCGTCCATCTGGTGCACGAGTCGCCCGAGGAGCCGGCGCCGGTCCTGGAGATGGCCCAGGAGGCCTTCTTCGAGATCTCCTCGGAGAACATCACCCGGGAGGCGCGGAGCGCCAGGGAGCTGGCGGTGCCGGTGATGAGGCACATCGAGGAGCGCGTCGAGCGCCGAAAGGCCGGCGATCCGATCACGGGCGTGCCGACGGGTTTCAAGGATTTCGACAACCTCACGGGCGGGCTGAACGGCGGGGAGATGATCGTGTTCGCCGCGAGGCCGGGGGTGGGCAAGACCTCCTTCGCGCTCAACATCGCCGAGCACGCCGCGGTCGAGGCCCGCCGCAAGGTCGGCATCTTCTCCCTGGAGATGACCGCGGAGCAGCTCATGCTTCGGCTCCTGGCCTCGCGCGCCCGGATCGACCTCTCGACCATCCGCAAGGGCTTCGTCAACGAGTCCCAGTTCCACCGCCTCGCCCAGGTCACCGACGACCTGATGCAGTCCGACATCATCATCGACGACGGGGTGGGCATCACCATGCAACAGCTCAGGACCAAGTCCCGCCGGCTGCAGCGGCGACACGGGTTGGACCTGATCATCATCGACTATCTCCAGTTGCTCCAGCCGGGCGCATCCCGGCCCCACGACAGCCGCCAGACCGAGGTGGCGGAGATCTCTGGCGCCATCAAAGGGTTGGCCAAGGAACTGTCGGTGCCGGTGATCGTCCTGTGCCAGCTCAACCGCAAGCCGGAGGAGCGGGGCGGCCAACCCCGGCTCTCGGACCTCCGCGAGTCGGGGGCGATCGAGCAGGACGCCGATCTGGTCGGCATGCTCTACCGTCCGGACATGTACCGGGAGGGGGAGGCCGCCGAGGATCCCTCCCCCGTCGGCGAGGCCGTCCTCGATATCCAGAAACACCGCAACGGACCCACGCAAAAAATTGATTTGACCTTTCTTAAGCAGCTAACCAGATTCGAGACTCGAGCCCGGGCCAGAGATGCTGAGCCCGGGGCCGAGTGAGGATTTTGGAAGCCAGAAAGGTAAGGGATTGTCGTATGCATAGCGCATGGGAGAAGGCGGCCCGCACGGCGGCGGCCGCGGGGTGGATGTGTTGTATCGCCCTGACGGTCAACGCGCAGCAGTTGGTGCCGCCCCCCTCGCAGTCGGATGGCCGGGCCGTCGGGCCGACCGTCCGGGAGATCGAGGTCGAGTACGCCGGCCCCAAGGCCGTCAACGAGAGCGTCGTCCGGTCCAACATGAGGACGACGGTCGGGCAGCCGTTCTCGAAGGCGATGGTCGAGGAGGACGTCCGGAACCTCTATGCCACGGGCCTGTTCACCAACCTGCGCATCTATGACGAACCGGTCGCCGACGGCGTCAAGGTCGTCGTGATCGTGCAGCCCAAGCCGATGGTCAAGCAGGTCATCCTGGCGGGGTTCTCGAAAGTCGAGGAGAAGCGGCTCCGCAAGGAGATCGCGACCAAGGCGGGGGGCAACCTCAACGAGCAGCAGATCGCGGCGGACGCGCGCAAGCTGGCCGAGTTCTACCAGAAGCGCGGGTTCAAGGACGCGAAGGTCACCTACAACACGGAGGTGTCGGAGACCTCGGGCCGCGCCACGGTCACCTTCAACATCGACGAGGGCGACAAGCGCCACGTGCGGAGCATCCAGTTCGAGGGCAACGAGAAGTTTGACGACGGCAAGCTGCTGAAGGGCAAGGTGTACGTCGGCCAGGGCCAGACGGTGCCGGTCTTCAAGACGAAGAAGCGCGGCATGCTCTCGTGGCTCTTTGGCACGGGCGTCGTGAAGGACGAGGAGTTCCAGGAGGATCTGCGCAAGCTGCGGCGCTTCTACCAGAACGAGGGATACGTCGATTTCGAGGTCAAGAACGTGGAGTTCAGGCCGGCCGAGGGCGAGGACTCGGTGGACATCGTCATCCACGTCGCCGAGGGCAACCAGTATCGCGTGGGCACGCTCAAGATCGAGGGCTACACCCTCTTCACCGAGGAGCAGATCCGGCGCCGCCTCAAGATGAAGGAGAACGAGATCTTCTCGCCGACGACGATGGAGGAGGACGTGGAGCGGGTCCGCGAGCTCTATGGCGCCGACGGGTACATCGACTCGAACGTGGGGACGCGCCAGATGCCGGCGGTGGAATCCGGCCGGATGGACCTTCACTACCGGATCTCCGAGGGGCCGCAGGTGTTCGTCGAGAGGATCGTCATCCAGGGCAACAACAAGACCAAGGACAAGGTCATCCGCCGGGAGATCGCGCTGGCGCCGGGCGACATCTACAGCACCGTCCGCGCGGAGGCGTCCAAGAACCGGCTCCAGAACCTCAACTACTTCTCGAAGGTCGACGTGAATCCCCAGGACACCGCGATCCCGAGCCGGAAGAACATGGTCATCAACGTGGAGGAGCAGCGCACCGGGTCGTTCACCTTTGGCGCGGGATTCTCGACGATCGACAGCATCCTCGGGTTCATAGAGCTGTCGCAGAGCAACTTCGACATCGCGAACTGGCCCGGTTTCACGGGCGCCGGCCAGAAATTCCGGCTGCGCCTGCAGTTCGGCGCGAAGCGGCAGGACTACATCGTGTCGTTCGTGGAGCCCTGGTTCCTCAACCAGCGCTTGGCGCTGGGGGTGGACGTGTTCTACCGGACGGCGAGCTACCTGAGCACGCTGTATGACGAGGACCGCTTCGGCATGAGCACGCGCCTCAGCAAGTCGCTGAACCAGTTCCTGAGCGCGCGCGTCGTCTACCGCTTCGAGTCGATCGGCATCGTCAACGTCGAGGACGGGGCCCCCGACATCATCAAGGAGGAGGAGGGCAAGAGGCTCCGGAGCGCGATCGAACTGGGCCTGACCCACGACACCCGGGACAGCGTGTTCCTCTCGCGGAAGGGCCACAAGGTCGACGTGTTCGGCGAACTGGCCGGCGGCCCGTTCTTCGGCGACACGGACATCTATCGGTTCGGGTTCGAGGCGCAGAAGTTCTTCCTGTTGCCCAAGGATGTGATCTTCTCGCTCCAGATGGCCTCCGCGATCGTGGAGTCCTACGGGGACACCGACCGGGTGCCGATCTTCGACCGGCTCTTCGTGGGAGGCTCCAACACCGTCCGCGGTTTCCGCTATCGCGACGTCGGCCCGAAGGACGAAGACGGGGTGCCGATCGGCGGTGGCACGATGGCATACGGCAATGCCGAGGTGACGTTCCCGGTCATCGAGCGCATCCGCGGCGCGCTGTTCGTGGATGGCGGTTTCGCGAACGAGGGATCGTTTAACTACGACATGGACAATTTCAGCCTGGGCGCCGGTTTCGGCGTCCGCCTGAATCTGCCGATCGGGCCGCTGCGGCTCGACTACGGCTTCCCGCTCATCTCGGATGAGTTCAACAACCGGGGCGGGCAATTCCACTTCAATGTGGGATACCAATTCTAACAGCAACGAGACACGCACAGGAGGGACATCACCGTCATGAAAAAGACCGCACTCGCAATATGCGCCACGCTCGGCCTGGCGGCCGCCGCGCAGGCCCAGATGAAGATCGGGACCGTCGATCTGAACAAGATCTTTGAGGGTTACTACAAGACGGAGCAGGCCAAGGCGACCGTCAACACGCTGCAGAACAACTACAACAACGACCGGAAGATCAAGACCGACGATTACGCCAAGCGTCGGGACGAGGTCGTGAAGCTCCGGGACGAGGCGAACAACCCCGCGCTGAGCGCGGACATCAAGCAGCAGAAGAACCTGCTCCTCCAGGAGAAGGGGAAAGAGCTGCTGGCGCTGGAGAGGGAGATCATGGAGTTCGACCGGCAGCGGCGGGGCGACATCCAGCAGCAGATGCTGCGGATGCGCAATGAGGTCGTCAAAGAGATCACCGACACGGTGCAGGCGATCGCGAAGCAGCAAGGGTTCTCGCTGGTGTTCGACAAGACGGGCCAGTCGATGGCGGCGGCGCCGCTGCTGGTTTTCGCGAACGACGCGCTGGATTTCAGCCAGGTCGTGGTGGACCAGTTGAACGCCGGTCGCCCCCAGGGTGCCGCTGCCCCGGCCGCGGCGCCGGCGGCGCCGGCCGCACCGGCGCAGCGCAGGTGACGTCGGCCGTTGGCCGATCCTAGGCGGCCCGCGTGAGGACCGTTGGAGAGCTTTCCGCCCACGTGGGCGGGGTGGTCGAGGGCGACCCGGCCCGCGGCATAGCGGGTGTCGCTGGGCTTTCGGATGCCGAACCTGATCAGATCTCGTTTTTGGCGAGTCCTCTTTACGCCCGGGCGGCGCGGCATTCGCGGGCGGGCGCGATCTTGGTTGGGCTGAACGTGCCGCGGCCGAACGATTCGGCGGTACTGGTCCGTGCGGAGAATCCATCGCTGGCGTTCTCGCGGGTGTGCGAGATTTTCGCGCCCGAGCCGGTGCGTTTCGAGCCGGGCGTGAGTCCCCGGGCCCACGTGTCACCGGGGGCGGAAATTGGGGAGGGCGTGAGCATACAGCCCGGGGCGGTGATCGAGCCAGGGGCGCGCGTGGGGCGGCGGACGGTGATCGGGGCCAATTGTTACGTGGGGCACGAGAGCCGGATTGGCGATGACTGCGTCATCTACCCCAACGTGTGCATCCGGGAGCGGGTGACCATTGGCAACCACGTGATCATACATTGTGGGGCGGTGATCGGGGCCGATGGCTTTGGTTTCGACATTTCCTCTGCCGAGGCGCAGAAGATCCCACAGATCGGGACCGTCCGAATCGATGACCGCGTGGAGATTGGCGCGAATGCCACGGTGGACCGGGCGCGGTTCGGCCAGACGTGGATCCAGGAGGGGGCGAAGATCGATAATCTGGTGCAGGTGGCGCACAACGTGGTGATCGGCAAGAACTCGCTCATTGCGGCGCAGGCGGGAATTTCTGGGAGCTCGCGGCTGGGGCAACGGGTGATCTTGGCGGGGCAGGCGGGGATCGCGGGTCACGTGGCCATCGGCGACGGGGCGATCGTGGCCGCGCAGGCCGGGGTGGGCAAGGACGTGCCGCCGCGGCTGATGGTGGCGGGATACCACGCGCAACCCATTCGACAGGAGCAGAAGATGGAGGCGTCCATGAGGCGTCTGCCGGAGATCATTCAGAGGTTGCGCCGGGTCGAACAGCGGCTGGGCCAACGGTCGGACGATGATTGAGGGACGGCCGGGGTGCGGCGTCTATTGGGCCGCGGGCGCGATGGCGCTGTCGATCTGCGGGGGTGTGTTTCTGTGCGCGCCGGAGCTGGCGCCTTGGTCGATGCGGGCCCGGGGGATTTTGGTCGGTCGCGGTGACATGGCCTCGCCCCAGCGCGCTGGCGGCGAGGCCGCCGCGGGTGAGGGGAGGCCACCGGTTCACCCAGGACCGGCGAGGGTCGTCGATGCCCGGAAGTCGGCGCCGGCTGCGCCCCCGCGAGTCCAGCAGGCCCCACCGCCGCCCCCGGAGCCTCCGTTGCCACGTCGCTACATCCCGTATGGGCGCATCGAGACGGCCCGGATCTTCAACGGTGTCCAGCTCGAGGCGAAGGTGCAGACGGAGCAGGGGAGCGCCGCCTCCAAGGAGCGTGAGTCAGATCCGAGTTACCGCGTGGCGCTGGACGTCAGGGTCAACGTCCCGACGCCCGTCGACACCGTGGCGGGATTGGCCCGCCTGAACCCCGGGCTCCCCACCGCGCTGCCCGGATTGTCGGGGCTGGTGTCCTCGGGGAAAGTGTCGGACTTTTTTCATGGCCTGTACGAGAGGAAGGTAGCCTATCTGCACGATCAGGTCGCCCGCCTGGACCAGCTCGTCTCGCGCCACAATTTTTACGACTGCGAGACGATCCTGGAGCTGCGGGATGCGGGAACGGGCCGCAGGGCGCTGCTGATTCAGGGGGAGATGGACGTGGTGGCCGACGGATCGGACGGGGACCGCATGAGCCAGGGCGATGGCGGGAGCGCGAATTTTCAGCCGTTCACCAGCTATCGCTGGAAGAAGAGGACCGAGAGACCGAATCCATTTCTGGCCGACCGGAAGCGGAGGCTGGCGGAGGCCGAGCGGGACTTTGCGGTGAAGGGCTTGAGCGTCGAGCGCAACAGGGAACTGCGCGCGACGATCGATCAGATGCGCCGCGAGATCGTCGATCTGGAGCGCTACAGCTTTCTGGTTGCGGCGATGGACCCCTTTGTGGTCGTGCCTGGCTTCATCCTCAGGTATCCGGATTTGCCATTTGCCCCCGGCATCGGGGACATGGCCGTCGTCATTCGCGGCGGACGGGCGTATCCGGCGCTCGTTGGCGATGCGGGGCCGTCGTACAAAGCGGGCGAGGCCTCGCTGAAGATAGCACGCGCCATTGACCCGAAGAGCGACCCATATCGGCGCCCGGTGAGCGACCTGAGCGTCACCTATATTGTATTCCCGAAGACGGCGACGGAGCCGGCCGGGCCACCGGACGTGGCGAAGATGCGCGCGAGGTGCGCGGATCTGCTGCGGGAGATTGGGGGGTTCGCGGGGGAGGTGCACGACTGGGCTCCGCCACCGCCCCCGGTCATGACAAATGCCACGGCATCCGCGGTCGCGGTCGTGGCGGGTGGCACGAACGCGGCGCCGGCCGCAGGGCCCACCTCGGACGAGCGCGCCGGGCCTCAGCCCGCCGGAACGAATGGCCGTGGCGGACCCGTGGTTTCGCCCCAAGAATGACACGGCCCGACGGATGGGAGTGTCCTCTCCAGCAAGATGGGCGGCAACGCGCTTCCACCTCGCAAGCTCTTGCCACGGCGCGGACTTCCCAGTGCCCGTGCTTTTCAAAAGCCGTAAGGCTGTAGGTGTCCGGATTCGCCAAACGGAGATCCAGTGGCCGGACGCGTGAGCGTTCGGCCAAAGCCTTACGGCTTCGGCTACATTTTCATCGGACGAGTGGGTCGCCCTTGATCATCCGGGCGATGATCTCGCTGGCGAGTTTTGGGTTCGCCTTGCCTTTGGAGAGCTTCATGACTTGGCCCGTGAGGAAGTTCAGCGCGGAGGCCTTGCCGTCGCGGACATCCTGGACGGGGCCTGGGTGGGCCCCGATGACCTGGCGGGCGAGGGCCTCGATGGCCCCGGTGTCGCTGACCTGTTCGAGACCCTTGGCCCTGACGATGGCGGCGGGAGCGGCGCCGGTCTCGAACATCTCCCTGAAGACCTCCTTGGCCTGTTTGCTATTGATCCGGCCGGCGTCGATGAGTCCGACGAGTTCCCGGAGGTCGGCGGGTTGGACGGGGCATTCGGACAGCGCCTTCTCGGACGAGGCGAGGGCGCTGAGCAGGTCGTTGAGGAGGAAATTGGCGATGCCCTTGGGGTTGGATGCCCCGGAGGCGGCTGCCTCGAAGAAACGCGCCAGGTGAGGATCGGAGGCGAGGACCGAGGCATCGTACTCGGTGACGCCGAGATCGCGGGTGTAGCGGTCGGCGCGGGCGCCCGGGAGTTCGATGAGGCGGGCCCGGGCCTCCTCAAGGAGGCCATCGGTCGTCCGGATGGGCATGAGGTCGGGATCGGGGAAATAGCGGTAGTCGTGGGCCTCCTCCTTGGACCGCATCGTGGATGTCTGCCCGATGTCGTCATCCCAGCGGCGGGTCTCTTGGGTGATGCGGCCCCCGGCGGACACGACTTCGATCTGGCGGGCGATCTCATAGGCCAGCGCGCGCCGGACGCCGCTGATGCTGTTCATGTTCTTGATCTCGCACTTCGTGCCGAACGCCTTCTGGCCCCTGGGGCGGACGCTGACGTTGCAGTCGCAGCGCAGTTGGCCCTTCTCCATGTCGGCATCGCTGACGCCGGCCTGGACGAGGATGAGGCGGAGCGCGGTGAGGAAGGCGAATGCCTCCTCGGGTGAGGCGATGTCGGCCTCGGTGACAATCTCCATCAGGGGTGTGCCGGCGCGGTTAAAATCGATGCCGCTGGTGGTATCGAAGTGGGTGGATTTGGCGACATCTTCCTCGAGGTGGATGCGGGTGAGGTGGACCCGCTTGCGGGCAGAGGCCTCCGGGGAATCCTGCGCATCCTTCGGGAATGAGAACCGGTCCAGGGTGACGCCGCCGCCGCGGCACAGGGGCATATCGTACTGCGATATCTGGTAGTTCTTGGGCATGTCGGGGTAGAAATAGTTCTTCCGGTCGAATTTGCAGTACTCGTCGATCTGGCAACCGAGGAGGAGGCCGGTCTGGATCGTGCGGACGATGGCCTCGCGATTGGGGACCGGCAGGACGCCGGGGTGGCCGAGGCAGACGGGGCAGGTGAGTGCGTTGGGGGACTCTCCGAAGCCGGTGCGGCAACCGCAGAACATCTTGCTGCGGGTGCGCACCTGGCAGTGCACCTCGAGCCCGATCACCGGTTCGTAGTCGGTCTTCATGGGGTCATCGCGGGCGCCGCGCCCTCATATCGGCGGTCTTTCCCTGTGCCATGGCGTGGTCCGCTCGTAATGGTGGGCCGCGCGGAGGATGGTCGATTCGCCGAACGGTCGACCGATGATCTGGAGCCCGATGGGCAGGCGTCCCCCGCCCTCATCGGCGAAGCCGCAGGGGACGGAGATGCCGCAGGTGCCGGCCATGTTGACGGCGATGGTGAAGACATCGCCGAGGTACATGCTGATGGGATCGTCCAGTTTCTCGCCCAGCCTGAAGGCGGGGGAGGGGGCCGTGGGGGTCAGGATGGCATCGCAGGAGGCAAAGGCGCGATCGAAGTCGCGGCGTATGAGGGTGCGGACCTTCTGGGCGCGCAGGTAATAGGCGTCGTAGTATCCCGAGCTCAGGACATAGGTGCCGAGGAGGATGCGGCGCTTGACCTCGCTGCCGAAGCCCTCCCTGCGGGTCCGCGCGTAGCAGTCGATCACATCGGCGGGATCCTTGGCGCGGTGGCCGTAGCGGACGCCATCGAAGCGGGCCAGGTTCGAGGATGCCTCTGCGGGTGCGATGATGTAATAGGACGCGATCGCGTACTCGGTGTGGGGCAGGGAGATGTCAATGATCTCGGCCCCCTCGCGGGCGAGGTGATCGATGGCGCCCCGGACCGCCCGCTCGACCGCGGGATCCATGCCCGGGATGAAGTACTCCTTGGGCACGCCGAATTTCAGCCCTTTCACCCCGCCTTCCAGCGATGCGGCGAAATCGGGGACGGGCCGGTCCACGGAGGTGCAATCGGACGGGTCGTGTCCCGAGATGGCGCCCAGGATCAGGGCGGCGTCCTCGACGTTGTGGGCCAACGGGCCGATCTGGTCCAGCGACGACGCGAACGCCACCAGCCCAAAGCGCGAGACGCGCCCATACGTGGGTTTGAGGCCCACGCAACCGCAGAAGGACGCCGGCTGGCGGATCGAGCCGCCCGTGTCGCTGCCCAGGGCCACCACGGCCAGGCCGCCTGCCACGGCGGCGGCGCTTCCCCCGCTGCTGCCCCCCGGCGCGCGCGACGTGTCCCAGGGATTCCTGCAGGGGCCGTAGTACGAATTCTCGTTGGACGAACCCATGGCGAACTCGTCCATGTTCACCCGGCCCGCGGGGATCGCGCCCGCCCCGCGCAACTTGCGGATGACGGTCGCATCATAGATCGACCGATGACCCTGGAGGATGCCGGAGCCGCAGGTGCACGGCTGGCCCCGCACCGCTATCACGTCCTTGATGGCGACCGGTATGCCCCCCAGCGGCAGCGCGATGTCCGCGCGGTCCGCCTCGGCACATGCCGCATCCCAGTCGGTGTGGACATAGGCGTTCAGGGCCGGGTTATGGGCCTCCACCCGCTCCCGGATCGCCGCGACGATGTCCCGCGGGCGGATCTCGCCCGCGCGCAACTGCGCCCGCAAGGCCGCGACCGACTCAAGGGGCAAGCTCATTCGACGATCTTTGGCGTGATGAACAAGCCGTTGGCCGCCAGCGGGGCATTGGCGAGCGCGTCGGATTCCGGAACCGACTCCCGCGGTTCGTCGGCGCGAAATACATTGTGGATCGGCGCGGCATGTGCCGTCGGCTCAATCCCTTCCAGATCCAGCCGCCCCAATGCCGCTATATGCCCCAGTACCCCATCCAGTTGCCCCTGAAACGCCTCCGCCTCGCCATCGTTCAGCTCCAGCCGCGCCAAATGGGCCACGTACGCCACGTCGATCTCGACCTTTCCCATCGCAGTTCGACCGATAGCGCGGGCCGCCGGATCTGGCAACTCCCGATGCCGGCCAGAAACCGGAATCTGCGCCCCCCAGGGTCGCTCCGATCCCCTTCGATATCCGGGGGTGACTCAAAAATTACCGCGTCGCTTCCCGTAGCCGAACGCGTGAGCGTTTGGGCGCCAATCGCCCGAGGCGATCGGCCACATTTTCCCAAGCCGGTGGTCCGGCGGTTGCCGGATGGGATCTAACCAGAAACTTCAAAGTTGGGGACACTTCGATGCGTGTCACAACATACACGGAATCAGCAGCTTATTCGGACACCGCCTGAAGGCGGCACTACGAGCACACGACCACGGGAATGTTCGTAGTGGTGCCTTCAGGCACTCCGCGACCCACCAGAGGTTTCCCCCTGAATAATCCGGCGCGTGGAGAACTCTGGCCATCTCCGCCCGCGTCAACGCATGGGGGCAAAAAAAAGCGGCCGCCGAAGCGGCCGCCCTCTGCAGGGCGGCCAGCGTGTGCTTGGGATCAGGTGCTCCTACTCCGGGTTTTGGGATAGGGGGGGAAAGAACGAGAGTAGGAGGTGCCAACCGCGCCTGCAAATCTTCAAAATTTGCAACTCTGCCCCATATGGAACGATTTCCATTTGGAGGCCGAGTGTTCAAAGAACTGTTGAATCAATACATCGATTCGGTGCCTCGCGCAACCGAAAAGGGGACATTTGTAAACTTTATGAAAAAAATTAATGTCATGACGAGGTGTGGTTTCGATGGCATGCGGATTGCTGTCTTGGGATTTGGGGGGCCGACATCGGGGCAACGCAAGACGATATTATTCAAATAGTTATAGAAATGTCAGCCATGGGGTGGTTGTCGGTGGCGGTGGAGGATGCGGAGGAGGGGTTGTGCGGCGGTGGCGATGAGGAGTGCGTTGGTGGCGGCGTGTGCGGCATCGAAGGGGAGGGAGGCGGCATTGACGGCGATCCAAGTGGCGGCGTTGAGTGGGTGGACGAAGGCGATCCAGTGCCAGAGGTTCTGGAGCCAGCCGAAGAGGAAGCCCCAGGCGATGCCGAGGGTGACGAGGAGTCCGGTGGGGGGATTTGGCCAGAGGCGTCCGATCCAGCCGAGGCTGAGTCCACAGATGCCCCAACCTGCGGCCTGCCAGAGAGTCCAGAGTCCTTGGCCGAGGAAGAAGTTCGAGCCGATGGTGGCGATGACACCGGTCATGAATCCGGCCGAGGGGCCGAGGGCGAGGCCGGCGAGCATGACGAGGAAGGTGGTGGGCTGGACGGAGGGCACGACGGCGGTGAGGACGCGGCCTAGGGCGGCGGTGGCCGCGAGCACGGCGATGAGGGGAACGTGCTGCAGGGGCCGGCGCCCGCGCTCGAACCAGAAGAGGCCCGCAGCGATGAGCGCGAGGGCCATGGCGGGCAGGAGCCAGGCGGGTGCGAAGGGGCCAGTCATGAGGGGCCCTGGGTTTCGGTGAGGCGGGGGGCGAAGGCGAGGTGGGCTTGCCGTCGGGTGAGGATGCCGCGGCAATCGGACCGGCCGCGGAGGGCGCGTCCCCATGCCGTGGAGAAAAAGAGGCCTTGCTCGAGGATATCGCCGGGGGGGCCGGAGGCGACGATTTCGCCATCGAACATGAGGGCGGCGCGGTGGGCGATGTCGGCGGCGAACTCGAAATCCTGGGTCGCCATGATGATCGTGCGGCGGCGACCGGCGACGAGGTCGGCGAGGAGGTTCGAGAGGGCCGCGCGCATGCGTTCGCTGAGCCCCCGGGTGGGTTCATCGAGGAGGAGGAGGTCGGGGTCGGTGGCCAGGGTGGATGCCAGGGCGACGCGGCGTCGCTCGCCGGCGCTCAGGTCGTGGGGGTGGCGGTGCGCGAGGGGCGCGACATGGAGCCGATCCAGCAGCGGCTGTAACTCGGCTGATCCATCGAGGTTGGCCAGGGTTCTAGAAAAAGCGATCTCCTCGGCGACCGTCTCGTGGGCGAGATGATGGTCGGGGTTCTGAGAGAGGTAGCCGATGCGGCGGAGGCGTTCAGCGGGTGGGATGACTGCCGGGTCTTTGCCGAAGACCGAGATTTCGCCGGAATTCGGGCGGAGGAGGCCCAGTAGCATTGCGAGGAGGGTGCTCTTACCCGCGCCGTTGCCGCCGAGGAGGCATAAGATCTCTCCTCGCGAGACGTCGATATCGATGCCGCGGAGGGCCTCGCGATCGTGGCCGTAGGCGAAGTGGGCGCCGCGGGCGCGGATGACCGTCTTCTGGGGCGAGGGAGGGGTTGGAGGGGCCGAGGGGCAGGGAGCGGGGATGGGAGGCAGGGAGGCGATGGCGGCGCGGGCCTCGGGAACTGTGAGGGGCAGGAGCGTGCGTCCGTCGGGGCCGGGGAACGGGATGGCCGTCTGCGGGATGTTGGCGCCGTGATCGAGCGCCCACCGGGCATAGTCGCGGGGGGGCAGGTCACAGGCCACCCTGCCGTGATCGAGGGCGACGACGCGGCTCGCCCATGACAGGCAACCATCGAGGTGCTGTTCGATGAGAATGAGGGTGAGGCCGAGATCCTGATTCAGGCGCCTCAAAACCTCAAAGACCTCGGCGGCGGCCATCGGATCGAGCTGGGAGGTGGGTTCATCCAGGACCAGGGCGGTTTGGGCCATGGCGAGAATCGCCCCGATCACCGTCTTCTGCTTTTCGCCGCCCGAGAGTTCATGGCAGTGCCGGTCGAGCAGGGGCTCGAGGCCGAGCCAGCCGGTGACCTCGGCCATCGAGCGGCGCATCTCACCCCTGGGAATCCCTAGGTTCTCCATCCCGGTCGCGATCTCGCGGCGCACGGTCGATGCGATGATCTGGCGCTCGGGGTCCTGAAAGACCATGCCCACGTGGCGGCGCAGGCCGGTGCCCCAGTCGGCGAGGGCGCGATCGGAGAACCGGACCGAGCCGGATAGTTCGCCCCCCTGGAACTCGGGGATGAGGCCACCCATCACGCGGGCGAGGGTGGACTTGCCGCTGCCGGATTCGCCGGTGACGAGCAGGCATTGGCCGCGCGCCACGCGAAGATCGATGCGGTCCAGGGCGGGGGAATCGGAGCCCGGGTACGAGAACGAGACGTTATCGAGTTCGAAGATCATGGATCAAGAATGTCGCTGATCGCCGGGACGAAAAAGTGTGGCCCATCTGATCCGGCAGCTGCCGGACCATCGGGGGTGAAAGTGTAGCCGATCGCCTCGGGCGATTGGCGGCCAAACGCTCACGCGTTCGGCTACGGGACGCGATGCGGCCATTTTCGAGTCAGCACGCACGGGCATGGCGGCGGATGAGGGTTGGCGCGCGCCAGGCGAACCAGGCGAGGGCGGCGGTGGCGACCGGGATGGCGGCGAGGGCCAGGGAGATGGCCGGGCGGGTTGGGGTGAGCCTCGGGTAGAAGTGGAACTGTGCCGTTCCCGAGATGGCCAAGGCGAGGGCGGCGGTGGCCAGCAGGGCGCCGGCGGCCGTTGCCACCCGGTCGCGGGGCGTCAGGTGATCGGGGTCGATGAAGGATCGTGGCCCCGAGCCAAAACCCCGGGCGGCGAGCGCCTCGGCGAGATCCCTGGCGCCCTCGAGTGCCGAGGCGAGGAGGGTGCGCCACAAGAGGCCCGCGGCCGCGGCGCGCGACCGGAGGGTGCCCGCCCGCAGGTCGATGCCTTGCGACCAGAGGATCGCCTGAATCTGGCGTGCTTCTCGGAGCAATGATGGGATGAGTTGAATCACGATTCCCAAGGTCACGGCCGTGCGGGGCGCCGCCTTGCCGAGCAGGCCGAGGGAGCGATCCGTGTCACTGAGCCGCGCCCAGAGGGCGAATGTCGCCATGACGGTGGCGAGTTTCGCGCCGGCGATCGCGCCAAACGCGACAGCCTCTAGAGTGATCGCGCTCGCGCCGGGCCACCAGGCTGGGAGCGGTGACAGGATCGTGGAACCGGCCCCCGAGAAGAAGGCGTTGATCGCAGCCATCATGAGGGCCGGGGGCAGTGCGAACAGCGCCGTTTGGCGAAACTGGCCATCGCGGGCCAGCCAAGCGAAACTGGCGAGCGTGGCCCCGACCACGGCGCCGGGTTGATCCACGGCCAGAAGCCAGAGCAGGAACCCCATCGCAAATGTGGCGCCGGCGAGCGGATGGATGGGTGGGGCACTCCGCCGGGGGCATTCGAGGGGTCTGATCATGGCGGGATCGCCCGGGGGCGGATGGGGAGCGGTAGCGTGACGCGTCGCCCGTCCACGATCATGAGGCCAGCGGCGCCCGCAAGGGATTCGGGCGAGCGCGCGAGCAGGCCTGCGGTCGCCCGCGTTTCAACATCGCCCGTTCCCGTGACGAGCCAGAGGCACGCCCCTCGCCGAGCGCCGGTCTTGGCGGCCAGGATGGCGCCGCCGGGCGCAGGGGGTCCAGGCGCCTCGCCGTGCCAATCGCGACCCGACGCGCCGCGGTCCGAGAACTCGACCAGCAGCCCGGTCTTTGCCGCATGGCGGTGGATGTCGGCGACCGCGGGATGGGCGACCAACGCGCCCCAGGGGCCGAGCAGCAGCGGGAAGGACGTCTCCACATCGATCGTTACGGAGGGGCCGAAAGGGACTTGCACGACATCGCGGACGCCGAGTTCCTTCAACCTGGCGGCGATCGCGCTGGCCTCCGCCTCAAAACCCGCGGCGTGGAGGAGCCGCGTGGGCGCCGTCTTGCCGCCGTGGCCATGCGCGAAAGGCTCTGGGAACGCGCCGACGAGGGCCCCGACCTGAAAGCCCTCCGACCATGGATGGTAATCCCACCA
The DNA here is from genome assembly GCA_020847615.1 of Verrucomicrobiia bacterium. Taxonomy (GTDB): domain Bacteria; phylum Verrucomicrobiota; class Verrucomicrobiia; order JADLBR01; family JADLBR01; genus JADLBR01. The sequence goes on from JADLBR010000465.1 coordinate 31,581, forward strand.
GATGTGATCGCCGGACGCCGGACGATATTGCGCGGCGCCCACCGGGGACAGCACCCCGTTGATAAAATAGAACCAGTCCTCGTCGCGTCCCTCGAGAGTGCCCGAGCGCAGGTCGCCGATGGCGGTCACGAAGCCGGCCCGCGTTGCCTCGATGGGGATCGACGCGCGGAGCACATCGACGACGCTGCCGCCGGGGCGTTGGGCGCTCTGGACGATGGGCTCCGCCCCGAACGCGCGCGTGACGCGGAGCGTGACGTCCGCCGGGGGCGAGGCGGGGAGCGGCATGGGCGAAAGGCCGAGGACAATGGCCGTGGCAGCGAGAATGAGCGACCGGCGCGGCGGCCCGCTTGGCCACGCATTGCCCGCCCTTCGCCGGTCAAAGGGGGCCCGCGTCGCCACGGTCTGGCGAACGTGGCCACGGATTTTCGAGTCAACCGCCTGGTGCATGGCTTCAGTAATTCACGGCCGTGACGGCATCGAGGTCGAAGCCGGAGTTGCCCGCCGTCCGGAGCGCGGCACCGGTAAAATTCGTGTGGCGCACCGCGTCGCCGTTGCCGTCGATGATCCAGTTGTCGCCGGTGGATTGGATCTTGACGAATCGGGCCCACGCGAGGCCGACGGTCGCGAGATCAAAGCTGTCGCCGCCAGACTCGGACGGGTTGGTCGGGTCGGCATTTGGCAGGACCGGGTTTATCCCCGCGAAGCCGCTCCCGTAGCAGTAGGGGTGCTGCAAGTTCAGGTTGCCCGCGTCGTCGTATCGCGGCGAGAAATCGATGGGGAATCGTTTCCAGGAGGAACCGTCCTGGCTGACGTAGACGACGGCGGGTTCCATGAATCGGTTGAGGTGATCCCCGCCGATGTAGAAGGCGTTTTCGAAGACCGTGAAGTCATTGCCGGGGCCATCGACGATCACGTTGTCGGTGAACTCGACGACGATCTCGCCGCCGTAGGGTGCCGAGCCACTTCCATTGATGGCGGCCCCCAGCGAGACGACGTCCTTAGATCCATTTGCGTAGCCGAGTCCGTTGGGGGGGCCAAGTACGATGCCGGGCACGCTTGCGGCGTTGAACCGGTCGGCCCCGGCCAAGGGCGTGAAATAGGCCGCGTCGGCGTGCGGGTCGGCCGCTCCGGCTGCGGCGCGGCCCTTGGTAAAGGGCAGGATAGTCGCAGAGCCATAGGATGTCGCGTCGAGGGCGCTGTATTCCCCGTCCGGGGTGAAGGCGAAGGCCGCGTAGTGGTAGGTCGTCCCATCGGCGAGCGCCTGATCAATGGTCGTCGTGCCGACGCCCTGATAGACGATGTCGCCCTCGTCGGGGGTGGCCGGAATGGCGGCGGTGCTGCGCACCACGAGGGTCTCCGCGAACTCGGGCTCATCGGGATTGTTCCATGTTAGGACCGCCTTGCCCGCGCTGGGGTAGACCCTCAGGTCGGTGACGGGGCCAATGGGCGCCTCGGTGATCTCCAAATAGAAATCCCCGTAGGCGATCTGTGGTTCGGGGGCGGTGGCATCCCAGACGGCGACGGAGAGCGGGCCGAAGGAGCCTATGGTTTCGGGGGTACCGGAGAAGACGCCGTCCGCGAACGTGAGGCCCGGGGGGATTTCGCCGGCGATCAGTTCCCATCGGTAGGGGGTCGTGCCGCCTTCCGCATCGAGTGGTATTTCGGCGGGTTTGCCCTGTTGGGCGGGATCGAGCTGTTGCGCGGAGACGATGCGTAGCGCCCTCGAGACGACCTTGAGGACGAGATCTTTCGATGCCTGGGTCCCCTGTGCGTCGGTCACGGTGACCGACAGCGGATAACTCTTGAACTCGCCGGTCGGGTTGCCCGAAATGGCGCCGGCGGAGGATATCGAGACGCCCGGGGGCAGTTCGCCGCTGACAGACCAGTCGTAGGGCGGGACGCCGCCGGCCGCGGCGAGCGCGATCGCAAGCGGGTTGCCGACGCTGGCGTCGGGGAGGGACTCCGTCACGATGCGCAGTTGATCCTCCGGTAGGATGACCAGGAGGTACTCGGCCTCGTCGCTGTTGGAGTCGGCGTCGCTGACCCGGACGCGGAGTGAATCGCTGAAGAGTTGCAGCGGGGTCCCGTAGAAGAGGCCGCGGGCGGTGTCGAATTGGAGGCCGAGGGGGAGTGTGCCCGAGGTGCTCCACGAATAGGGGGGCGTGCCCCCCGTGGCGAGGATCTGCGCGTTGAATGCCTTGGAGAGGGTGCCCTCCGGAAGCGATCCGGTCGTGATGAGCAACTGGACGAGCACGTTATCGCCCGCCGAGCCAACCCCGCTGGCCCGGGACAGGCCGCGATGGCCGCCGGGACCCGGGACCAATTCTGCCGGCAGCCATTTGCCATCTCGCAGGACCATGCCGCTGCGGCGGATCGAGGCGATGTCTTCGGCGGACGCGGGCGTCCCGCGCTGCGCTTTGCGAGGAGCCTCCGCATGGCCGGCGCCCTCGCGCCAGTCCTCGTCATCCCAGGGCGCCTTGTCCCCGGACCTCTTTCCCTTCCACCACGACCGGAGGAAACCGGGGTCGTCATCGGTGCCGATGATGGCACCGTCGAGGGCGAAGCGGTCGAGCGCGATACCGCCCCCGACAAGGCCGGCCATGGCGAGTGCGATGGCGGTCGTGAGCCCGGCGATGGCGTTCGGCTCCAGCGCCCGGACCGCGGCCATCCCACGGCAAAGCCAGCCCAGTATCCCGCGGATCATGGTTGGATGAGCTCCGCGCGGACCCGGATGAACCGCGCCGTGCCGCCACCGGGGTCGGCGACTGTCACGCGGACCTTCTGGCCCGCTAGGGATTCGGTAATCTGTCCGGTGCCGGTGGTGGGGGTGCCGGCGGCGCTCCGCGCGATCTCCTGCCAGTCCCCGGGCTGCAGGGTGCCGGAAACCTCAACGACATAGTCGAGATCCCGATTCATGGGGTCACGGGTAAAGCGGATGCTCAGGCGGCCTCCGGAGACAGTCGGCTCGATCGCATCATGGGCGTCCGGTCGTCTCGGGTTCCCGGAGAAGGCATACTCCAATCCGTTGGGTTGGGCGTCGCCATCGGGATTTGCGAAGAATCCCGAGACGCTGTCGTCAAGTTGTTCCGCCGGAGTGAAGAGGGTGGCGTTCCAGGAGGCACGGGAATTGGGCACCCCGACCGCGATGATCGCGTTGAAAGCCCCGAAGTCGGTCAGGAGCGCGTAGAGGGTGCCGGCGTCGTACGAGGATGGCTCAAACGGCCCGCTCCCGGGCCTAAACTGCATGGAGCTGACCACCGCAAACCCGCCCGTGATGGAACCGAAAAGGGATGGGTGACCCGATGTCGTGTCGAAGGCGTAGAGGCTGCCGGAGAAGTCGGGAAAGAAGATATCGGCATCGGAGTCTGCGGCCAGGTAGCTGGAGCCGGCGAGATTGGTGCCGACATGGACGCCGGCGGATGGCTGGAGCGCCCCGCCGAGTGCGATCGCGTTGGAAACCTGGGCCCGCGTGAAGCGGAAGAGGTTATTCTGGAAACTGGCGGTGGTCTGCGCGACGTAGAGGTCGCCGTTGGTGGCGAAGGCAAGGCCGCCGGAATAGGTGGGCATCTCGATGACGCGATTGGTCCCCGTTCCAGAGACCAGAAACACCGCGTTGGAATTGGGATTTCCGGTGAAGAAGATGCGCCCGGCGGCGTCGAGCGCGGAGGCGTAGTTCTGGAGGAGCAAGTTAGTCGTGAGGCCCGAGCCGTCGAGTCCGATGGACATGACGCGGTTGGTCTCGCTGGTGGCGTCGGGGTACGCACCCGACTGTCCGAAGTAGACCCGGCTGCCCGCCGTCTCCACGAAACTGCCGAACGCCGTGTCTGGGAATATGTACAGGGTATTGAACGCATGGCCGATGGGGTCCCAGCGGACCAGCGATGAGGCCGCGCTCCCATAGCCGCCGCTTCCAAGGATCATGACGATGGAACCATCGTCGGCGACGTCGAAGCCGCCGATGCCGGCGTTGGTGGCAAAGATGTTCTGGACGGCGTAGCCCGCCGGGGCTGCGAAGGCCTGGGCGCGGGCCGCCTGCGGCGCAAGGGCGCCCATGGCGAGGGTCATTGCTGCCAGTCCGAATCCGCGGGCGGGAAAGCCGTTCATGTGAATCCTCCAGTCTTTTGAGAACCTGGAGGCCGGGCAGTGCGCCCGATCCCGCGGTCCTCATTCTTCATTGTGGCGATGAAGTTTTATGCGCCCGCCGCACCCGCGGCGGGCGAATGAGAGGGCGCGGCGCAGATATTCGGACTTCGGGCCTCGAACCTCGCTCCCGCCTTCACCGCCGGACTTGGACCGGAGACTGGCATCTTGGGAGTCTGTAACCCGTTACCGTAGCGCAACTGTTCCCGATTCTCAC
>JADLBR010000466.1 GCA_020847615.1 Verrucomicrobiia bacterium
CCGTCAAATTTCCATAGCGCCGCCGCATTGGTGAGCGCGTCGGCCCGCACAATCGGCACCAACGCCAACGCAACCACAACGCCGACAGACAGTTTTGCACTCATTCTCATGTCGCGACCTTCGTCTTGAAAAGCCATTATCGCCATTCCGGACGATTCCGTCAAACGCAAATGGCCCGTTCGCTTTTCCTTGGGGAAATGTCGCATCTCCACCACAATGCCCCCGATGGACGTTTTCGACCTGCGCCAAAACTACACCCGAGGCACGCTGCACCGGGCCGATCTGAATCCCGATCCCATCCGCCAATTTGAGAAATGGTTCGGCGAGGCGATGGCTGCCGGAATCCCGGAACCCAATGCCATGTCCCTCGCCACCGCCACGGCCACCGGCGCCCCATCCCTCCGGACGGTCCTCCTCAAGTCTTACGACGAACACGGCTTCGTCTTCTACACGAACTACGAGAGCCGCAAGGCCCGCGAGATCGCCGAAAACCCGCGGGCGGCCCTCATGTTTCCGTGGGTCGCGCTCGAGCGCCAGGTCATCATAACCGGCACGGCCACGAAAGTCTCGGCTGCCGAATCGCTGAAGTACTTCCTGTCTCGGCCTCGCGGCAACCAGCTCGGCGCCTGGGTCTCGCACCAGAGCCACGCCGTCTCCTCGCGCCAACTGCTGCTCGCGAAACTCGATGAGATGAAAAGGAAGTTCGCGTCCGGCGAGATACCCCTGCCCCCTTCGTGGGGGGGCTATCGCGTCGCCCCGGACACCATCGAGTTTTGGCAGGGTGGCGAAGACCGCCTCCACGACCGGTTCCTCTACACCCGCCAGCCCGACGGCTCCTGGGCCATCGACCGCCTCGCGCCCTGACCCGCGTTAGGAATTGCGCTTCGCTTCCCCTCGCGCGAACCTCTCCAGCCATGCCACTCGACCAGCCGCCCGCGGTTCTCGCCCTTCTCTGCGTCGCCCTTCCGCTCCGAGCCGAGAATAAGCCCGCCCCGCTGGCCGACGCCGCCAGGGCCGCGCAGATCGCGCAGATGCTCCCCGAGCGCCCCGCCGGCCCCGGTCGGCCCATCGACGACCGCGCCGCGTGGTCCGCCTTCGCCACGCCACCCGTCCGCGAGAAACTCGTCCGCCAGGCCGAGAAATCCATGACGGCGCCCCTGCCCGAAACGGACGACGACCTCTTCCTCGATTTCTCAAAGACCGGCAACAGGACCCGGTGGCAAGACGTCGCCGGCAAGCGCCGCGGCCGCCTGCCGGAACTCGTCCTCGCCGAGTGCATCGAGAACAAGGGCCGGTTCCTCGCGCCCTTCCACGAACTCGCCCGATCGCTCTGCGCGGAGCGCACGTGGACGATGCCCGCGCACGATCGCAAACTGGAGAATTTTCACGGCAAGGCCGTCACCATCGACCTCGCCTCATCCGATGTCGCATGGCAATTCGCGGTCGCGCTCTATCTGCTCGGCGACAGGGTCCAGCCCGACGTCAGGACGCTGGTCCGCTCCCGCATCGACGCCTGGGTGCTGGGACCCGCCCGCGACGGCATCACCGGCAGGGCCAGGGAACAGTTCTGGATGCGCGCCACGCACAACTGGAATGCCGTGTGCACCGCCGGGGTCACGGGTGCCGCGCTCGCGCTCATCGATTCCCGCGAGGACCGCGCCCTATTCGCCGCGGCCGCCGAGGCCAGCACGCGGTATTTCCTCTCGGGCTTCACGCCCGATGGCTACTGCAGCGAGGGCATGGGCTATTGGAATTACGGCTTCGGCAGATTCCTCCTCCTCGCCGAGACCCTCATCCAGGCAACGTCGGGCAAACTCAACCCCCTCGAGGATCCCGCCGTCAGGGCGCCCGCCCAATTCCCGGAGAACATCCACATCCAGAACGGCGTCTATCCCGCCTTCGCCGACTGCTCCGTCGGCAGCCGCCCCTCCGGACCCTACATGTTCTTCATCAATCGCTATTTCCAGATCGGTTGGCCCGACTACGCGACGATGGACAATGCGGGCGCGACCGGCGGCCTGCCCGAGAGTCTCCTCCTGGGCTTCCCGAACTCCGCATCCCGGACGCCCGTCCCGAAAGCCCAGCCGCAGGACAACCGCCGCTCGTGGTTCAAGGACGCGGGCATCCTCATCGCGCGACCGGCCCCCGGTTCCGCATCGCGCTTCGCTGTCGCACTCAAGGGCGGCCACAATGCGGAGCACCACAACCACAACGACCTCGGGAGCTATCTCGCCGTCGCCGGCCGCGAGGCGCTGATCCTCGACCCCGGTGGCGAGGTCTACACGGCCCGCACCTTCAGCAAGGACCGCTACGCGAGCAAGGTCCTCTCCTCCTACGGCCACCCCGTCCCCCTCGTCGGCGGCCGCCTGCAGCGCCCCGGACGCGAGGCGCAGGCCAAGGTCCTCAGGGCCGATTTCTCCGATCAGGCGGACACCCTCGCACTCGACATCACCTCGGCCTACGACACCCCCGGCCTCAAGAGCCTCGTCCGCACCTTCACCTACTCCCGCGCCGGCGAAGGCCATCTCACCGTGCGCGATGATGTCACGCTGGAGAAACCCGCCCCTTTTGAAACGGCCCTCGTCACCCTCGACCCGTGGCAGCAGACGGATCCCAGGACCTTGCAGATCCGCGGGGCGCGGGCCTCCCTCAGGGCCGAGATCGACACCGGGGGCAACCCCTTCACCATCGCCGCCGAGGAAATCCGCGAGGATGTCAGGACGCGCAGCCTCCCCCAGCGCATCGCCATCCGCCTCACCCAGCCCGTCACCCGGGCTTCGGTCACCGTGAAACTCTCCCCGCTCCCCCGCTCCGCGCTCGGCCCCCAACCCTCCAACGGCGACTTTGAGCAGGGCTCCGCTGGCTGGCAACTCGACGACCGCATCTCGTCCATCACCGGGGAGTTCCGCGCCTCGGGAAAGCGCTCGCTCCGGATCACCGACAACAGCAAGAAGGAGGGCTCCGCCGCCTACTCTCCCCCGGCCTCACTCGCGGGCGCCGGTCGCCACGAGATCCGGGGCAAGTACCTGAACATCTCGGGCAAGGGCATCGGCGTGTACGTCCGGTTCCTGGATGGCGAGGACCGCCCGGTTGAAACCGAAAAGGATAGGCACCCGATCGGCGTCCTGGGCGACGGCCAGCCATCCAAGGCATGGTCGCCATTCGCATTCCCGTTCGATCCGCCCGAGGGCGCCGATGCCGCGTGTGTCTGGATTCACAGCATCTCTTCCGCCATCGTCGACGGGTGCATCGACGACATCCAGATCGTCCCCGCCCCGCAGGCAAACCCGGTTCCCTGAGTCCCCCAACCTAACCCCAACACGACCACCACCATGTCACACATCCCCACAGAGATCCCAGGCGTCACCGTACTCACGAAGGCCAATGTCTATTTCGACGGCGGCGTCATCAGCCACACGCTCCGGCTCTTCGACGACAGCAAGAAGACCCTCGGCATCATCCGCCCGGGGAAATACCACTTCGGCACCGACCGCGCCGAGCGCATGGAGATCGTCGCGGGCTCATGCCGCGTCAGACTCGACGGATCGCCGGATGCACGCGACTGCGTCGCCGGCGACACCTTCGAGGTGCCCGCAAAGTCCGGCTTCGACATCGAGGTCGCCGAGGGCCTCTGCGAATACATCTGCTCCTTCCTGGGCTGAGACCCGGGGCCCCAAGCCAGCGGACCGCGCCATCTCGCGCTTGACGCCCCGCCGCAATGAAACCCACACTGCCCCCATGCCTGTCACCCGAACCGCCCATCCCACCCGCCGCCAGTTCTGCCGCACCGCCCTGGGCACGGCCGCGGCCGCGTTCTCCTTCCGCTTTGTCCCCTCCACGGTCTGGGGTGCAAACTCCCGCCTCGCCCTCGCCGGCATCGGGATCGGCGGCAAGGGCGCCAGCGACATCAAGGGCGCCGTTGGCGCCGGGTTTCAGGTGGTCGCCCTCTGTGACACCGTCGACACCACGAAACTCGACGACAAGACGGGCCGCCTGAAGGGCACCGCCGAGTCGCGCCAGGCATACCCCGACGCAAAATTCTATTCCGACTGGCGCGAGTTGCTGGCCGACAAGTCCCTGGATTTTGATGCGGTGACGGTCGCCACCTCCGACCACCACCACGCCCACGCCTCGATCGCCGCCATGCGCGCCGGAAAACACGTCTACGCCCAGAAGCCCATGGCCCACTCGGTCTGGGAGGCACGCGCCATGGCCAAGGTCGCCGCGGAGACCGGCGTCAAAACCCAGATGGGCAACCAGGCGCACGCCCAAGACCACATGCGCCGCGTCGTCGAGCTCATCCGCGCCGGCATCCTCGGCAAGGTCAACCAGGTGCACGCGTGGACAAACCGCCCCATCTGGCCACAGGGCTTCGACCGATTCCCCGACGCGGAACCCGTTCCCGCCTGGATGAACTGGGACGCGTGGATCGGCCCGGCCAGCCACGTGGACTACAGCCACCACATAGCGCCGTTCAATTGGCGCGGATATTGGAACTTCGGTTGCGGCGCGCTCGGCGACATGGCATGCCACATCATGGATGTCGCCTTCTGGGCACTCGATCTCGGCGCCCCCGACTCGGTCAAGGCCGAGGCCGAGGGAGGCAACGAGATCTCCGCCCCCATCAATTCCACCATCACCTATGTCTTTCCCGCCCGCGGCGACCGCGCCCCGGTCAAGTTCGTCTGGTACGATGGCCAGAAGGGGGCGAAGTTCGAACCCAAGGACTGGAAACTCATTCCCGGCGAGCCCAACCTCCCGCCCAAGGCCATCTTCGAGGGCATCGATACCACCGAGGCCAAGGGCTACGACTGCGTCTTCATCGGGGAAAAGGGCAAGCTCTTCTTCAACCGGGGCAAGAACAACTGGGTCATCAAGCCCACCAGCGGCCTCGACGGCTTCAAATGGCCCGAGCCCTCCGTCCCGCGCGCCACCGACCAGAACCCGTACAAGGAGTGGCGCGACGCCATCGACGGCAAGATCCCGCAGGCGCAATCGCACTTCGGGCAGGCCGGGCCATTCACGGAGATGGTCCTCCTCGGCTGCGTCGCCCAGCGCGCCCCCGGCAAGAATCTCCAGTGGGACGGCCCCGCCCTCAAGATCAAGAACGCGCCGGAGTTGCAGAAACTGATCCGCCGCGAGTATCGCAAGGGTTGGGAGCTCAACGCCTGAGCGTGCAGGCACCCATGAACTCCGCACGCGCGCGCCTCGCGCGCACCCTCGCCCTCGCCGCCCTCGCCGCCCTCGCCGCCGCCGTCGCGTCCGGCGCCTGGGCCCTGCTGACACGCCTCGCGCCCGACCCCTACCGCGTGCCCGACGCCCCCCGCCATGTCTTCATCGATGGCGGCGCCCACAAGGGCGAGAGCATCCGCTCATTCAAGCGCACCCGGATGTACCGCGACCACCGCTGGGACATCGTCGCCTTCGAGTGCAATCCCGACCTCGCCGCGCGGCTGCCCGCCGCCCCGGATCTCACTGTCGCCAATCAGGCCATGTGGACCAACGCCGGCTCCCTCGAGTTCTTTCTCACCGATGAGACCACGTGCTCCTCCCTCTTCAAGGAGGCCAGCATGGGCAAGCTCCAGAAGCGCCGCGTCGAGGTCCCATCGATCGATTTCGCCGCCTGGCTTCGAGACAACACCCGACAGG
>JADLBR010000467.1 GCA_020847615.1 Verrucomicrobiia bacterium
AGTACCGGTAGGCGAATTCATTGGAGTTCAGGAGGACGAGGCAGACGTCGGCGAGGGCGCGGGTCCCAGGGTCGGCGTCGGCGTGCTGGGGGTCGGGGACGAAGTCCGGGGCGGATTCGAGGGGTTCCCGGAACACAAAGCGCTGGCCGGTATTCTCCTCGACGGCCTCGCGGACCAGTTCCCGCGCGGGTTGGGCGCGTGGGAACTCGAGGGTGGCGTGGCGCTCGACCATGGCGCGCCAGTGGTCGAGGCATTCGGTGCGCTCGGGTCCGGTGGGTGAGCGGCCGTAGGCGAGCGCGAAAGCGCGGTCGATGGCGGTTGCGGGGGATCCCGTCTCTCGCTTGAGGCGCTGGGCGAGGGCGAGCGCGCGGGAGAGGCTGGCTCGGCTATTGAAGAGGCTGAAGACCTGTGGCGTGACGGTGGAGGCATCGCGGTTTTCGCAGGAGAGGTCGGGGGGCGGCTGGTTGAACACCTCCATGTAGGGATCGCGGAGCCCGCGGAGTTTCAGCGCGTAGAGGCTGCGGCGGTTGCGCTGCTCGGGCAGCGGCGAGGGCTGCCACGCCTCGGCAAAGGTCCCCATCACTTGCCGCGGCTGGTGCGCGACCTCGATGTTGATTTCGGGCCGGACCGGGATGCCGCCCAGCGCGGGGTTCAGTTCCCCGCTGACGCGCAGCGTGGCATCGCGCAATTCCTCCGCGGCGAGGCGGCGCGGGCGGAAGGCGGCGTAGCACGCGCCCCCGGGGTCTCTATCGGCCAGGGCCTTGGGATCGGGGTGCGCGGCGGTGCGGCGGTAGGTCTCCGAAGTGACGATGAGGCGCTGGAGGGATTTGACGGACCACCCGTTCGCGGAGAACTCGCCCGCGAGCCAGTCGAGGAGTTCGGGGTGGGTGGGCGGTTTGCCCGTCGAGCCGAAGTTGTTCGGGTTGCCGGCGAGGTGCTGGCCGAACAGCCATCCCCAGATACGGTTGACCATGACGCGCGACGTCAGGGGATTCCCCGGGTCGGTGGTCCATTCGGCCAATGCGCGGCGTCGGCCCCGGATGTCGTTGGGGATCGGGGCGCGCAAGGCGCCGATCGCGGAGAGCGCGCCGGGCTGGACCTTTTCCGTGGGCGAGAAGGGATCGCCGCCCGCCAGGATGGCGACCTGCTCAAGTTCCCCCTGCGTCATGGCGTTGGCCGGCACGCGGAGGGGCGCGGTCACCGCGGTCAATTCTGGCGTGCGGCCGCTGTACACGGAGAAGGCGCGGGGCTCGTATCGGTCGAATTCCCAGACGAGGCGCTCGATGCCCTTCTGGGCGATGCGCTGGAGGCCGATGTCCTCGCCGGAGAGCCCGTGGCGCTGCGGGGGAAAGCGGTCCTCGGGGATTCCGCGCTTGAGCATCAGGGCGCGGGCGCCCTCGAACACCGCGTGCTGGCGGTGCGGGGCCTTGCCGGGATGTGCGCCCGCCTCCGCGACCGCAGCGCGCCACCCCGTGGGATCGATCCCTTTCTGTGCGAACCACGCCTCCGACGCGGCGAGCGATTTCTCGTCGAGGGCGCGCAGCGCCGAGGCGTAGGACTCGCGGCGCCGCTCCAGGTAGGCGCGTTCCTCGAACCCCGAGGTGTTTTCTGCCGGGAGGAAGGGGGCCTCGCGCTCGGCGAGCTGGGTCGTGGCGAAGACCGCCTGCATGGAATAGAAATCGCGGGTGGGCACGGGATCGAACTTGTGGTCGTGGCATCGCGCGCACTGGAGGCTGTGCGCGAGGAACGTCTCGCCGACGCTGTTGACGACATCGTCGAGAAAGCGCTGGCGGGCGATCCTGGGCACCTCCATGGCGGTGAGTTCCCAGGGGCCCATGCGGAGGAAGCCGACGGCGACGCGCATCTCGGGGTCGTCGGGGGCGATCTCGTCTCCGGCGATCTGCTCGCGGACGAACCGGTCGTAGGGTTTGTCGGCGTTGAAAGAGCGGATGACGTAGTCCCGATATCGCCACGCATTGCCGCGGGCGAAGTCGTTCGCGAAGCCGGAGGAATCGGCGTAGCGGGCGACATCGAGCCAATGCCGGGCCATCTGTTCCCCGTAGTGGGGGGAGGCGAGCAACCGATCCACCAGCCTGGCCCAGGCGTCGCCGTCGGGCGCGGGGTCAGTGGCGAATGCATCGATCTCCTCGGGGGTGGGCGGGAGGCCGAGGAGGTCGAAGGACGCGCGCCGGATGAGGGTGCGGCGGTCGGCGGGCGGTGCGGGTTTAAGGCCGACCGAGGCGAGTTTCCGATCTATGAATGCGTCGACCGGATTCGACGCGCCGGCCGGCGCATCCCGACGGTCGATCGGCCGATAGGCCCACAGGCCCTCGGGTTTGTAGCGGCGTTGGGTCCATTCCGGGCTGAGGCCGCCGCTGGTGTGCACCTTGATCCCCTGGGCATCGAGGGCGCGCTCGACCAGTAGAGACAGGCGGGGTTCCCCGGGCCACGGCGCGCCATCGGCGATCCAGCGGCGGATGGCGTCGATCTGATCCCGATGCAGTCGGTCGTTCTCTTTGGGTGGCATGGCGGCCCATCGTTCGGGGTGCTCGCGGGTCACGGCGATATAGAGCGGGCTCTTGTCGGGTTCTTCGGGCACCACCGACGGCCTCATGCTCTCGCCGCCCTTGAGGAGAGCGCCGCGCGTCCTCAAGTCCAGGCCACCCTTGGGCCCATCCGGACCGTTGCCGTGGCAGGAAAGGCACCTCGCCTGGAGCACCGGGTAGACCTTGCCGGCAAAATGGAGGCCGGCGTCGTCTTGGGCCGCGAGACGCGTGGCGAGTCCCGCGCAGGCGCACATGGCCCTGGCGAGCCGCCGTGCCCGCCGCAGACGCCGCTGCGGCAGGCCTGTGGTGTCCCGGCGCATCGCAAGAAACTAATAGTCTATATTAGAACGGTTTCAAGGCATCGCGCCCCGGGGGCGGGGTGCCGCCGGGGGAGGAGATGTTTGCCCCGTCTCTGGCGCAGAGCGGTGCGAAAGTCGGGGCTGCCTGAAGGCACCACTACGAACGTTCCCGCGGCTTTGGGGTCGTAGTGCCGCCTTTAGGCGGTTGCCGCATAACCTGCTGATGCCGTAGCTGTTGTGACACGCATCGGAGTGTCCCGAGCTTTGAATTTTCAGGTCAGAAATAATCCGGCGCGTTGCCGGATTTCCACTTGATGTTGCAGCCCATGCTGGGTTTCTGGTCGGCGGGGGCGGGTTTCCCGGCGAGCGCGGCGTCCGTGGCGGCGCGGAGGTCGGCGCCGGTGACCGGGACGCCATTGCCTGGGCGGCTTGCGTCAAACTGGCCGCGGTAGACCAATTTCCTGTCTTTGTCGAAGACGTAGAAGTCCGGGGTGCAGGCGGCGCGGTAGGCCCTGGCGACGGATTGCGATTCGTCGTAGAGGTAAGGGAAGCAGTAGCCGAAGCGTTCCGCGTCCTCCCTCATGCGGGCGGGGGAGTCGTCGGGGTAATTGGCGACATCGTTGGAGCTGATCGCGATGACGGCGGCGCCCCTTGCGGCGTAGTCGCTGCCGAACCGGGCGAGCGCGGGCTGGAGGTGTTTGACGTAGGGGCAGTGGTTGCAGATGAACATGACCACCAGGGCGGGGGCGTCCTTGAAATTGGCGAGGGAGACGGTGTTGCCGCGGGTGTCCGGCAGCGAGAAATCGGGGGCCGGGGTGCCGAGGGGGAGCATGGTGGAGGGCGTGAGTGCCATGTGGATTCCTCTGGGTCGAGTTAGTCGTGTGGGCGGAGCGATCGCGGTGGCCCGAGGATCTCGTTGAGGACGATGGCGCGGCGCAGGGAGGTGCGGTCCGCGACCCATTCGCGCGCGGGGGGCCTGCGGCGCGGGGCGGCGGTCGCCCGGGCGAGGCCCGCGTCCCGGACCACTCCGGCGAGGCGCTGCCGCATGACGGCTTCTGCGGAGGCGCCCGCGGAGACGTCCATGCGGCCTATCTCATGAAGCCGGGCGCGGACGAACTCGGTCTCCTGCTCGAGGCGCTTGAGGCTATCGAGGACGCTTTCGGACTCGGTGCCTTCCTCGAGCGAGCGACGAGGGGGCGCGGGTGTGGTGGGCCGGGATGGGAGGGGAGGCGCTGATCGGGGCGGGGGCGATGGCGCGCGCGCCAGGACGGGCGGCGGGGATTCTCGCTGCGCGGGCACGGGCGGCTTCGCGGGGCCCATGGGAAGGCCCAGGGCCTCGCGCAGGGCATCGTCGGGCCTTCGGGTCGGAGGGGCACTCGGCGTCCGGTGGGTCGGCGCCGATGCCTGGGAAGGTTTCGCCTCGCCAAAGTCGGGAAACTCGAATTCGGGCTCGGGTTCTTCGGTGCCGGGCATGGGCTTGCCCGTGCGCAGTTTCGTCCAGAACTGGGCGAGCGCGATGATGACGAACACGATGAGCCCGACGACCTGCTCGAACGGGAAGTTCTCCACGGCGTCCTCCATCGGGCTATTTTCTGGCGAGGGCCGCTAGTCCTCCTTGCGGCCCGCGCCGGCGGAACCCCCTTCGCCGCCCTGCGCGATCGACGAGCGCATCTGGGTGTCGGCCTGGATGTTCAGGAAGCGCTGGTAGTCCATGATGCCGAGTCGCCCGTTGCGGAAGGCCTCGGCGACCGCGAGCGGGACCTCGGCCTCGGCCTCGACGACCTTGGCGCGCATCTCCTGGGTCTTGGCCTTCATCTCCTGTTCCGAGGCGACGGCCGCGGCGCGGCGGACCTCGGCGCGGGCCTGGGCGACGCGCTTGTCGGCCTCGGCCTGCTCGGCCTGGAGTTTCGCCCCGATGTTCTCGCCGACATCGACGTCGGCGATATCGATCGAGACGATCTCGAACGCGGTCTGGGCATCGAGGCCCTTCTGGAGGACCGTCTTGGAGATGACGTCCGGGTTTTCGAGCACGCGCTTGTAGCTATCGCAGGAACCGATGGCGCTGACGATGCCCTCGCCGACGCGGGCGATGACGGTCTCTTCCATGGCGCCGCCGACGAAGCGGTCGAGGTTCGTGCGGACCGTGACGCGGGCGCGGGCCTTGACGGCGATGCCGTCCTTGGCGACGCCGTCGATGGTGACCTTGCCGGATTTCGGGTTGGGGCAATCGATGACCTTGGGGTTGACGCTGGTCTGGACGGCCTCGATGACGCTCTTGTCGGTGCCGCGCACGGAGAGGTCGATGGCGCAGGCGCGGTCCCAGGTGAGGTGGATGCCGGCCTTCTGCGCGCAGATGAGGGAGGTGACGGTCTGGTAGACATTGCCGCCGGCGAGGTAGTGGGCCTCGAGGGGGTCGGTGGGCAACTCGATGCCGGCTTTCACCGCGGCGATGCGGCTATCGACGATGAGGCCCGTGGGGACACGCCTGAGCCACATGCCGACGAGGCTGCGCATCTGGACCGGGGCGCGCGCCAGAAGGGCGCGGAGCCAGGTCATGAAGAACTTCGCGATGATCACCAGAAGGATGAGCAGCGCGACCAGTACGAGAATCGTTCCGATGCCAATGGCGGTATTCATGATTCCAGCCCTTTCGTTTCCCTGTTTCTCTCGATGGGTCGGACGACGACCCGGATGCCTTCGACTGCGATGACTTTTAGCTGGGTTCCGGCCTCAATCAAGCCCCCCTCGGTGACCACGTCATGGCGGCGCCCGTCGATGCGGGCCGCGCCGGCGGGCCGGAGCTGGGTGAGGGCGACGCCCTCGCGACCCATGAGGTCCTCGTTATCCTTCGCCGGGGCGGCGCCGTCGACCGAGGCGCCCAGCACCAGGCCCTTGCCCAGGGGTGTATTCGGGATCCAGCGGACCGCCTGCAGGATGACGACCGCGCCGAGGGCAAACTCCGCCACCGTGAACAGGGTGCCCCCGGCCGGGCCCCAACGTTGAAAAGCCATCACCGATGCGGCCACGAGGCAACCCGCCCCGACGAGGCCCAGGATGCCCCCGGGGAGGAAGATCTCCGCGACGACGAGCAGCAGTCCGCAGAGGACAAGCGCGATGATCCATTCCATGTCACGCCCTTTCCACGATGACTCGCGGGCCCTCGACCGCGACGACTCGCACGGGGGTGCCGCGCGATATGAAATCTCCCTCGGTCACGACGTCCTCGAGCCTTTCCCCGAACATGGCCTTGCCGGCGGGGCGCAAGTCCGTGTGGGCGAGGCCGGTGTCGCCGGTTTGCGCGGCGGGCTCCACGGCCTTGCCGCTGGTGGCCCTGACGGTCAGTGACGCGAACAGGGGAGTGGACGGCAGGGTCATGGCGAGGAAAGCGATGACGATGCCGGCCCCAAGCAGCGAGATCGTGAGGTTGATGAGGGGGCGCCGGAGCTCGGACATGTCGGGGATGATCGGGTCAGTCGGGTAGTAATCGACCATGGCCATGAGCAGGGATGTGACGATCAGCGCGGCGCCGAGCGAGCCCGCGATCAGGGTCCCGGGGAAGACAAAGATCTCGAGCCCGACCAGGACCACGCCGACGCCGAAGAGCACCAGGGCCTCGTGGCCCGAAAGCCCCGCGATCTGGTGGCCGAAGAAGAAGAGCAGCAGGCACGCGGCGCCGGCGATGCCGGGCAGTCCGAAGCCCGGGACCTTGAATTCGACATAGACTCCGACGATGCCCGCGAGCAAGAGGACGGGGGCGATGCTCACGATCCACCGGGCGAGGGTCTCCAGCCCGGTCTGCTCGACGCGGATGATCTCGGCGCCGGCGAGCCCGGCCTTTTGGAGCATCTCGTCCAGGGAGCCGACGGTGCCGGAGGAGAGGAGGGGTCTCGGGGGCTCGCCGTAGGCCTTGGCGGCCTCCTCGGCGGTGAGGGTGAGGATCTCGCCCTCGGGGACGATGACCGTGTCGCCGATCTTGAGGCCGCGGTCTTTCTCGATCATTGCCTCGAAGACGTCGGCGCGGTGGCCATGGCGTTCGGCGGCGGCGCGGACCATGGCCCGCAGGGCGGAATTCATCTTGGCCTGGACGGATTCCCCGAGCTCTTGGCCGGTGATGAGGATGGGCGTGGCGGCCCCGATGACCGAGCCGGGCACCATGTAGATGTGGCGCGTGCCGGCCGCGATGAAGGAGCCCGCGGAATAGGCCTTTTTGTCCACCAGCGTGTAGGTGTTCGCTTCCGGCTTGAAGCGCTGGATGATCTCCATGATGTCGGTCGTGTCGTTGACGGGGCCGCCGTCGGTATCCATGTGGAGCACGAGGTGCTGTGCGCCCCGGTCCAGGGCGACCTTGACGCCGCGCCGGATGACGTACGTGAGCGCGCCATCGATGTCGCCCTTGACCGGGATGACGACGACGGTCCGCGGGCCGGGCGTGGGCTTCGGGGGCGGGCCGGGGGCCGGCTCCTGGGCGGCAGCCACCAGGGCCAACCCCAGTGGCAGAACGGCAGTCACCCAAAGCCTCATGTTTGTCTCATAGCATCTGGCGGGGGGGACACAAGGAGGCATGATGATGCCTCGGGGCGGGCACCGCCGGTTGGGGAATGGCGAGAGCCGGGGCGTAGCCGAACACCTCGGGCGATTGGCGATGCGGCCAAGCTGTTCCCGGCTCGGCCACGGCCATCGGCTGTTTGCGGGCTGGCGAATTTGGCTGGAAAATGGGCACGGGGTGCCGGAGCATGGCCGGGCGCGCGGCGCGGGACATGTTGTACAGCACGACATCGACACTGGACGGGCGACCGATCATCAAGTACCTGGGCGTGGTGACCGGCGAGGCGATCGTGGGGGCCAACGTGGTGCGGGATTTCTTTGCCAAGATCACGGACATCGTGGGGGGGAGGTCGCACGCGTATGAGGCGAAGCTGGCGGACGCGCGGCAACTGGCGTTCGAGGAGATGACGCGCAAGGCGCAGGAACTCGGCGCGAACGGCATCGTGGGGATCGACATCGACTACGAGGTCCTGGGGGAGAACAGCGGGATGCTGATGGTTTCGGTGAACGGGACGGCCGTGGTCTATGGCCACGGGGTGGCCCGTTGATCATGGGGTAGGCGGACGTGGCGAAAGGAGGACGGCTGTGATGAGGTGCGTGGGTGTATTTCTGGCGGCGGCGGCCTCCCTGGGCGTGGCGCGGGGCGGGCACGACATCGTGATCTATGGCGGCACTTCGGCTGGGCTGATGGCCGCGGCGCAGGCGCAGAGGATGGGCAAGACGGCGATCGTGATCGAGCCGGGGCGCCACATCGGGGGCTTGACCACCGGCGGGCTGGGGTGGACCGACATCGGCAACAAGGCGGCGATCGGCGGCCTGGCGCGGGATTTCTATCGGCGGATCAAGAAGAAGTACGATGAGCCCGCGCGGTGGGTCCAGGAAGCAAAGGAGGATTACTTCACGCGGCGGAAATCGCCGAACAGCATGAATGAGGATGCGATGTGGACCTTTGAGCCGAAGGTCGCGTCGGAGGTTTTTCGGGACGTGATCGCCGAGCACAAGATCGAGCTGGTGGTGGGGGCGAGGCTGGATCGGCGCCCGGGCAAGGGGGTGGTGAAGGAGGGCGGCCGGATCGCGGCCATCGCCGTGGAGGACGGGAGGCGTTTCGATGGCGCGATGTTCATCGACGCGACCTATGAGGGCGACCTCATGGCCGCCGCGGGCGTGCGGTACGCGGTGGGCCGCGAGGCGAACGCCGTCTATGGGGAGACCATCAACGGGGTGCAGGCGCGCAACGCGAAGAGCCACCAATTTCCGGAGGGCGCGAACGTGGACCCCTACGTGCGGCGCGGGGATCCTTCCAGCGGCGTGCTGCCGGGGATCGACCCGAAAGGCCCGGGCGAGGAGGGTTCCGGTGACCACCGTGTGCAGGCGTACTGTTTCCGGATGTGCCTGACCGAGGCGCCAGAGAACATGGTGGCGATCCAGAAACCGGAGGGCTACGACGAGCGGGAATACGAGCTGCTGCTGCGGTACATCGAAAGCGGGAAGTACCACAGGCCCGAGAGCAAATACGACCCGCTGCCAAACAAGAAGACGGACACCAACAACCACGGGGCGGTGTCCACGGATTACATCGGGATGAACTACGGGTACCCCGAAGGCGACTACGCGACGCGCGAGCGGATCATCCGGAGGCACGAGGTCTTCCAGAAGGGCTACCTGTGGACGTTGCAGAATCACCCGCGCGTGCCGGAGGATCTCCGGAACTGGTATCGCCGATGGGGCCTGCCGAAGGACGAGTTCCCGGATCACGGCCACTGGACCCCTCAGCTGTACATCCGCGAGGCGCGGCGGATGGTGGCCGGGGTGGTCATGACGGAGCACCACTGCCGGGGCGAAGAGAAGGCCGAGGACCCGGTGGGCATGGGCGCGTACAACATGGACTCGCACAACGTGCAGCGGTACATCACGCCCGAGGGGTTCGTCCGCAACGAGGGGGACCTCCAGGTGGGGGTGCCCCCGTACCCGATCAGCTATCGCGCGATCGTCCCGAGGAGGGAGGAGTGCGAGAACCTCTTCGTGCCCGTGTGCCTGTCGGCGAGCCACATCGCGTACGGGTCGATCCGGATGGAGCCGGTCTTCATGATCCTGGCGCAGTCGTCGGCGACCGCGGCCTCGATGGCCATCGACGGGAAGTCATCGGTGCAGGACGTGCCATTCGCCAGGCTCCGCGAGAGGCTGCTGGCGGATGGCCAGGTGCTGGAGTGGACGGGGCCCCTGCCGCGCCGGGCCGCGCCCCGAGAGAAATTCGAGGGCATCGTGCTGGACGACGCGGATGCCGAGAAGGTGGGCGAGTGGAACGAGAGCGGCGCCCTCGGGGCCCGGGTGGGCGAGCACTATGTGCACGATGACAACACGCGCGACGGCAAGAAGGCGCTGGTGTTCCGGGTGAAGGCCGGGGCCGCGGGGCCGAAGAAGATCCGGGTGATCTATGCGCCGTCGTCGAACCGCGCGAGCAGGGCGGGGGTGACCATCGCGGGGGGAGGCAGGTCGGAGGCCGTGACGATCGACCAGCGGACGGAGCCCGAGTGGCTTGGGCCCTTCGAGCTGCCGGCGGAGTTCGAGGTCCGGGTGTCGAACCAAGGGGCGGATGGGCACGTCGTGGTGGATGGGTTGCAGGTGATGGAATCGGCGCGTTAGAACAAGCAGCATAGGAGAAGGACATGAAAACGAAGCAGCATGGTGGGTTGGCGTTGTTGGCCGCGGCATTGGGGCTGGCCATGGCGGGTCCGGCGCTGGGCGACGGCGGCTGCGAGCGGAAAGTGGAGATCAAAGATTGCCCCAACGCGGTCCTGCGGACGATCCGCGCGCAAGCCGGCGGTGGCCGGATCGTGGAGATCGAGAAAGAGGTCAAGAAGTGCGGCCGGGCCGTTTACGAGGCCGAGGTCAAGAGGCTCGATGGCGTGAGGCTCGAGGTGGAAGTGGCGTGTTGCGGGAAACTGCTCGAGGTCGAAGTCGAGGACTGATTTGAGAATTCCGTAGCGGGCGCGTCAGCGCTTGGCCGCCAAAGCCTCACGGCTTCGGCCACGTTCTCTGCGTAGCCGGACCAGATGGGCTTCATTTCTGTCAGCTCATGGCGTCCCGCAAAAAGGGTTGGGCGCGCGCGTCTTGTCTGCCACGATGATCGGTCATGAGGGTCGATCATTGGGTGGCCTGCGGCGTGATCGTTCTGGGAGGCTTGGGATCGGTTGCGCCGGCGGCGGATCCCAGTTCCCGCGATGTGATGTCGGACACGTGGGTGGCGACGGATGCGCTGGGGCGATCGTTGCCCGACCATGCCGCGTGCGGGTCCCCGCGCGCGGGGAAGCAGGTGGGGATCTTCTATTTTCTGTGGCTCGGGGAACATGGCGGGGCCCAGGCCAAGGTGCACGACATCACCAAGATCCTGGCGGCGAATCCTAAAGATCCCCAGTGGGGGCCGGTGCATCATTTCCATCACTGGGGCGAGCCGCATCTGGGGTACTACCGGAGCCGGGACCGGTTCGTGATCCGGAGGCACATCCAGATGCTCTCGGACGCGGGGGTGGATGTCCTGTTCTGCGATGTGACGAATGCTTTCACCTACGACGACGTGGTGGCGGAGCTGTGCGCGGTGCTGGCCGAGGTGCGGGCCACGGGCCGCGCCGTGCCGCGGATCGCGTTTTTGGCGAACTCCTCGAGCGCGAAGACCGTCGAGCACCTGTACGAGGGCATCTACAAGCCGGGCCGTTTTCGTGAAGAGTGGTACGCGTGGCTGGGCAGGCCGCTGCTTCTGGCGCCGGGGGAGGGGCTCGGGCCCGGGGTCGAGGCATTTTTCACGCGGCGGCAGTCGTGGGCCTGGACGCGGAAGGGCAAGTGGTTCGGGGATGGGAGGGACAAGTGGCCGTGGGTGGATGATCACCCGCAGGGGTACGGATGGCACGATGGCCCGGATGTGCCCGAGCAGATCAGCGTCTGCGTGGCGCAGCACCCGACGTCGAACATCGGACGGAGCTTCTGCGGAGGGAAGCAGCCGCCAGAGCCGGACTGTCGCACCGCGGAGGGGCCGTGTTTCGAGGAGCAGTGGGCGCGCGCGCACGAAGTGAATCCGCCCTTCGTATTCATCACGGGCTGGAACGAGTGGGTGGCGCAGAGATTCATCAAGGAGCCCAAGGGTGGGGCGGGGCAGATGCTGGGGAAACCCCTCAAGCCGGCAGAGAGTTTCTTCGTCGACCAGTACAATCAGGAATACAGCCGCGACATCGAGCCGATGCGCGGGGGACACGTGGACAACTACTATTATCAGATGGCGGCGCACATCCGCAAATTCAAGGGCGTGCGCCCGCGGCCCCCGGCCTCGGCGCCGATGACGATCCGCGCCGGGGGAGATTTTTCGCAGTGGGGCGGTGTGGGGCCCGAGTTTCTCGACGATGTCGGCGACACGGGTCACAGGGATCATCCTGGGTTTGGCGACACGCCGCCTTACGTGAACGCGACGGGCAGGAATGACCTCGACGTGATGAAAGTGGCGAGGGATGCGACGAACCTGTACTTCTACGCCCGGTGCCGGGGGGAGATTTCGTCCCCCTCGGACGGGGATTGGATGGTGCTGCTGCTCGATGCGGACGCGGATCCGAGGACGGGCTGGGAGGGATTCGACTTTCAGGTGAACCGCATGCGCCGGGACGGTGGGGTCGCCACGGTCGAGCGGCGTTCCGGCGGACGGTGGGTGCTCGCGGGCCAGGCTCCCTTCCTCGCGCGAGGTGCGGAGCTTCAACTGGCCGTGCCGCGCCGCGCGCTGGGGGTTGGAGGGCGGCGCTTGAAGGTCGATTTCAAGTGGATCGATGGCGTCGCGGCGAATGACGTGATGGATTTCATCGACAGGGGCGATGTCGCGCCGAATGGCAGATTCAAGTATCGCTACGAGGAGTGACCCGATGATAGGATAGTTCATGAACCGCCGTTCTTTCATCCGATGTGTGGGGGGTGCCGTGGCGTGGGGTGGTGGCCTGTGCGGGGGTGCGGGCGGCGCGATGACGGCGCGCGCGCCATGGCGCAAGCGCGGCGTAGTCTTGGCGTCTGGCGAGGAGGGGCTCGTGCAGAATTTCACGAGCCCGGCGGAACCGCTGGATGGCGAGCGCTGGCGGCTCTGGTTCTCAGTCTCTGGCAAAGGGGTGCCATTCAACATTGGCGTCGCGGAGGGCGTTCCCGGGAAATCGATGGAGCGGCATCTGGCCGTGCTGAGCGAAGGCGAGCCGGCCGATGCTCCGTTGGCGATCGGCAACCTGCCGCAGGGTTGGCGGCCCGTCCAAGGGGTGCACGTGCCGTTGGCGGGAGGGCGGCACCGCCTGTATTTCTGGGCGCATGGCCCGAAGGTCGTGCGCTATCTTGCGGCGGATAGCGACGACGGGCGGCGCTATCGGGTGATCGATCCGTCGCGGGCGTGCCTGTATCACCCGGCTGACCGGGCCGTGGATGGTGCGACGGCGGCGGAGGCGGGGCTGGGGCGACGGTCGAAGCAGATCGCTGCGCGGCCCGAGGGCGAACCCCCGGCCCTGGCGCGCCAGATCTCCAATGATGCCACGAACGTGTACCGCCTGCCGGACGGGACCTTCGAGCTGTTCTCGGTGGGACTGGTGGAGGTCGGCAAGGAGCATCCGGGCTACATCGCGCACGACAATTGCGCGGGATGGATCCGCGTGATCGACCGTTACGCCAGCGCGGATGGCCTGGATTGGACAGAGAGGCGGCGCATCATCGTGCCCGACGCGCAGGATCCTCCCGACCAGCAATTCTACTATCTGTCCGTGACGCGCACCCGGCGCGGATGCATCGGGATGCTGGGCCACTACCGGGTCGAGGCGCAGACCATGGATCTGGAGGCGTGTTTTTCAGAGGATGGCATCACGTGGCGTCGCGAGGCGCGAGGGGCGTGGCTGCCGCGTGGGAATCCGGGCGAGCCGGACAGCTACATGATCCACGCGCCGCACTGTCTGGTGGAGCACGGGGGACTGTGGCACCTATTTTACACCGGGGGCAACGATGCCCACAACCACAAGCATTCGCACGGGCCGCCCACGCGCGTCGTGATGCACGCGACGTGCGAGAGCCCCTGGGGCTGACTCGAAAATTGTCGCATCGCATCCCGTAGCCGAACGCGTAAGCGTTTGGCCGCCAATCGCCCGAGGCGATCGGCTGCATTTTCGGCGCCGTTGATGCCCCGCCTGCGGGGCGCCTGCCTCACGCTGTGGGCCGATCTTCTGGCTGGCCCGCTGCATGGCTTGGGATATGCTCGCGCGATGAGAACATTCATCTGGGGTTTTATCCTTGCGGCGATGGCCTGCGGCAGTGTCCGTGCCGAGACGGACGCGGAGCGGGAGAAGCGCATGGCGTGGTGGACGGACGCGCGGTTTGGGATGTTCATCCACTGGGGGCTGTACGCGATGCCGGCGCGGCACGAGTGGGTGCGGAACCGCGAGAAGATCTCGATCGAGGATTACCAGAAGTACTTCGATCGTTTCGATCCCGACCTTTACCAGCCGCGGGAATGGGCGCGGGCCGCGAAAGGCGCGGGGATGCGGTATGCGGTGATCACGACGAAGCATCACGAGGGATTCTGCCTTTGGGACACCAAGCAGACCGATTACAAGGCCCCGAATACGCCGGCCAAGCGGGACCTGATCCGGGAATTCGTGGACGCCTTTCGCGCCGAGGGCCTCGGCGTCGGGTTCTACTATTCCCTGATCGACTGGCACCATCCGGAGTTCACGGTGGACAGGATACACCCGATGCGGGACAACAAGGCGTTTCGGGAGAAGGCCAAGGGCCGCGACATGAAGAAGTACGCGGCCTACATGCGCGAGCAGTTGCGCGAACTGCTCACGGGGTACGGCAAGGTGGGGGCATTGTTCTTGGATTTCTCGTACCCCGGCGACGATGGCAAGGGCCGGGCGGACTGGGAGTCGGAGAAACTCCTGGCCCTGATCCGGGAACTGCAGCCCGGCGTCATCATCAACGATCGGCTGGACCTGCTGGACAGGCGCGACGGGTGGGACTTCCGGACGCCGGAGCAGTTCATGCCCCGGGAGTGGGTGCGGCACGAGGGGCAGCGCGTGCCGTGGGAGACCTGCCAGACGTTCTCCGGCTCGTGGGGCTACCATCGCGACGAGAACACGTGGAAGAGCGTCGATCAGCTGATCGTGATGTTGGCCGAGACCGTCAGCAAGGGGGGCAACCTGCTGCTGAATGTGGGGCCGACGGCCCGGGGCA
>JADLBR010000468.1 GCA_020847615.1 Verrucomicrobiia bacterium
TCCGGCCTCCCTTGCCGCGCACACGAAAGGTCCCCATCTCCCCATCCCAATCTTCGGCATCCAATCCCGCCAGTTCGCTGACACGCAGGCCGGCCCCATAGGCCGTCTCCAAGAGCGCGGCATCTCGCAGCGCCGTCCACGCGGGCGCCTGCTTGCGCCTCGGCATTCGTAGAGGCGCCTCCAGAAGGCACTCCACCTGCTCGATCGTCAGAAACCTCGGCAGGCGACGTTCAAGCTTCGGCAGCGATAGCCCCGGCATCGGATTTGCTCCGATCGCCCCCTCCTTCGACAGAAACCGGTAGAATGAACGGAGCGCTGACAGGTGCTGCCGCACGTGTGCGCGCGCATACCCCCGCCGCGAGAGATCATACAAGAGACTCCGCGCGTCATCCTGAGTGACCACGGTCCAATTCTTCCCAAAGAATTGCCGCGCCTCGCGCAGTATGTCCCGATACGCCTGCAGCGTCAGCCGCGCCCTCCCCCTCACGCCCCCGAGATAATCCAGAAAACTCCTCGCCAGCGCATCTTCGCCAGCGGCTGACCCGGCCGGTCCGTCCGCCCGTCGATCGGCCTTGTCAGACTGCCCAGCGCTCACCTTCGAATACTCACCGATGCGTCCCCCACACACAAGCCCGGGCAACCCCGTCCGCCCCCGTAGCCGAACGCATGAGCGTTTGGCCCAGCCCACCAGCCGCGCCCGCCCATCGTTTCGCGCGCTCCGCCCTCGCCGGCCTCCCCGACGGCACCCTCATGCCGCCCGTTTCGCCGCCGCCTTGGGTTTGCTCCGGCGGGACGACGCCGCCTTCTTCTTCGGCCCGGCCTTCTTCGCCACCGGCGTCTTGCTGACGCGCCCCTTCCCCGCAACCTTCTTCTCCCCCTGTGCTTCAACCTGCTCCGCCACGGCCTCGGCCCCCGTCCCTTCCGCGACCTTGCCCCCGCCCGCGCCATCCGCCGGCTTGTATTTCGATGCCTTCGGGCCCTTGCGTTCGCGCGGCGGAAAGCCGAATCCAATCCGTCCCTCCGCCGAGATCATCAGCCATGCCGAAAACGGCCGCCGCGTCCGGCGCGACCAGAACTTCTCCAATAGATCCGTCTTTCCCTCGGCGAGCAGTTTTGCCGCCTGCTCGCGCGGGATGTCGCGGCCCAGGATCTTCTTGCTGATCCGCACGACGCACTTGCTCCCACCCTCGGGGACCGCGCCGACCGCGCGCTCACAGATGAAGGCCATCGGCGTCTCAAACACGCCGCCCCCGCACACGGGACACCGACCCACCGCCTCCTGCCCGGAGAAATCCGGCGGCGCTCCCCCCAGCCCATCCAGGTCCAGCTCCACCTTCCACTCATCGGTAAGCCGCAACCCCGCGGAAAACGTCTTGCCCGCCTTCGAGCGAAATCCGTCCAGCGGGCCGACCTTCCGCTGCTCGATCAGCTGCACCGCCTCTTCGCGCTCCAGCCTACGGCCGGCGATCGTCTTCCAAATCGTGAAGTTGTCATTCACGGACTTGTACGCCTTGAAGGTCTCGATCATCTCCGCGCCGTCGATCGGGCTGCGCGTCGGCAGGGGGCTGGCGCCCAGGTCGGTCTCCTCGAACGTCTTCGCGATATCGACGATCTGCCGCGTCAGGTCCTTGATCTCGGCCATGAACTCACCGCGGCTCATGTGCCCGTGCTCGATCTCCCGGAGCTTGTGCTCCCACTCCCCCGTCAGCGCCGGCGACACCAGCGCGTCGACCTTGATCGCGCGCAGGAGCTCGATCAGCGAGATCGCCTTGGACGACGGTACCAGCTCCCGTCCCTCCCGGTGCACGTATTGCTCGTAGATCAGCCCCTCGATAATCGACGCCCGCGTGGCCGGCGTGCCCAGCCCACGCTCCTTCATCGCCTCCCGCAGCTCCTCGTCCTCGAGCAACTTTCCCGCGGTCTCCATCGCTGTCAGGATCGTCGCCTCCGTGTAACGGGCCGGCGGACGCGTCTCGAGGGCGGCCACCTCCACCAAGAGCGTCTTCGCCTTCTCCCCGGCCACCACGGGCACCACCTTGCCCTCGCCCGCCTCGGCCTCGCGCCCGTAGACCGCCAGCCAACCCGGCTCGCGCAAGATCTTTCCCTCCGTCTTGAACGGCTCCCCCTCGACGCGCGTGATCCGCGTCGTCACCTCAAACTTCGCCGATGGGAAGAACACGGCGATGAAGCGCTTCGCGATCATGTCGAAGAGCTTCGCCTCCGCCTCGTCGAGCTTCGCGTGGAACTGCCCCGTCGGGATGATGGCGAAATGGTCCGAGACCTTCGCGTTGTTGAAGATCCTGCGGTTGGGCTGCACCCAGCCATTCTGCAGCACCGTCGCCGCGTGGCCCGCCAGCGACCCGCATCCCGCCGGAAGATCGCCGCCCTTCGCGAGCGAGCCCAGCGTCTCGAGCACGACCGCCGGGTAATCCTCGGGAAGCGCCCGCGAGTCCGTCCTCGGGTACGTGATCATCTTGTGCCGCTCGTACAGCGACTGCGCCACCTGGAGGGTCCGCCGCGCCGAGAACCCGAAGCGCCCGTTGGCCTCCCTCTGGAGCGTGGTGAGATCATACAGGAGCGGCGCCGCCTGGCTGGTGGGCTTGGTCTCCTCGGTGATCTCGCCCGGTCTGCCCTCGCAGCGGGCCTGGATCGCACGCGCCCGCGCCTCGTCCCAGATCCGCTCGGCGCGCAGGTCGGACTCGTCCTCCGCATCGCCCCCGCCCTTCTTGAACGCCTCGTCAAACCACTTGCCCTGATATTCCCCCGCGGCGACGCCAAAGTTGGCCGTCACCTCCCAGTACGCCTTCGGCTGAAAGGCCCGGATGCGCTCCTCGCGCTCCACGAGCATCGCCAGCGTCGGGGTCTGCACCCGGCCCACCGTCGCGCGGTGCGCGCTCTTGGACCCGTAGATCCTCCGCGTGAACGCCCGCGTCCCGTTGATCCCGATCAGCCAGTCGGACTCGCTGCGGCATGTCGCCGCGTCCGCCAGATTGTCCAGCTCGTGCCCGTCCCTCAGGTGCCCGAAACCTTCCCGGATCGCCGACGGGGTCATCGACGACAGCCACAGGCGCTTGAACCGCTTCTTGATGCCCGCCAGGCGCACGATGTACCGGAAAATCAGCTCGCCCTCGCGCCCGGCGTCGCACGCGTTCACGATCTGGCCCACGTCCTTGCGCGCCATCAGCTTGGCCAGCAGCTCGTACCGCTCCTGCGCCTTCTCGATCGGCTGCAGCCGGAACTCCTCCGGGATGATCGGCAGCGCCTCCAGCGTCCAGAATCTCCACTTCTTATCCAGCTGGTCCGGCTTGCACAGTTCCACCAGATGCCCGATCGCCGAGCTGATCACGTACTCGTCGTTCTCGAAGTGATCGCCCTTGCGCCCCACCTTGCCCAAGGCTCGGGCGATGTCGGTGGCGACGCTCGGCTTCTCCGCAATGATCAGGGTCTTCATATGTGTCAATCTCGAGACGGCCGGCATGGGCGCGCGCCCGGCCGCTTCAGTTCAGGCGAACGAAGTACTTGCCGGGCAGCGAGCGCACGAGGCGCCGGAGCTCAAGTTGCAGCAAGCTAGAGGACACCTTGGCGGGCGGCAACCCGCAAATTCGTATGACCTCATCGATGTGCCTCTCGTCCGATCCGAGGGCCTCCAGGATCACGACATCCTCCTCGCCAAGCCCCTGCGGCGCAGCCTCTCCCGCCCCCGGCGGCTGGGGTATCGGGGCCTTCCCGATGCCCGGGATCAGGAACTCGAACTCCGCCAGCACATCCTCGGCGCCCTCGACGAGCCGCGCCCCGTCCTTGATCAACTGGTGGCAGCCGCGCGAATGCGGCGCATCCACCCGCCCCGGCACCGCGAAAACCTGCCGCCCCTGCTCCAGCGCCATCCTCGCCGTGATCAGCGCTCCGCTGCTCTTCGGCGCCTCCACCACCAGCACCCCCAGCGATAGGCCCGCCACCACGCGGTTCCTGATCGGAAACGTCTGCCTGTCGGGTTTCGTCCCCAGCGGGAACTCGGACACCAGCGCCCCGCTCTCCGCAACCTTCTCCGCCAGGAGCCGGTTCTCCGGCGGATAGACATGATCGATCCCGCACCCCAGCACCGCGATCGTCCGCCCCTTCGCCGCGATCGCCCCCTCGTGCGCGTGCGTGTCCACGCCCCGCGCCAGCCCGCTGATCACCGTCATCCCCGCATACGCCAGCTGATAGCTCAGCCGACGCGACATCTCCCGCCCGTAGTACGACGTCTGCCGCGAACCCACGACCGCCACCCCCCGCCGATCCCGCGCCTCGAACCCGCCCTTCACGTACAGCACCAGCGGCGGATCATAGATGTTCCTCAGGTTCTCCGGATACCCCGCGTCCGCGGGCGTCAGCAACGTCACCCCCAGCTCCCGCGCCCGCACCAACTCCCCCGCCAGATCCGCGCGCGACTCCCAGTCCGCGATCACCCCCGCCACCTCCGCCCCGATCCCCTCCACGCGCGCCAGCGCATCCCGCCGCGCCCCCAGCGCCGCCGCCGCGCCCCCCAGCGCCTCCACCAGCCGCCGCACCCGCCCCGGCCCCACCTTCGGCAGCATGTTCAGCGCCACGTACGCCTCGGACTCCGTCATGAGCCCCCCCTCCCCAGCCCCTCACCCAAAACCCCACCCCCCCTCAATACTTCGGCTCCGGCAGTCCCCCGGCCTTGCAGTACGCCACGAGATTCTTTTCCATCTCGGCATCCATCCTGGGGAAGGACTGCGCCGTCGGGGGTTCGAGATGCTGGTACGTCCGGAGCACGTCACCAAGGCGTACAGCCACGGGCCATCGCCCCTCCAGCGTCACCCACGCCTCGTTCTTGGGCAGTTCGCTCGTCAGGTCCACCTCATCCGGAACGACCTGGCCCGCCGCATTGGTGATCACCCCGGCCACAGCACCCGGGGCGCGCGGGATCTCCCGGCCCTCCGCATCATATTCCGCATTTAGGCGAAAACGCCGCCTGTGTCTCTCTGGGCTCTTCACGTAATGCAGACACATGGCGCCGTTCTTCAGCTCTTGGCCCACGTAATGGTCGGCACGAACCCACTCGAAACCCGGATACTTCGTCAACCACACCGAGTTCATGTCGAAATCATCCGCGGCACGCCCATCGCGGCCCCCGGTCGGGGCATCCGTCAACAGTATGTCCGGAACGCCCGAATACCGCTCCAGCATGATGCGGTTGTACCACCACGTGAGCTTGGTGTCTCCGTTGTCATACGTGATAATGGATCGCCCGACCCTGGGGCCTTTCAGATACTCGATGGACCGCACGCCCAACTGCAGCGGGGGCTTTCCCTCCTCCGGTTTCATGGCCTTGGGATCGGCCCACTCGAACCTGACCAGAAACCGCGCATACGGCGGCGGCGCCGCCACGGGCGGCCCAACCATGCGCCCCGCCTGCGGCGCGGCCACCGCGTTTGTCTGCGCCCCGGCCACGGGCCCTTGACCCGCCTGCTGCGCCAAGGCATCCCAATGAACACAGACGGTCGCGGCCACACCCAGCGCCAGCGCCCGCGCAACGCACCTCTCTCGAATGACCATCGGGAACTCCTCGTTCAAGCTAGCGCGGAAAGTTACTCGAACACCGGTTCGATGTCCACACCCACCACCTCACCGGTGAACCGATCCAGGGCCAGCTGGACCCAGAGTCTCCTTTCGCCGGTCACTAGAAACTCCTTTGCGCTCCGGCTTGCCTGCGTGAACCGTCCGGACTGCGCGACCACGTCCACAAACAGGTTCCAGGTCCGCGTGTTGCAGACGTCAGCAAGCGCCCTGACCAAAGCCTCTCGGGCGGTGTCCGTGTCGGCCTGGCCATCCAAGGCGCCGGACTCACTGGCGACGGCGGCCCGAATGGCCTGTCCCCCGGCCCCCTCGAACAGTTCCTCGGTCATCTTGACAATGTCACCCTTGTTTCGCAGCACATTCGCCGGCTCGTCCAGATTGCCGAGGTAGGCGCGGATCGCATACGCGATCAGTTCCGCCGTCTTATCACTCAACTGTGGCGGATCCTCATCCCCCAATTTGGCGCTCAACGGCGTCCCTGACAGCACCGCCTTGAGGACCTCCGGATGCGCCGTGTTCGGGTTCACGACACCCGCGACCGCGGGTCGGTACTGCTCACCCTCATACAGGCAAAAGAAATCCAGCAATCCAGCGTCCGCGCTATCCCCCCAAAAGAAATTCAGCGACTTCCAGGGATCATCCCGCAAGACGTATCCCAGTTCCGCCACCGATTGGAACGGCCGATCCAAATGAATCGGTCGCGCCACATTATTGTTCGGGTCATCGGGATCCGTCATCGAAAACGGATCGAGGCCTTTTTGCCGCCAACCGTCACCACGGCGGACCACCCCATCGCGGTCTCTCGCCCACATCACGCTCTGCCCGTCCATCCGGCTCTGCCCCCGTGAGTTCTCGGCCAGCTCGGCCGGTGCCACGAGGCTTCGGATATTGTCATCCCCGTCAACGTACCAGAGGATATCATCGTCCTTCTCGACAGAATTGCCCTCCGGGTTCTGGTCACAAAAGCCGTCAGACCCCCGCCGCATCATCGGGCGAAAAGGCCCCGATTCCCACGGCGTGCACCACCAGCCGCTGGCCGGGTCAAGGCGCTCCGAGCTCCGATTGATTGTGCCCTTGTACGAGTCGGCCAAATATTCGGGCGAATACCGCAGCGTCCGGTCGCCCACCTTCGCCCAGTTCTGCTGCCTGCGCGAAGCCGCCGGATTGGGGTCAAAACCACCCCCTGACGTGAATCCGAAACGCCCGCACCGCGGATCGCTGATGGGACACCATCGACTGAGGGTCGGCCACCGCCGACCGTAGGCGGCATCCAGCCTCCAAGAGTCATGCCAGTTGTAATGGTGCTCGTCGATCCGGGGAAGCCCATTGAGCTGGTTCCCGTCTCGCCTCGGCACCACCGACCAATAGGTGACCCACTCCCCCTGGATCTTCTTCTGCAGTTGGATCACCAGCGGGTACAGTCCGTTGAACCATACCGTCGGCCCAAACGTGCCGACATCCACGACGCCGTCATTGTTGCTATCGCTCTCCCTCGTGAAATCCCACCGATTTGTGTTGTCGGTGTCCAGGTTGCACATGACAATCGTCTCGCCCAACCGGACACCCGCCATGGACGCCCCCTGCTCGGTGAACTTGTCCAGAGAGTTGCGGACATCGATCGGATAATCCCGGTCATTGAGCTTCAGCAACCTGGGCTGCTGGAACATCTTGCCGCCGGCCGT
This sequence comes from Verrucomicrobiia bacterium, assembly GCA_020847615.1. Taxonomy (GTDB): domain Bacteria; phylum Verrucomicrobiota; class Verrucomicrobiia; order JADLBR01; family JADLBR01; genus JADLBR01. Next base: position 7,266 of record JADLBR010000468.1, read on the forward strand.
GCTAAACGCGATCTCCGAGGGATCCGACTGGAAGTTCCGCCCGAACCTATTATACATCGTCTCGCGGAAGTAATCCCTGTCGACCCTCTGCCCGTGGATATGTCGATAGGAGCCGGGAGTGGCATTGGCCCACAGCGACGGAAAGGGGTCGCTGTTGTAGGGCACGCCGAAATCGTCGCCGTTGAGTCCCCGCGGCGGCCTCAGGTAAGTCTGCCCGATGTTCGCAATGAGGCGGTAGTCCCCGGGCTCGGCATCCATGGAATTCCGGTTCGGGTTCCACATTTGAAAATGCAGGAACTGCACCACCCACGGGCGCTGATTGGGCTCGGCATTTCGCGACCATTGCATCCGGCTGTCAATTCCCGTGGGCGAATACGCATACGGGGCGCCCGTCCCGTAATTCAGTTGCGCGGGACAATCCTTGGATAGCAGCCGGACGACCGACGAAAACATCATGCTGACGTAAGGCAGGTTCTCAACGCCGCGGATTGAACCCGCGTACGCGTTGAGCAGGTCATTCCTGTAGTTTGGCAAGTTCTCCAAATTGGCGACGCTGCGAATTGTCGTGGGCCACGAGTCGCTGTCGTACTGGTCGATGATGTTGGCCCCAATCTGAAGGATCTGGTGATACGCGGACGCATCCCGCGCCAGCCTATAGTCGATTCCGCGCTCCTCCCAGTTGTTGGACACGGTCTTTTGCTGCCCGGTCTTCCCGAGGGAACCCCGGAAAACCGCGGCCGCGAGCAACTCGAAGAAGTTAGGCTCGCGCCCTTCCCCCGCGATCTCATCAAGGGTCTTGAAGAACGGGTATTCGCCCGTCGCACCGCCCGGCGCGCCAGTCGGCCGATAAACCCAGACGGGCACCGGACCCAGGCTCTGGCCGCTAGGCACGAGCCCGAAGTAGTACTGCACCAGCGCGCGGTCGGCCCCGCTGCCCGGCTTAAGTAGATCGATGCGGCTGAGGGGAAACCGCCGCTTGAGCAGGGGCTCACCGGCCTCGAAGCGCACGGCCTCGGAGTCCCCGGAGTCAAAGGTCTTCTTGCCCGGGGCCGGGGCCGCGAACTCCTGCCTCACCAGCACGCCAGCCGCCCACCGGTTCGTGGTCCCCTCGTCAAAGGACGCTGTCTCATAATCAACATCGCAGCCCAGGGCGGACGCCGGATTGCTGGGCCACCACGACGGGGCATTCTTCTCGCGGCTAAACACCGTCAGGTAGGGCAGCGCGTTCGTGTCGAGGATTGTGCGACCGATCGGTGACTTCGCAAAACCAACCAGATCCGAGCGCCCGAAGAAGGTGTTGTCGCCGGGCGCGTTGGTGAGCGACCCCTCTTTGAGCGCGTTGGTCACGTACCCATCGTAATTTCCCTCGGTCCCCTTGTTCCTCCACGCGACCAACTCCTTGCGCTTCACTCCCGTGGGGCTGCCGGGTATGCTCATCACGGAGGGATCCGCCCAGGCGAGGCTCGACTTCGCGGCGACCCCCTTTCCGCCAAAATATGTCTTCAGGTCATCGGCGTCGCCGGGATATCCCGCGATGGTGACGTCGAGCAACCCCGAGGTATCATAGACGGCGTACGCAAATCGCCCCATAACGTAGTCCAGATTATCCGGGGATTCGTCGCGCTGTTTGTCGTCGACTTCGGTAATCTTGGCGGGTCCCTGGCGAGTCACATACACCCAATCCGGAACATTCTCCTCCTTGGCCGTCTTGTCGTCGAAATCGCTCGCCTCTTCGGACGTGAGCAATCCGGGCGCCAACCATCGCCCCGCCCCGATGAACCTCCCGTTGGCCGATGCCTCTTTCGTGGACACGTCCGAGGAGAAGTCAAAATTGGGCGTCGAGTTATAAGTCCACCCCTTCCCGGCCTCAAAAAATGGCTTGCTCCGCTGGCTCATCTTCAACAGCGACTGAAAATAGGGCACGGAGCCCCCCGAACGCTTCACGGTTCTCTGCGGCAACAGGTTCTCCAGGGAGAGCGGCGCGTAGGCCGCCGGCTCGCCCGCGCCCGGCGAACCCGAGGATGTGCCATACGCCTTCGAGCCAGACTCGATCTCCTCCCTCAGCCAGCTAAACACGAATTCCAGCGCGCCGCGCGCGATCCCATCGGCTTGGGGCACCGCCGCATAGGACGACGAGGCCGCCAAATCAAGTCGCGCCCGCATGGTGTAGGCCACGACAAGCGCGCTGGTCAACGTCACAAGGACAAGGGTCACGACGAGCGCCATCGCGCGCCGGCCCGATCTCCCTTTGATCAAGTTCATGTCATCACTCCTCTCTTCCCGCCATGGGCAACGGTACCACCTGATGGAACAAGCGAAGCCCTTGCCGCGCCTGCGGCGGTATGGACTCATTCGATCCGTTCAGCGCCTCGTCCCACTTTTCGGGCTCTAGCGACGCAAATACCTCCTCGACATCGGCCAGCTTGCCGGTGAGTTTCATCGTCTGAAAGGCCCGGTCGTCACACACAGCGATGGAGACTTTGACGGCGACGGTGGCCTGTCCCGCCGTCTCGTCGGACGAGAAGACCTTCGAAAGCTCGCCGTTCTCCCGCACGAAACGGTGCTGAAAACCGAGCACGTTCGGACAAAGGAGCCGAGGCCGGGCAGAGCTTTCATCGGCCGCGAATGGCGGGTCATCCCAAAGGAATGAACGGTCCTCACGAATGAGATATCCTCCCTCCGCCGATCCCGACGCCCCCAGCCGATACCTGACAAAACTCAGAGGCCGATTCGGGACCTGGGCCCCGCCCGAACCCGCGCCGCTTTCCACGATGCCCGGGACCCGGGTGGTGAACTCAAGTTGCTCCTTCGCGGGGCTCCTGACAAATCCGGGCAGTTCGGCCCTCGGCAACGACCTCTCCAGATCGATTCGAACCCGGGTCATGAGCGCCCGCGCGGCAGTGAACGTGTCGCTGCGCCCCTTGCCCCCAAGCCACACGCGCGACACATTGCCCATGACCTCGGCCGAAAACACCGTGATCACGGCCAAGATACCAGCCGCCACCATCAATTCCGCCAGCGTCAAGCCCGCCTTTGACCCCCGTGCGCGCACTCCAATGCAGATCATATGCCTCACCTCTCCGTCATCATGGTGAACACTTCGTAGCTCTCCGCCCTTTCTGGCGATTTGAGCGCCAAGTCGATCGGCCAGAGCAGCCGGAGGTGCACCCTCACCAGGCCCGGTGTCACGGGATCATCCCACCCCCAACCCCGATACTCGCACACGAATTGGGCGCGCGGATCGCTCTCTTGGATCTTCTTCCCCGCACCGTCGACGGTCTCGGATTCGATCGAGGCACCGCTTGCGTCCAAGCCCCTGAGATCGGATAGCCTGGGCAAAACTGCGTCCGCGATGTCCGCCAAAGGCGCAGACCGGCGCTCGTTTATGATCGCCGCAGCCGCGTTCGCCGCTGTCGTCTCCATCAGACTGTCCCGTTGGGTGGAGATGGCCACGCTCATTAAACCCAGCAAGGACACAATCGCGAGGCTAAATACCGCAAGCGCGAGCACAACCTCCGTCAGGCTGAACGCCCCCTCCGATTCCCGTCTCGAAACCAGCGACGTGAAGCCCATATCCATTACCTCGGTTGATACACAACGGCCTGTCCCGTCAACCCTGAAACGCGGATCACGGAAGCCTGCCTCTCGTCCTTCTCATTGACCGGTTGGCCAACCACCTTCTCCGGAATGACCACGATCTGGATGGTCTCGGGCAGCACATTCTCGATGGCCGCCTCCCCGCTCGGCTTGAAATGGATGCTGCGCGTAAAAGTCCGCTCCTGAACCTTGATCTGAAGACCGACGCTGCTCGATGGAAACTCTGTTATCTCTCCCGCCGAGGCCAATGCCTCGCTGCTCTTCAGCCCGTTGTTATCCGGTATGGCACCGGTCAACCGAACTTGGCGCAGCGTCTCGATGGGCGATATCAACTCCACGTTATCCGTCGGAAACTCCACCAAGGCGCCGCCCTCCTCCGAATCGAGATTCGTGCCGGTGCGCGACGCGAATGCCACTAGCCTGATCAGAGAGTCTCCCGCCTCCGCATTCTCCGTGAACGCCACCCAGGTGTGGGTGTTGTTCGCCACCGCGTAATTGCGCGCCAGATCCAGCGTCCCGCCGATCCGCGTCAGCGCCTGCATCATCCCGGTGCCCTCGCTCACCCCGCGCAGCGCCGGCACCGACAGCGTCACCAGCACCCCGATGATGCCCAGCACCGTCAGCAGCTCCGCCA
>JADLBR010000469.1 GCA_020847615.1 Verrucomicrobiia bacterium
CCAAAGCGCGCGCCGGGGTCTAGGAGGCTGTCGGACTTTGTCCGCCAGCCTCCTCTGGCAAAACCGCCTTCTATCTGCGAGCAAAGGAGTTATGCAACGAGAGCACGATTCGTTAAACTCGCTCAGCCACGGCGCCACATTTGGGTCTTGCCCATCATAACTGCCTTGAAAAAGGGCGGTTTTGCTTTCTAGCAGCCTTGTCGGACTTGGCTAAGTCCGACAGGCTGCTAGCGTCGCATCCGTGCGGCCCCCGCATCTGGTCTCGCTCGTGCTCTGGTGCGCCATCGCTCTGTCGGCTTGCGGCGACCGGTCGTCCGCCCCCGCGACAAGGGCCAAAATTTGCCTCGAGTCCCCCGATGTGCGCCCTTTCGCGCTCGTGGCGACGGCAATCGCTTTCCGCGACATCGCCCGCCGCGACTTGGTCGCCGCCGCGAAACAGTTCGATGCCGAGGGTGCCCTCGCAACCCTCACAGGACGACCGGCGACCGAATCCGAGCCCGCGATCTGGCCGCTGTTTTTCAGCGGCAGCAGCATCCTCGCGGGCTGCGGCGCCGCCGATCGGCCAGTCACGTGTTTCTTCAATCCTTTTGTCGACGCGGGCGTATTCATTCGCTGGCGGCATCCCGAGGGTGAGTGCCTGATCGACAGCGTGTGGGTGGAGGATGGCCGCAGTTTCTGCGATGGCTCAGGCACCGGAGCCCCCGCGAAACCCCGCTGGATGGACTGGACCGCCAAGATGTCCATGCGGCGGGCGCTCGGGCGCGAATCCGACCAGTTCGTGGCGGAGTTCGAGCGTCGCTTTCCCCCGATGGCAACCGCGGCGGCTGATGCGGCAACCGCCGAACCCCAGGAGCGCTGGATCAGCCTGGTCGAGGACCGGCTGCTCCATGCCACCGCCTGCCTCAGGGCCGCGCATGACCCAAAGGCAGGCACGCTAGGACAATGGCTCTTGGCGCTGCGCGCTCGCCTGCGCCAGGGCGATGGGGCAGGGCTCCGCGAGTTGTTGCCTGACCCGGAGCAGACCACCGGCGATCTGCTCGCGGCCCTGCCCGAGAATCTCAGGCGCGAGGTGCTCCCGATTTTCGCGCACATCAACCAGGGTGAGATCGTGGTGCATCTCGTGCCACCGACCCAACCCTCCGTCTGCATCGCCTGCCTGTTCCAGCCGTCTGGCCCTGGGCCAGAAGCCCCCGTCGCAGCCAGACGCGTGGCGCTCCTTAACCTCGACGCCGAACCGGCTCCCGCCGAAGGGGGCGCGCCATGAGGGCGCCGGCATGCGCGGTGGCTCTGGCGTCCGCCGCCCTCGCCATGGGCCCGGGACACGCGGCGCCGATGGAAACAACCGACGCGCCCAGGGAATTGAATGCCGGGGAAATGAACAGCCGCGCCGATCGCTACGGCAACATCCCGGAACCCTACCTCTTCCCGCCCGAACCGGCACCGCACACTGGGAGAAACACGGACCCTGCGAACCCGGTCCCCCTCCTCGCTGCCAGCGAAGCCCTCAATGACGTCTACTCGACCGGCAGTGAGGCCGTGAGTCTCGCCGGAATCAAGGCACCCGCCTCCAGGGCCTTGGGCGCCATGTGGGACTACACGCTCGCGTTACAGAACGCGTCGGAGGTTTCCAGCCAGAAGGGCGAACTCGAGGGTCGGCACACCCTCGCCAAGGAATGCGCGGCCACTTTCGTGGGCAACTCCCTCGCGCCCGCCGTGGGCGGCGTCGTGGTCGCCGGAGGTTCCTGGGCGATCACGGGGGCCTGCGTGGGCTTCCTCGCCAAGAAGTTTGGACAGGCCGTCGTTCGCGTCGGCTACGATTTCGCGCGCGACCTATGGGAGGGCAAATTGCCAGAGTCCACCCTCGGCGACTATGTCGAGGGCAAGGACCTCCAGGATCCCCTGCAGCGATGGCAACGGAAGAACGCGTATTTCCAATGGGCACGGGGACTCGCGCCTGGCGACATGCCGACCGAAAGGGACTTCCGGATGTACAACCGCGAGCACGATGGGGGTCTGGCCCCGGGCAACACCGTCGAACCAATCGCCGAGCGCCCTCGCGATGTCGGCCCCCCGCGATCTCGGCCCGATGCACCCCTCCCCAAAACTGTTTCAAAGGCACTGGACGCGCTGCGCAACGAGGTCCCCGGCACCATGTCCTTCGATGGAAAAGCCGGGGGCGCGCCGGCCGACTATCGGGCGCTCCTCGAGGAAATCGGCGAACTCGACGAACCCCCCGATGCACGTGATCGCGACGAGGCCAACGCGCAAGTCGCCGGCGAGGCCATCCTGCGCCCACTGCAGAATGAGGTGCGGGGCACGATCGCCATGGAAGACCTCGCCAGCGAGGCCATCGACGCCGAGAATGCACACCGGAGGGCGATCCACCAGACCCAGGTCCGCGAGGCCCAGCGGCGCGAACAGGAACTCCGGATCCAACGGGCCGTCGGGAATGCGCTCGGCCAAGCCTTGGCGAAGGCCATCGAACACGAACTCGCCAGCGCCGAGCGATCGGAGGAGCGCCCCCGTCGGAAGAACGACACCCGAGGAAATCACCGCACGGAGTCGCAGGGGCGCGGCGACCAGAAACCGCGAGCGGATTCTGCGGCGCGCCAGTGCACCCCGGGCTGCCGATGAATCATCCACCACCCTCCCCCATGAATCACCATACCCTCGCCAGATCCGGTTCCACGCAGGAGATGCCACGCCGACGCGGCGGCACTGTGGGCGGGGCGCGGCCCGCCCTCCTCGCGAGGGCGATCGCCCTCTGCGTCGTCCCCGTCACGATGGCGCAGATCCCGGACAACCCGTCACCGATGGACCCTTTCCGTGAGAGGTTGGTCGCCACGATGAAGGCGCAGTCTTTTGGCGAGATCTTCGAGGCCGGCGCCCATCCCGATGGCACCCTGCGCGTCACCCTCCGCGCGGCCAGCGGCGATCACGCCTCGCCGCCGCCCGCGGAATCCAAGCGCGCCCTGATCGAGCGGCTCATCCTGGTCGCCGAGGCCGCGCTCCACGCGGGGTTGCCCTGTTCCCGCATCGTCGTCTCGTCCGAGACGCGGCATGGCGATATCGCAGGCGTCTCGGCCGAACCCGCCCTCATCGGCGAGTTCTTCAACCGCCGCATCTCGGCACGGGAGTTCTTTGACCGGGTCGAGTTCTCAACACGCACCTGGGAACCGGAATCCAGCGACCCGGCACGGCGCGCCCAGGAGTTCCGCCAACGGGCCGACGCCATCCTCGCCTCCAAGAAATCTCCGGAGACGGCCCTGCGCCTGTTGCGCCGGGCCGTCGACGAGGACCCAGGCCCCACCCCGCACATCCGCGCCCTTGCCGACGCCCTGTTCCAAGAAAACGAATTCGTCGAAGCGGAGAGACACTACGCCGAACTCGTGCGGCGCGAACCGGCGACCGTGGAATCGCAGGAACGACTCGTCACCTGCATGCTCTGCAACGAGCGATACGCGCCGGCCATCGAGGCCGCGACCAAGGCGCTCGGCGCCCTCGAGTCCAGGCGCCCGGAGGAGAAGTGCGGCATCCTCTACGGCATGGCGTATGGCATGTTCCAGATCGGGGAGCACGCCGCCGCCGAAGGGATCCTCCGCAAGTACCTTGAGATCCGCCGCGAACCGCCGGCCAACGTGTGCTGGCTCATGGCCGGTGCCCTGATGGGCCAGAACAAGATGAAAGAGGCTGCCGAGTGGGCCCAGGATGCCGTTCGGCTGGAACCCGATGACCCCATCAATTATCGCACGCTGGGCGCCGCGCTCTCCCAGCGGGACGGGCATAGGGAAGCCATCGCCGCATACCGCCGCTACATCGAACTCCTGTCAAAGGAGGGCCGCCAGGCGGAAGCGTGGGTCTTCGTCTCCCTCTCGTACTGCCACGTGAAGCTTGGCGAGACGAAAGCCGCGAATGAGGCCGCCGCACAAGGCCTCCTCATATACCCCGACGAAAGTGACCTCAGGACCAACTACAAGGCCACGTACGCGGCACTCCTCAAGGCCAAGTAACCGGCCCGTTACCGCCGCCGCACCTCGTAGCTCACCACCCGCCCGGCGCGGAAAGTGACGGTCGCGCGGGGGTAGTCCTCCCGGTAGGTCACGTCATAGGGAACGACCGCGTACGGCACGTACCCGTGCCGCCCACGGTACCCGCCCGCCCAGAATCCTCCGCCCACCCCGATGGCCGTCGTGTGACGCGTCCGATAGCCCCGATAGATCCACGTCTCCGACGCGCCGTCCGCGTCCTCGCGGCGGACCGTATCATCCGGACTGCCCCACGCGATCTGCACCATCGGCTTGGTGAACCCGCGGGCGATCTCACCGGCCTCGATCTTGCGCTTCACGTCCGGCGGAAACGTGTCGAAGACCTCCTGGTTCCTCGAGATGCGCGAGTCCACCGTCGCGCATCCAGACCACAGCACCGCCACCAGGGAGAGAAAACAGATCCGGGATCTCATGCCCCGACTATAACACGGCCCCCGCCCCCGCACCAGTCGCCGCGCCTACAACCCGGCGACCATGTCCTCCAGACGCGATGTCTCGTAGAACCGCCGCAGCAGGTCACGCGCGCCCGCGCTCGTCGTCAGGCGCCCCTCCAAAACCGCCGCCCGCACCTCCGGCAGCGCCTCCCTCACGGACGGATTCGAATAGAAGCTGTCGTAGAGGTGCTGCTCTATCATCTCGACCATCCAGTTCGCGCGCTGCGTCTGCCGCCGCGCCGAGAACGCCCCGGTCCCCGTCATCTGCTCCCTGAAGCGCACGATCATCTCCCAGATCTCCGGGATGCCGTGCCCCTCGATCGAGGAACACGTGAAGACCTCGGCCCTCCACCCCGAGGATCCCGGCTTCAGATAGTGCAGCGCGCGCGAGTACTCCAGCCTCGCGGCCTCGGCCGCCACCTTGTTCTGTCCATCGGCCTTGTTGATCGCGAGCCCATCGGCCAATTCGATGATCCCCTTCTTCATGCCCTGCAACTCGTCGCCGGCCCCCGCCAGGAGAAGCACGAGAAAAAAATCCACCATCGCGCGAACGGCGGTCTCGCTCTGACCGACGCCCACGGTCTCGACGATGATCGTGTCATAGCCAAACGCCTCGCAGAGCACGATCGTCTCGCGGCTCTTCCGGGTCACCCCGCCGAGGTTGCCCGCCGAGGGCGAGGGCCGGATGAACGCATTCGGGTGCCGCGAAAGCCGCTCCATCCGGGTCTTGTCCCCGAGGATGCTGCCCCCGGTCACCGTGCTGCTCGGGTCCACGGCCAGCACGGCCACCTTCCGGCCCTGCTCGCAAAGGTGCGTGCCCAGCGCCTCGATGAACGTGCTCTTGCCAACGCCGGGCACCCCCGTGATCCCCACGCGGATCGAATTCCCCGCGTGCGGCAATACGCCCGCGACCACTTCCTGCGCCAGGTCCATGTGGGCGGCGGCGTTGCTCTCCACCAGCGTGATCGCCCGGGCAAGGATCGCCCGGTCGCCCGCCAAGATCCCGCGCACGTAGTCCTCTGGCCCCAGCCTTCGCCGCGCGAGGGGGCGACCCGCGCCCCCGCCCTCGGGGGACGACCCTTCCCGCGTCACTCCCGGCATCTGGTTCTCGTCTGTCATCCGGTGCTCGGCGTCGCCGCCGCACACTGTGCCCCCCGGGCGGTCGCGTGTCGAGCCGCCTCGCTACGCCATCCTTGGCGCGTCGCTCCAGAGTTGCTCCAGCCCATAGTGGAGGCGCAGCGCGTGCTGGAAGACATGGACCACGACATCCCCGTAATCCAGCACCACCCAGTGGCTGCCCCGCAGGCCGTCGATGCCACGCGCCCGTCGCCCCGCGTCCTCCCTCAGCCGCCTTTCGATCTCCTCGGCGATGGCCCTGAGCTGCGGCTGCACGTCGCCAGAACACACGACGAAGTAGTCCGTCACCGAGGAGATGCCCCGCACGTCGAGGATCACCACATCCCGCGCCTTCTTGTCCTCCGCCGCGGCGCGGCAGAGGCGCGCGAACGCCAGCCCCTCATCCCCGTCACCCTTCCGCTTCCGACCCTGCCTCATTTGCGCCTCGCCTCCATGAACTTCACCAGCGCCTCCAACCCCCGGCGGACCTCGGCATCCCCGCCCAGGGCGATCGCCCGCTCGTAGGTCTCTTTCGCCCGATCCAACATGCCCCGCTGCCAGAAATGCCGCGCCATCCACCCCAGGATCCGCCAGTTTCGCGGATCGGCCTGCACCGCCCCCTGGTAGAGCATGAACGCCTCCGGGTATCGCCGCAGCACGTCGCAGGTCATCGCCTGCTTGACCGTCGCGGTGATCTCCCACGGGTTGTTGCGGCGCGCGGTCATGTAGTACGCGATCGCGCGCGCGCCCAACCGGCCGCGCTCCGCCGGATCCTCCGCCTTGGCCGCCATCACCCGGAGATAATCCCCGGCCAGCTCCGCCGCGCTATCCTGCCGCGGATCCCAGGCCATGGCCCGCTCCGCCAGCGCCAGCGCCTCGTCATGGCCGATCTGCCCCTCGCGCTGATGCGCGGCGAGCCAATATGCGTTCCCCGCGCCGTTCCTGACCACCTTCACCCAATACCACCCCAGCAGGAGGGCAAAGGCCACGGTGATCGACCACCGCACGCCGGCGCGATCGGCCCAGGGCGCGTCGCGATTACCGGCGAATCGCAACGGGAGGGCCGCCAGCACAAAGAACGTCGCCGCGTTTCCCGGAATGTGCATGTTGAAATCGACCACGGAGTGCGCGAGGATCGCCGAGACCGCCGCCACCGATCCCGCCCACAGCGCCAGGTCATTGCGCCGCTCGATGCGGCGCCTCGCGCGCGCCAGCGCCGCGCCCAGCGCCACAAGAAAACCTCCCGCCAGCACCGCGCCCACGAGCCCGTAGTCGCACACGAGATTCAGATAGTCGCAGTGCGTGAAGCGGGCGCGGGTCTCGCCGCACTCCGGGCCCTGAAATCGCGGGTGCACGTACTGGAACGTCGCGGGCCCAGTCCCGAATAGCGGCGCCTCGGGGATCATTTTCAGCGCGTCCCGGTAGAGCGATGTCCGCACGTCGATCCCCTGCCCCCCCATGTGGCTCAGGCGTGCCCGGGCCAGCGGCGATGCCACCAGCCACGCGCCCACCGAAGCGACGAACGCCACGACCAGCAGCGCCGGCCGCGCCCACCCGACGGAGGTGCCGCGCGCCGCCGCCAGCACCAGCGCCCCCAGCCCCACCGCGGTCGCGATCCATCCCCCGCGCGAGACCGAGAGCAGTATCCCGGCCACGATCACCCCGGCCGCGCCAAAGAGCGCCGCCTTCACCCAACGGGAGAACTTCGAGAACAGCGCAAACGCCAACACCACGGCCAACCCCATCTCCAGATAGCCGGAGAAATGATTCGGGCAGTTGAATGTCCCCCCGGCCCTGAGGCCGTAACCCGGCGCCCTGGGGACGCCAAACGCGATGAAGGGACTCCCCCTGAACCACTGCACGATCGCGTACGCCGCCTCAAAGAACGCGATCGCGCCCACGACAAGGGCCACGGCCCGCGCGTGCCTCGCGCCCGGCAGATGCCGCCATGTCGCGTAAAAGACGATCGCGTACAACACCACCAGCAAGAACTCCCTCCGCGCCACGACCTCGGACGGCGCCATCGCGTAGTGCGCCCCCGCGTACCCCACGAAAAGCCAAACCGCAAAGTCCAGGGCGCCCGGGGCCGCGCCGCCGCGCCAGTGCCGCACCATGCGCGCAAGCACCGCCAAACCCAAAAACCCTCCAACGGCCTGCATCACCGCCTGCGACCAGGGCCGCGTCGCACCAAAGAGAAGCGGGCCGGCCGCCAGCAGGCCCAGCAGCAAGAGGAATACCACCTGCCCCCCATCGATGCCGCGCGCCAACGCCGCCTCCGGCCCCAACCGCAGCGCGTCGCCCCCCCTGCCAAGCATCCTCGCCCCGCCCGCGTGCGCGATCACCCCATCGCCCCCCACCC
>JADLBR010000470.1 GCA_020847615.1 Verrucomicrobiia bacterium
ACTTCAGGTCGTCGCCGGCCACGCGTCCCGGTTCGCCCTCGGGCACCACCGTCGTCGTCGCGAAGATCAGCCTGGCCCCGGTCGCCCGCAACCGCGTCACCAACAGCTCCAGATTCTTGGCGTAGTCCGCGGCCGACCTCACCTGCTTGCCCTTGACCTTGTCCAGCGCCTGTTTGCCCTTCTCGCCCTCCGCCATGTACTTCAGGTCGTGCAGCCCCCAGTTGAAGTGGATGACGGCCCACTTCCTGCCCCCGAGCCACTCGCCCAGCTTCTCGATGCCGGCGGCCGTATCGCCGCAGTTGATGAATTTGGTGCCGTCGGTGCTGCACGGCCGAAATACGTTGGCCCGGCCCTTGAGCTGTTCCCGCACGCCCATCGTGTACCCGATCGAAATCGAGTCGCCGATCAGCAGCACGTTGGGCAGTTGCTCGTCCACCTCCGGCAGCCAGTTCTTCGCCGGGGGCGCCGCGAGACACGCCGCCCCAAAAAACCAAATCCCTAAAACGCCCGAGATCAGCCCATCTCGCACCATGGCCACACGTCTATCCCCGCCACGCCCGGATTCCCAGAAAAAACGGGCCGCGCCCACCAGTTACGCCTTGCGGTCCCACCGCCCTCCCATCAGGATCGAATTGTGCCCCGCCACAATCGGATCGAGAGGGCGACGGTCCTCGCTTGCCGCCCCGCCATCCCCATCTTTCAGGAGACCCTTGGCGCCGATTTCATCCCCTGTGGGGCCGACGCCACCATCAGTTTCCCAACCCTATGACCATCCTATCCCCCGCCTGCCTGCTCGCATCCCTGGCCCTGGCCGCCATGCCGGCGGCGCCCCCCACCCTCAACCGGAAGGACGACGGTTACCGTGGCATCTGGTATATGAACCAGCCCACGAAGGACGAATTCGCGTACAAGTACAGCGGTGGCCTCGGGACCTACTGCGCGCACCACCAGCCTTTCGCCCTCTACAGCCAGGAGGCCAACAAGACGTTCTTCTGCTACGGGGGCACGTCGCCCAACACCCACACCCAGCTCTGGCACATGGTCGCCTGCTTCGATCATGCGACCGGCAAGGTCCCGCGCCCCACGCTGCTCCTCGACAAGGCCACCGACGACGCGCACGACAACCCGGTCATCTCGATCGACACCTCCGGCCACCTCTGGATCTTCTCCACCTCGCACGGCACCTCCCGCCCCTCCGTCATCCACCGCAGCAAGCGCCCGGGAGACGTATCCGAATTCGCGCGCATCGAGCCCACGTGGACCTGGGACGGCCGGGTGGAACCCCTCGACAATTTCTCCTATTTCCAGATCTGGCCCAGCCCCGGCGGCGGCTTCCACGCCTTCCTCACGAGGTACAAGGCGCCCGCCGCCCGCACCACGTTCTTCGTGCGCACCCCCGACGGCATCCGCTGGGACGCCCCCGTCCGCCTCGGCGCAATCCACGAGGGCCACTACCAGTGCAGCGCCACCTCGCCCACCAAATCCGCCACCGCGTTCAACTATCACCCCGCCAAGAAGGGCCTGAACTGGCGCACGAACCTCTACTACCTCGAGACCCGCGACGCCGGACGCTCGTGGCAGACCGCCTCCGGCCAACCCATCCAGCCCCCGCTCACGAACCCCGATAACCCCGCCCTGGTCGTGGACTACGCCTCACAGGGCCTCAATGTCTATCTCGCCGACGTCCTCTTCGATTCGACCGGCCAACCCGTCATCACCTACGTCACCAGCCGCGGCTTCGAGCCCGGCCCCAAGAACCAGCCGCGCGTCACGCGCACCGCGCGCTGGACCGGGGAATCGTGGGAGGTCCGCGACATCGCACCCGCCGACCACAACTACGATATGGGCTCCCTCTTTATCGAGCGCGACGGCGACGGCGAACTCTGGCGATTCATCGGCCCCACCGACCCGGGCCCCCAGCCATGGGGAGGCGGGGGCGAGATCAACCTCTGGGAGAGCAGGGATCGGGGCGCCTCATGGAATCGGGTTCGCGCCATCACGACCCGCAGCCCCCGCAACCACAACTACGTCCGCCGACCCCTGAGCGCCCACAGGGACTTCTACGCGATCTGGGCCGACGGCGATCCCCTCCGGCCCTCCGAGTCCCGCCTCTATTTCTGCGATCGCGATGGCAACGCCTTCGCGCTCCCAGACAAGATGCACTCGGACTGGCAGTCACCAGCGCCCCTCCGCCCCTGATTCGAAAATCCCCGAAACGCTTCCCGTAGCCGAACGCGCCAGCGTTTGGCCGCCACTCGCACGTGGCGATCGCCTGCGTCTGCCACGCCTGCGGTGCCCCAAATGCCCGCCGGCAGGCGAGCCCGCCGCCCTCGCGGTCAACGGCGCCGTCGGCGACCCAAGAGCGCCAACGCCACCCCCCCGGCCGCCAGCAGGCAGATCGACGAAGGCTCCGGAATGATCAGGCCAAGGACTTCCTCCTGGCTCAGCGCGCGATCCCATAGCGCGAGATAGTCGATCGTCCCATCGAATGCCTTTCGCGTGTTCCCCGTCCCCGTCCCCAGCGTCTCGTTGCCGATGAGCGACGTGAGCGTCGCGTTCGTCCAGATCGTCCCCGTCCGATTGGTCGTGAACAGAGAACCGCTCGATGGGTATATGTAGAAGTCGACGCTGTCGCCCGTGCCGC
>JADLBR010000471.1 GCA_020847615.1 Verrucomicrobiia bacterium
GACCACCAGCTCCAGAAAGAGCGCCACGGCGCTCAGCAGGAAGAGGGGCGCGTGGCGCCGGATCATCGGCCGAGCATTGGCGGTCCCCCCGCAAATTCAACCCGGAAATTTCCGGCCGCGGCCGCGCGCCCCGGCGACGCCCGCCAGGTCACGGGGATCGCGGGCCCGGACGCACCCGGACGTAGATCGCGTTCCGCGCATCGCGGTAGTCCTCCGCCCAGTTGGGCGAAGATCGGAACGCGCGATCCGACAATGATCCGGAGATCAGTATGGCCGCCGTGATCCCCCGGGCGCCCAGCACCTCCTCCCATCCCGGCCGCGCATCCTCGACCGGAAAATATTCCCCAAAGAGGAATCGGTCCCCGTAGATCTCGTTGCGGTCATCGACGAAGACGCGCAGCCGCGGCCAGAACCGATAGATGAGCGATCCGCCCAGCCCGACCGGATTGTACATCCGGTCAAACCTCGCGATCGACGCACCGATGTGCTCCGCCGCGCCGCGGCTCAGGTGGATGCCGTCCAGGTCCCGCTTGCAGAGATCCCGGCCGCCCATCGAGACGGCGAGAAAAAGGACCGCGGCGACGGGGACCTGCCAGATCCAGCCGCGCGCGGCGCGCTGCTGTCCATCCACCCGGGCGAGCGCCCCCGATAGCCTCCCCGGGCGCGCCATGAACAGGGCCGACAATCCGCGCGCCAGCATGGGCGCGGCCACGATGGCGAACAGGTTCATGTGGCGCTCGGCCCGGAGCGCCTGGTGCAGAAAGAAGACCGCCGCGACCGCCTCCCACGGCGCGACCCGCAGCCTTCCCGTCGCCAGCACACCGAGGACCCCGAGGACCATCACTTCAAACGCCACAACGGCGGATCCCCCGCCCAGGAGGTCCGGCGGCGCGTTCTCGATCCAGCGCGCGACCGATTCGAGGCGCAGGTACTCCAGGGTCGCCGTGTGAAGGCGGATGCCCCACGGGTTGCACAGGGTCGCCGCGGCCATCGCCAGCGCCGCGGCACTGAGTCCGACGCAGCGCCGCCGAACGCCCTCCCCGCGCCCGCGGGCCGCCGCCACCCACTCTAGCGCCATGAACATGGCGACCGCGGCCAGTCCCGCCAGAAATCCCCGGTGGCAGTTGCACCAGACGACCATCAGGGCCGCGTGGAGCCACAATCGGCCGGCGCCCGCCTCGCGGCGACCGATGCGCGCGAGATCTGTGATCAGCCACGCGAAGAGCACGTAGCTCACGACGTGCGGGCGATTCAGGGTGTGCATCAGTAACACGCCCTGGGCCAGCATCGCGCAGGCGAGCGCCACCGGGGCCCACGCGCCCTCCGACAGCATCCGCCGATACAGGATCACGGGCACCAGGGCGCTCAGCAGCCCACACCAGACCGTGAGCAGCGGCAACCCCCCAAGAGACACCAGCCACGCCGCCGCCGCATCGAAGAGCCACGCGCCGCCAACCCATTCCCGCCCCTGGGCTGTGAACGAGAACCCATCCTCCCGCGGGATTCTGCCGGACTCCAGGAAGTCCCTTCCGGCCACGATATGCCAGCCGGTGCCCGGATCCCGGAGCGGCATCTCGGGGTTCACCCAGATCGCGGCAAGGACCACCGCAAATACGAACAGCTCGAAACCCGGGGCCAGCCAGCGTCGCGCGCACCAGCGCTCCCCGGTCCCGCTCACGGGGCCCTCCCGCGGACCCAGATCTCGTTCTTCGCATCCCTGTGGATCAGGGACCACCGTCCGGTCGCCTCGAGCGCAGCGCCCAGTGGCCGGGCCGGCGCCAGCAGGACACCCCGCACCCCATACTTATCCAATACGCGCTCGAAACCCGGTCCCGCATTGATCGCCGGCAGATACTCGCCAATCATGAACTCATCGCCATAGAAATCGGCCCGCCCATCCACGAAAACCCGG
This sequence comes from Verrucomicrobiia bacterium, assembly GCA_020847615.1. Taxonomy (GTDB): domain Bacteria; phylum Verrucomicrobiota; class Verrucomicrobiia; order JADLBR01; family JADLBR01; genus JADLBR01. The sequence continues at coordinate 1,913 of JADLBR010000471.1, forward strand.
ACCTTGGGCCACACCGCACCAATCAGGTCACCCCCGAAGTCGTCCTGGTTGAAGAGCGGCATCAGTTCGGCGGCGCGCCCCTCGAGGACCCTCACCGTGGCCTCCGAGATCCGACGCCCCACGACCGTCCTCGGAAAATGCGAGCCGAAGGCCATCACGGCCGCCAGCCAAGCCACCGCAAGACCGGAGGCGCACCCCAGCGCGCGGGCGCCACCCGCGACCGCACGCTCGCCACTCGCCCCGTCGCCGACCAAGACATCATTCCACGCGCGCGCCGCGATCGGCGCCGCCACCAGCATCCACAGAATCACGTGCCTGACGGTGCCGAGGGCGATCACCAGGAACACCGAGATCGCCAGCCAATCCCGGAATCGCATCCTCGGGCCGCGAGCCGCGCCAAGCCCCAGCAGGGCAAGCAGCATGATCTCGAACGCGCGCAGGGACGCGATGCCCGACTTGAAATTGGGCGACACGAACTCCTGGCAATATCGCGTCAGCTCCAAGTCCAGGAGTATGTGGAAGACCATCCGGTGCAGGCCGAGGCCGTGCGGATTCAGCAGCGTCCCGGCCGCGCACGCCAGTCCCGCCGCGGCGTACCACCCCGCCTCCCGCCACCGCCCCGGGCGCGGCCCGCCGCGCCAACCCTCGAACAGGGCACCCGACCCGAATACCCCCACGAGCAGCCACCCCGCCACGAAACCCCCGTGCAAATTCGCCCACAGCGCGGAGAGGGCGCCCGCGCCCGCGACCAGGATCGCGGGTCGGCCCGCGCGCGGCAGGTCCTCGAGTAACCACCACAGGATCGCGAAGAAGAGATACGTCACGATATGGGGGCGGGCGTACGCGTGCATCAGCATCGAGACGTAGAGGAGAAAGCCCGACGCAAACGCCAGCCGCCTGTCCACCCCGCGGCGCTCCAGTTGCCAGGCCGTCAGCATCGGCACGCATGCCAGGAGCAGCGCGCACGCGGCCACGACGAGCCGCAGTCCCCCGATCTTCTCCAGACCGGCGGCGCACAGTTGGAATAGCCACTCGTGCGGAAGCCAAGGCGCGCCCGCGCGCGTGTGGGAGAATGGGTCCTCGTCGGGGATCCGTCCCTCTGCCCACATGAGCCGCCCCGTCGCCAGATGCCACCCCGTATCGGCATCGCCCAGCGGGAGGCCCGGTTGCAGCCAGACGACCGCCAGATGACACGCCATCAAGAGCACGGGCAGGAGGGAAACCCCACGCGCGCGCGAAGCCCTGTCGCCCGGCCCGGTCCACATCACCGCCCCACACTAAATCCGACCCCAGTCCCCGCAAGCCCCGATCGGCGAAGGGCTTTGAGATTGACATTCCGGTCGGAAATCCAATCCTCACCCTTGAGGAGGCGTGATTGAGGGGACCCATGGCGGTCGTCGTCTGTGCGGATCGACGCATCGGGCGAGTGGCGTGGTCCGGCCGTTCCACTGAAATCAGCGCGTGGTGTGCCGCGCGCATCGCGAGGGGCTCATGAACCGATTTGGGATGTTGCGGATTGCACTCGTCGTTCTTGCGTTGACCGCGATTCCACCGTTCCCCGCGGCTGCAAACGACGCCCAATCCAAGCCCGAAACTCAACTAACCACCGAGCAGGCATTGCAGGGCATGGGCCTCACCGACGAGGAGAAGAAGTGGCTTAAGGAAAAGGAGAAGGAGCTCCTCAAGACGGCGGCCGAAATGGCCACGGATGACATCGGGGATGGGCGGCTGAAGAAGCTCGCCAAGTACATGATCGCCAACGTCCACGATTGGTCGGCCGTTTCCGGCAGCCTGTCAACGGGCAACTACCGTGACGCCGTCAATCTCATGGCGACCGCGGGTGCCGGGGAGCTGCACAACTACATCGAAGGGAAGATCGAGGATAATTGGCCCGAGAGCAGCCTCAAGGGCACATACAAGTTGCTCACCGACAACGTCGAGGACGTCAAGGCCGTGGCCATCGCCATGCTGGATTCCAAGAAGACGTGGGCCGACGTCGGCAACTTGGCATGGGACAAGACCAAAGCGGCAACAAAGAAATCGCTCGAGGAGAAATCCGACGATGTCGTCAAGGGAATCATCAATTCCGCCTTTGGAGACCGTTCGCTCCTGGGCTTCAGTTCGGGCGATGCGTATCTGCTGCTGGTCAAGACGGAGATGCAGGTCATCGACGTCTGGAGCCAGAAGTACAGCATGGGCAAGCAGGACGAACTGTATGCGATGTACATGGCAGCCAGGGAGCAGGGCAAGGACGAGGGCGCAGCGTTCGATGACGTGAGTTCCCACCTGGTGGGGCGTTCCTTCGCGATGGCCTTTGGGTGGGAGACGGCAGAGAACGAGGTCCGGAACATGTTCCGTCAATTCTATGATGAGGGCCGGGCCAGCGGGGAAAGCATCACGAGCGATTCGAGAACGAAAATCGGCTGGTGGCTCCGCGGCAAGCTGCGTGAGAAACTGGCCGACGAGAAGAAGAAGACCGACGCATCGTCCGCTATGGAGAGCATCCGCCAGGGACTCCAGAAGGATTTGAACGCCTACCTGGAGAAGACCCGGAAGAAGCAGGAGGAGCTCCTGGAGAAGGCGCTGACGGCCGAGATCAAGAGGAAGCGGGACGTCATCATCGCCGAGGGGCGGAAGCTGCTGGCGCTTCTCGAGAGGGCGGCGGGGCAAATCATGGCGCATTGCAAGGTGTTTGACGATGCCTCGGCCGAGGCCGAGAGAATCATCGGCGATCTGAAGGCTACGCAGGCCGAGATCGGCAATCTTTCCACACTCGTGGCCGCCGCGCAGAAGGCCACCGCATATCTCGAGGACGCGAGGCGGATTCCCGAAGCCAGGGCGGCGGCGGAACGCCTCTCCGGGGAACTCGAAACCGCGTGCAACGAAGCCGAGGCCGCCGCGACCGAAAGCTGCAAGCATGCCGAGCGCATACGGCAGGCGCCCGACAAGGACGCGGCCAAGGCGCTGATGGACAATTCGGTCAGCGAGGGGAGGCGATCGTCGCGCGCGATCACGCTTGCCGAGGACAAAGGCAGGGCGTTGAAGAAACAGCAGGGAGATTTTGCGGCCGCTGTTCAGACCTTTCTTGAAAAACACAGCGAGGGTGAACTCCGCGAAATCCAAAGCGCCGCCAGCCAGATCCCAGCGCTCCTCGAACGCCTCCAGGGCGACGCCGAGGGGCGGATGCAGGGGCAGTTCAAGGCGGCCTTTGAGAAGATGCGCGGAGCCGTTGAAAGGAGCGAATCTCTCCTGGCGTACGGGCGCGGCCTCCAGAAACAGATCAAGGAGTTGCTGGCGCCGTACCCTCCCTATGCCGCGATGACCGAGATACTGACCAAAGCCGAGGGTGCTCTCACCGACGCGGCTTCCTCCGCGGCCACGTGCAGTTACAACTGGTCCACCGGAGGCCCGCGATGGAGCAAGAGGGAGACCCCCAAGTATCCCCAGGTCGATCCCGCCGTGCTCGCCCAAGCGCGAGCCGCTGTCGGCGCCCGGGACGCGATTACCAGCATGCCCTCACCGACGGATGCGGTGATGAAGATGGGCAACATCACGAAGACGGCGGACGCCAGGTTGGACACGACCAGCATGACGCGCAGGACGTACACGGAGTGCGTGAAGGACGCGATTCTGGCCTACAACGAGCTATGGCTGGGGAAGCCGCAGGTTGCCATCCCTTCGGTGATCGGCCAGCAGGTGAAGCAGGCCAAGGGAATGCTCGTGCAAGCGGGTTTCAGCAACGTGACCTTGGTCGCGGCGTCGGCCGACCCACCCCAGGGGATGGCAAACACCGTCCAGGACCAAAAACCCGCAGCCGGGTTGAGGGTCTCCCTTGACAGCCCGTTGATCCTTGTCGTTTTCGGCGCCGACAAAGCCCCAGAGAAATTGGCCCTCCCTCTGGTCGTCGGCTTGTCCGCCAAGGATGCGCGAAACCGCGTAACGCAAGCCGGGTTCGCCAATGTCACCTTTGTCGCCGCGTCCTCAGATCCCCCCGCCGGCAAGGCCCACACCGTGCAGGACCAGAAACCCGGAGCGGGGCTGGAGGTGGAGAAGAGCGCGCCCATCATCCTGGTCGTCTATGGGCCGGAGAAGAGCCCCGACAGGGTGGCTGTCCCCTTGGTCGTGGGCGAGAAGGCGGCGGAGGCCAGGGGCCGGATGGCGCAGGCCGGGCTGGCCAATCTGACCCTTGTTGCCGCGTCCTCAGATCCCCCCGCCGGCAAGGCCTACACCGTGCAGGACCAGAAGCCCGGGGCGGGTCTGGAGGTGGAGAAGAGCGCGCCCATCATCCTGGTCGTCTATGGGCCGGAGAAGAGCCCCGACAGGGTGGCTGTCCCCTTGGTCGTGGGCGAGAAGGCGGCGGAGGCCAGGGGCCGGCTCGCGCAGGCC
>JADLBR010000472.1 GCA_020847615.1 Verrucomicrobiia bacterium
GCTCGTCGCGGATGACATCGCCTTTCGCCGGGACAGCGAGAACATGGAAATCCAGATCGGATGGCAAAACGCGCAGCGTCCCTTTCGCCCCGATCCGGCCCGGAATGCCCTGTCGCTTGGAGGGGATGCGATCTGCGCCGCCGATCCATTCGCGATCACGGCCCGGGGCCCGACGGGCGAGCAGCAGTGGCGCGGCGCGGTGAGGACGGATGCGCGCAGGGCGTTCTTCGCGCTGATTGGAAAGACTGGTTCCGTGGAATGCGCGAGGCTCGCGGATAATGCGGCGGCGCTGGCGCTGCCGCAGCAGGCGATCTGCGTTGCGGGAGAATGGGAGGACAACCGCGGTGATCTCGTGGTCCTCGCCGAGGATCATGTCGTCGGCGTCGGCCTTTTGCGTGCGGATGGCGACCGCGGCCTCCTGGTTGCGGACGAACCGATCGACCTAGAGTGGGATTTTGCCGAAGGCCGTGCGGAGTTTGTCGCGCGGGGCCCGACGAAGCTCACGGCCTCCGTCGCCAAAGGCGTCGCCCCGCGAGGCGACAACGCCGCGGTTCTAGGCCAGGGTGACGACGTCGGCACGATGGCAATTCAAATGCCAGCCGGCCGCACCCCCAGCCGCGACATGAGGCCACCGGATGCCCTGGTCCGGGCGCTGGGTGACCAGCTCCGTGCCCGGGTCGGGCGCGCAGTGGAGCGTGGCGCGCCGGCGCAACCGGCCTCCGCTCCGGCGGCGGTGGATGTCCCGAGGCTGGCCGGCGCGTGGACGACTCAGCTCGGTGGCCCTATCGATGACGTGATCCTGATTGTCGATGGCGGCCGGGAACTGATCGCGGCCGCGGTGGGCGCCACGATCCATCTGCTCGGCGAGGATGGCAAGGAGATCTGCCAGATGCGGACCGACGGCGCGATCCGCCAGATGCACTGGTGGCCCGAGCACGCCCTATTGCTGGCCGGTTGCTCCGATGAGAAAGTCTGCGCCTTCGACCTCGGCGGCAATCGGAGATGGACGTTCGTCTCGGAAATGGACCCGGCCGTTTTTCGCGCGGGGAAGCAGTACTGGTTCAAGACCGCGCCGGGCCACGGGGGCGTCCATGGCGTCGGCAGCGGTGTCTTCCTGGATGGCAAGAGCCAGGCTTTCGTCGGCAGCGCGTGCACGTTGGAGATCCTCGACGAGAAGGGCCACCTATTGAAGCGGCTGCCGCAGTTCTGGGGCACGGTTTACAGGTTCGCCGTCGTTCCGGATGCCGACGGGAGCGCGAACCTGCTCGCGTCTCGCAAGATCACTGATGTGCCGTCGCTTGGCATCATCAACAGCCGCACGCTCGATCCGGCGGAGCGCGGCTTCCTCGGGGTACCCCCAGGCCACTCGCAGGTCGGCGGATGGATGGACCAGACGCGACACCATATTCTCGTCGACGATCTCGATGCGGATGGGACGCGGGAGGTCATCAGCGAGATCACCGGGGCGTGGAATCGCGTGACGGTGTGGGACCTGGGCGGCAAGCCAATCCACAACGTCCAATTCGGCCCAGGCTCCAAGGGGCCAGGGCGGGACATCCGCGATATCGATATCGGCGATCTCGATGGCGATGGAAGGAAAGAGATCGTCGTTGGGCTCTCTAGTGGACTGGTGGTCACGCTCGATCACCGCTGTGAGAAGCGCTGGTCCATGCGCGCGGCGAGCCCACCCGTCGTCCTGGGCGTCGCGGGAGGCCAGATCGTGGTCGCTTCGGAAGATGGCGGCGTGGCGATGCTTGACCGCCGCGGTGATATCATCGCGCGGGCCAGGGTAAACGGGCGGCCGGCGCACCTGCAACGATGGGAGACGATGCGACTCGTGGCCATTGCCACCGACAAGGGGGAGGTCCAGGCGTTTTCGATAGAGCCCAGAGGGAGCGTGAAATGAAAGAACCGTGGATGCGAATCATGGCGTCGATTGCCTGGGCCGCGGCGGCGGCATTGGCGGGCAGCGGGGCGTCGGGCGGTGAGTTCCACCGCCTCGTGCCCTTGCCCTCGCCCAAGATCGTGGCGTCGGCCGAAGAATTCCCCGGAGGTCACTATGCGGCGGCGCGTCTGGTCGATGGCGACCGCAAGACCGAGTACGCCTCCCACGGGAAGGGCACGGACACCTTCGTGGAGTTTGACCTTGGCGCGCCCGCGCGCGTGGGCGGCTTCCGGCATCAGGAACGCAATGATCCGGCGACCGTCGGGGCCTCGGAGCTCGTGTTCATGGACGAGTCTGGGAAACCGCTGGCCGCGGTGCCGGTGGCCCACGTCAACGCGCGCGCCGGGGTGACCTTCGCGGCGCTTCCGGAACCCGTGATGGCGCGGCGCGTCCGCTGGCGGGTCACGCGACTTGGCAGCCAACATGGCTGCGCCGGCGGCGCGGAGATCGAGTTCTTCGCGGCGAGCGAGCCGGAGGTCGCGCCCCGCGGCATCGGCATCGACGCCCGGGTGGTGCAGGTCATCGACCGGAAGGGGGACTCCCTCGTGCAGCCGCTGCGGGTGACGCTGGATTATCCCTACGCGGAGGTGGCGATGGCGACGGTCCGCGTCGAGGGGCAGGAGCCGCGGTCCGTTGAACTGAAATTCGGGGTCCAGACACTGGGATACCGCATTGCGGCCGCCGGGGACGGGCGCACGCGTCGGATCGACGTCGAGATCGGCGGCGAGGTCGTGGCGTCGCGCGCCATCGCGCTCAAGCCGCCGCGCCAGCTGACGGTGTACATCCTGCCGCACTCGCACACCGACATCGGGTACACCGCCATCCAGACGGACATCGAAGAGAAGCAGGTCAACAACCTGCTCCAGGGCATGGCCGATGCGCGCCGGACGGCCGATTACCCGGAAGGGGCGCGGTTCATCTGGAACGTGGAGGTGCTCTGGGCCGCGGACCTCTACCTGCGGCGGCTGTCGCCCGAACAGCGCGACGATTTCTTCGCGGCGGTCAAGCGCGGCCAGGTGGCGCTGAACGGGATGTACCTGAACGAGCTCACGGGCCTCTGTCGGCCCGAGGAGCTGGTGCGGCTGTTCCGCCACGCGACGCAATTGGGCGAGCGCTGCGGCGTCGCGGTGGATGCGGCGATGATCAGCGACGTACCCGGCTACACGTGGGGCACCGTCACCGCCATGGCGCAGGCCGGCATCCGGTACTTCTCCGTCGCCCCGAACTATTTCGACCGCATCGGCGACATCCTCGTGCGGTGGGAGAACAGGCCCTTCTGGTGGGTGGGACCCGATGGGCAGAGCAAGGTGCTGGTGTGGATCCCATTCTGGGGCTACGCGATGTCGCACCGCTACCGAGAACTCTCCCCCGAGCTGGTGGAAGAGTTCTGCGCGGGGCTGGAGGGACGCGACTATCCCTACGACATCGCCTACGTCCGGTGGGCCGGGCTCGGCGACAATGCGGTCCCGGATCCCTCCATCTGCGATTTTGTCAGGGAATGGAATGCCGCGCACGCGTGGCCGCGATTCGTGATCGCGTCGACGGGCGAGGCCTTTGGCGCGTTCGAGAAGAGGTATGGGGAGAAGCTGCCCCGCGTGCGCGGAGACTGGACGCCGTACTGGGAGGACGGGGCCGGTTCCTCGGCCGCCGAGACCGCGATGAATCGCGCCAGCTCCGAGCGCCTCGCGCAGGCCGAGGCCCTCTGGGCCATGCGGACGCCCACGCGCTATCCGGCGCGGCGATTCGAGGAGGCCTGGAACAACGTGCTCCTGTACTCGGAGCACACGTGGGGCGCGTTCTGCAGCATCTCGAAACCGGCCAGCCCCTTCACCGCGGACCAGTGGAATATCAAACAGTCCTACGCGACGGCGGCCAACCTGCAGTCGCGGCAGCTGCTCGGCGAGGCGGCCCAGTGCGGGCCGGGTCCAGGGCCCGACCCTGCGGCGCCGGCCGGGGCAGCTTCGTGCGTTGACATATTCAACACCGCGTCATGGCCGCGCGCCGGGTTGGTCCTGATCCCCCACGAATTGTCGGATGCGGGCGACCTCGCGACCGACGCCCGGGGCGAGCCCGTGCCCTCGCAGCGGCTCTCCGGCAGGGAACTGGCCGTCCTGGTGCGCGACATGCCGCCTTTTTCGGGACGACGACTCACC
>JADLBR010000473.1 GCA_020847615.1 Verrucomicrobiia bacterium
CCTCCGCGGGTTTCACGCCTATCCTTCTCCCCCTGCGGCAAGACCGCCCAAGACCCTATCGTCTAGAGGCCTAGGACACCGCCCTTTCACGGCGGTAACACGGGTTCGAATCCCGTTAGGGTCGCCACTTATTTTCACAAAACGGTCGTATCCGGCCACTTCCGCAGGGGAGAGTCTTCCGATATAATCGGTTTCGACCACAAAACGCCGCATAAAGTGTAGTAAACTTTCGTAAACTCCCCAGCCCGGCCTCGACCCCGCCCGGGACCCGGGTATCGTGCGCCAAGGACCCTCGCCACGCCCATGAGACCACAGGCGCTCGCTCTCTTGCTGGCCCTCGGATGCCACGGGCACGGATCGTCGGCGTCGGCCGATGATCAAGCTGCACTGGTGGCGGCGCTCGGCTCGCAGGACGCATCCGCCCGAGAGGCCGCCGCATCCCGGATCCGCTGGGAGCTTTCGGAAGACCCCGCGCGTCGGTCCAACGATCACGGCCGCCCGCACTGGGAGGTGCGGGTCCACCAAGTCAAGGAGGGCATGAGCCACGCGGATGCGGTCAGGATCCTGCCACCGATGAATGCCCGGAACATCTCCGCAGATTGGTCGGGCCAGACAGGAACCCGCCGCTGGAGGCTCGACCTCCGGTGGCCCGTGAGTTACGTTATCCGCATCGTGGGAAGCCTCAGGCAGGGCTGGCAGCCCCCAGGAGGGCGGTGGGGAGCGGGTTGTACCCGCAGGGCCGCCGAAAGCAGATTCCTATCCGGTGGCTGCGTGTCGCGCTGCTGGATTCCGATTGCGCGGATCCTGTGTATGCAATAATTTCCCATCGGGATTTGCTTGTGATTTTGGGAACGAGGTGTTGGGCGTCGCTTTGGGCGGGGGTGCTTTTCTTGTCATTTCTGGTGCCGGGGACGCAAGCCAATCCCGACGGGAGCGAGCGTTCGTTGATGGAGGCTTGGAACGCGGCGAAACAATTAGGCGCGCGCGGTCGTACGATTGAAGCGATCGAGGCCTACGGGTTGATGAAAGAACGCGCGGTCCGCGGCGGAGATGATTACTGGGCTTTTTACGCTGCGCGAAACCAGGCCTGGTGCCTTAACGCCTTGGGGCGGACCCGGGACGGCGAAGCGTCTGCGCGCGCGGCATTAGGGCACGTCCAAACCGTCCTCGATCGCGGCGACTCCAGGATGGCGCGGCACGTCGCCCTGGCGGAAAAGGCGGTCGTGCTGGGGTATATCGAGAAGAGCCTGGCTGAGCAGGGCCGGATTGCGTCCGGTCGGACTATGCACAACCGGGTCGTTGACGCCATCGCTGAGATGATGAGCGCGATGGGCGCGCCCCGGGACCGGGATTTCGCGGGCAAGGCGATGGCACGTGTCGATAACGACTACCGGCACCTTCTTCTGCGTGCCGTGTGGCGCGAGGCGGAATATCTTGATTTTCAGGGGGATACGGTTGCGGCGGTGGCGTTGCTGCGGCGAGCGGATGAAAGTGCGCACGGCCTGGGTTTGACGGAAACAGCCGACCTGAACTACTGGTTCAAGATCCGCCACGAGCTCGCCAGGAAGTTGCGCTTTCTTGGTTACCGGCGGGAGGCGATGGACTTGCTGCGGGCCGTCATCAGGGAGGCGGGCGCCTTGGGACAGTCCCGTGCCCAGTGCTTTGCCAGACTTGGTCTGGCCGGCCATCTGTCGTGGTACTACGGCCCGAGCGTCGAGTATCTCGAGGAGGCGCTTTCAGCATGGCGCGATTTGGGCCGCGCCTCCGTGGGCCAGGTAGATTACGACGGCGAGCTGCTGATCGCGCAAATGATCCATGATCTTCGGGGCGAGCGGAGCGCGGTGGGTCAACTGGACGCGGTGCTAGGTAAGTTCCGAGAGCTCGGTCGCGATTTCGATGCGCAATACGCCGAGCGCGACCGGCTGGTGATCCTGCGGCAGCGAGGCGAGTATGCGGGCTTGGAGCAGGGCTTCATCCGCTTGCTCGAGGATACCCGCGCGCGCGGGATCAAGCGCGCCGAGCCCACGTTGTATCGCGAGTATGCCTGTCTCCTTGCGGACCTCGGGCGTCACCGCGAGGCCGCGCAGATGCAGCGGCAGGCTGTGACGCTATCGCGGGCCTTCGGCTGGCATCTGCACCTTCCCAATCTCCTGATGACCTTCGCGGATTACCTTTATAGCATGGGCGACATGGCGGGGATGGAGGCGGCTTGGGCGGAGATCGACCAGCTGATGGCCGCGCGTTCGGACATGCCGCCGGAGCACGTCCTTGAAGTCATGGTAGGACGGATGAAGTTGTTGCGCAGGAGGGGCGACGAGACTGCGATCCGCGCGGTGTTCGCCCGGGCCACGGAGTTCGCGAAAGCCAGCGGCATTCCGGACTATCTTGCGCAGGGACTTCGGCAGTTCCCTTTGGACGGCGCCGTGGAAGTGAAGCCCGCAGGGCAAGCGGAGCAGGCTATGGTCGATCTGCAACCGATCGTGATGTCGACGCATGTCCAGGAGGGTGAGAGCGCGCGCGGACGCTTCACCGTTTCAAATCCGGGGGACCGTGGGATCTCCGGACGGCTTGCCGTGCGTGGGCCGGACGCCGCGCTATCGAACCTCCCTGAGGTGCGGGCCCTTCGCGTCGCCCTGGGGAACGGGCCGGAACCTGACCGGGAGGTCACCCGGGACATCTCGCTTGGGGCGGGAGAGCAGGTGGTGGTCTATTTGGACGTGCAGGCCGTGACCGCACATAAATTGAAAGCTGCGGTCGGATGGCGACCGGCCGCCGGGGGCGAGGCGCAGACTGGCGAATGGTCGTGCACGGGCGATGGTTCGGAAGCGCAAGTGGCGGTGGTCAACGCGAATCTGGCCCGTGACAATCCATTTTACTCTGTGCCGTTATACCACGAGATCTATCATCGCGGCGCAGGAGGCGGGATCGAGGATTTCAGGATCCGCGTTTCAGCATCCGCGCACGTGGAATTCGTCGAGGAGGGTTCCGGCCGCATTCTCGCGGTGGACCGGGGCGGCGACGGCGCCTTCGACGGCGAGGGGGACGTGGTGACGGCGGACGCCAATAGAAACGGTTTCCCGGACATCCAGTTCGACGGATCCAAGGACGTGGCCGCGGTCGAGTTGCGGGTTTATTGTCTGGCGGCGGAGCCGGCGGCTTATGGGGAGGAGGGGATCTCGTTGTTTTTTGAGGTGCGGAGCGAGTCGGGGTGGGTGGTCCTGGCCGAGGACCGCCTGCTGGCGCCTGTGGGGCGGCACTGACCGCCGCTGTCAGAGCTGTTTAAGTAGAACTATAGCCGCAGTGGTCAAGCCAGTGGGCCGCATCTTTGGCGGTGACTCGGGAAAGCGCGTTGCCTACTGCGGCGAAGAGCTCATCCGGGGTTCTGGATTCGGCACTGCGGAGCGGTTTTTTCACCTTCCCCAACTGGATTTGGAGATGCTGATCTGGTCTGAGCCCACGTGTCGCGATCAAGAGCGATTCGATGTGGATTTCTTGAGGGGTCTTGCGAAACCGTGGCAGGCCACACCCAGCCCAGTGTGGCTCCCGCAGTGGTGGCAAAAGGGGACAGTCCAGAAAAGCGCGAAGTTGAGGGAGTTATGGGACATAACCCCGGCGGTCGGGGGAGTTACGGTCTGCGATGCACCAGCCGCCGATCCATCGCGCATTCCGTTGGGAGGGACGCCGGCCCCGGCGTCCGCAATTCACCAGCCGCGCGACATCTGGGCTAATGCGGCCCGCGAGGCCGCGGGGCCCCCAAGGGGTCAGCCCTTGAAAGTTGAATCCGTTTTATAGATCCCCGCCTTTCGGTCCAAGGTCCCGTCGCTCCGTCTCAACCTCTCCACCCGCGTCACCGCATGCGTGACCCCTTCCGCCGCCCTTCCGTGCCCCGTCCGCGGTCCTGCGCCATCAACCGGATCTGGTGGTCTGCGCCCAAGACCACGTGCGCCTCTCGCATCCGGGGGTTGCGGGCGCGCGATGGCGTCACTAAGGTCCGCGCATGTCCCTCGAACTTGCGCTTTCTCCGGCGGGGCATCTCTGGGTGGCGGAGGCTCCCGAGGTGGCCCCGGCCATCGAGGAGCGATGGGCCGGGCGAATCCGCGCCGCGTTCGAGGCGTCGTCCGAGGAGGGGCTCTTGCACTTGGGCGTGGACGCCATGGCGCTGCCGCTGCCGGATTCGTTGTCGTACTGGCGTGATTTGGCTAAGGCCTATCTCGGGCGCGCGTGCCAAGAGGCGGGGGACGGCGGGGGTCCGGCCCCTCGGGTGTCGCCCGAAGACGCATGGTTGGAGGCCTTCGCCGCGGGGGCTCCGCCGATCCGGGGCGCGGAGAACATCTCGGTCACGGTGCTGCGCTCCCTGTGGGAGGCGCTCGGGAGCCACCTGTCCAACCAGACCGCGGCGTCCGGTCTCGGGACGTGGTTGCGCCAGCGGGGATCCGCGTGGCACACGGTCGGGCGGGTGACGTTCCACCTCGCGGAGAACAGGCGCGACGCCGGGCGCCCGTTCGCCTTCCTGGCCACCTACACGCGGGCGATCTCCGACCGCGGCAAGGCCCAGCACCTGCCGCTCTCCCGGGCGCTGCAAGAATTCGCCGGCGCCAAGAATCGGGCGGCGCTGACCGCCCTGTTGTCCCCGGTGCAGCGCGCCGCCGAGCGCAGCGCCCTCGCGCGCGCGCTCATCGAGAGCCGCAGCATTTTTCAGGCCCTGACGTGGTCGCCGCCAGAGGCGCACCGCTTCCTCCAGGACATCCCGTTGTTCGAGGAGAGCGGCCTCCTGGTGCGGGTGCCGGACTGGTGGCGGGCGGGGCGACCCTCGCGCCCGCGGGTGTCGGTGCGCATCGGGGATCGCCGCGGGGGCGGCCTGGGCCTCGACCAGATGCTGGATTTTTCGGTGGGCGTGGCGCTCGACGGCAAGGCGCTCTCGGAGGAGGAACTCGCCGCGCTCATGCAATCGCAGGCCCCGCTCGTCTTGCTCAAGGGCCAGTGGGTGGAGATCGACAAGGAAAAGCTCGCGGAGGTCCTGGAGCATTGGCGCCGGGTCGAGCGGGCCGGGGACGGCATGTCCTTCCTCGAGGGGATGCGGCTGCTCGCGGGATTCGGCAAGGGGCCCGATGGCGCGGCGGAGGAGGAGGCCCCGGCGCGCGAGTGGTCGGAGTTCGTTCCCGGCGACTGGCTGCGCGAGACCCTGGCCGCCATGCGCGATCCGACGGCGCTCGCCGGCTTCGACGCAGGGCGGGACCTGCGGACCCAATTGCGCGACTATCAGCGGACCGGCGCGCAATGGCTCTGGTTCATGTCGCGCCTCGGGCTCGGCGCGTGCCTCGCCGACGACATGGGCCTGGGCAAGACCATCCAGACCCTCGCGCTGCTCCTCCAGTTGAAGCGTGAGGCCGCCGCCTCGCGCGCCGATGCCCCGCCCTCGATCCTGGTGGCCCCCGCCTCGCTCGTGGCCAACTGGCGCGCCGAGATCGAGCGCTTCGCGCCCGGCCTCGACGTGTTCTTCGCCCATCCCTCGGAGTCATCTCCCGCGGCGATGAAAGCGGTCGCCGAGGAACCAGGCCAGGCCTTCGCCGGAAAGGACCTGGTGGTGACCACCTACGGCATGCTGGCGCGATCGCCCCGGTTGCGGGCCATGGCATGGCGGCTGGCGGTGCTCGATGAGGCGCAGGCCATCAAGAACCCCGCCGCCCGGCAGACCCGGGCCGTCAAGGAGCTCCGCGCACGAGCGCGCATCGCGCTGACCGGCACCCCGGTGGAGAACCGCGCCGGGGACCTGTGGTCCCTGTTCGACTTCCTCTGCCCGGGGCTCCTGGGCAACGCGACGGAGTTCGCGCGCACCGTGGGGCGCCTCTCCGCCGATCCGACGCGGCACTTCGCGCCGCTGCGCCAACTGACGCGGCCCTACATCCTCCGGCGGCTCAAGACCGACAAGCGCATCATCGCCGACCTGCCCGAAAAGACGGAGGTCGATGCCTGGTGCCTGCTCTGCAAGGCCCAGGCCGCCCTCTACGAGCAATCCGTCCGGGAGTTGAAGGACAAGCTCGGGGCCTCCGATGGCATCGCGCGGCGGGGGCTGGTGCTCGCCTTCCTGATGCGCTTCAAACAGATCTGCAACCACCCCTCACACTGGCTCGGCGATGGCGGCTTCGACCCCGCCGCCAGCGGCAAGTTCGGGCGCCTGACCGAGATCGCCGAGGAGATCGCGGCCCGGCAGGAGAAGGCGCTGGTGTTCACGCAGTTCCGGGAGATGTGCGACCCGCTCGCGGCGCACCTCGGCAGGGCCTTCGGCCGACCGGGCCTCGTCCTCCACGGCGGCACCCCCGTCAGGGAGCGCGCGCGGCTGGTGTCCCGCTTCGGGGAAGAGGGCGGGCCGCCCTTCTTCGTGCTCTCGCTCAAAGCCGGTGGCACCGGCCTCAACCTGACGCCCGCCGCGCACGTCATCCATTTTGACCGCTGGTGGAACCCCGCCGTCGAGAACCAGGCCACCGACCGCGCCTTCCGGATCGGCCAGCGGCGCAACGTCATGGTCCACAAGTTCGTCTGCCGCGGCACGGTCGAGGAGCGCATCCGCGCCCTGATCGAAGAGAAGCGCGGCCTCGCCGAAGAACTGCTTGCCGACGGCGGTGCGCCGCTGCTAACCGAGATGCCGGATGAGGAACTGCTGCGCTTCGTCGCCCTGGACATCCGGACCGCGGTGGGGGACTGACGTGAGATCTCAAAGTTCGGGACATGCTGAGCCGTGCAGCAACCCGCTTGCGAAGAGCCGGTTGTTCGGAGGCCGCCTGAAGGCGGGACTACGAACCGGGGACCACGGGAATGTTCGTAGTGCTGCCTTTAGGCAGCCCCGACCCACCGGAACTTTCCCCGGGAATGATGCGGCGCGTACTGGAGAACATCGAGCCCCGCCGCGCGCCCTCGGCGGCACCGGCCCGAGGTTGCGCCCATGAGCTGGTGGCGTTACCGGCCCTACGTGAGCGCCGCCCAAAAGCGCGCCAAGGCCGAGCGCGAGGCTCGCCGGTTGCAGAAGTCCGGGAAGCGGCTCTCGCCGATACGGATCGAGGGAAGCAAGATCGCGAAGAGCTTCTGGGGCAGGGCTTGGTGCGACAATCTCGAGTCCTACAGCGACTACGAGAACCGCCTGCCGCGGGGGCGCACCTACGTCCGCAACGGTTCGGTGCTCGATCTCCAGATCCGGCCCGGCGAGGTCACCGCCGTCGTCAGCGGCTCGAGCCTCTACCACACCAAGATCACCGTCAAGCCCGTGGCGGCCGCGGCGTGGCGGGCGCTGAAACGCGAGTGCGCCGGCCAAGTCCACTCGCTCATGGACCTCCTGCTGGGGCGACTCTCCGGGCCGGTCATGGAGGTCATGACGCGCCCGAAGACCGGACTCTTCCCAAAGCCCGCCGAGATCGGCCTGAGCTGCTCGTGCCCGGACTGGGCCGACATGTGCAAGCACGTCGCCGCCGCGCTCTATGGCGTCGGCTCCCGGCTCGACGAGAACCCGGAACTGCTCTTCGCGCTCCGCGGCGTCGATCACGCGGAACTCATCTCCGAGGCCACCGCCAGCACCGCCGCGCCCGCGCCCCACGATGCGCCTACCCTCGACGACGACGCCATCGCCGACGTCTTCGGCATCGAGATCGAGCAGGCGCCTGCCGCACCCCCGCCCCCGGCCCCCACAGAGGGACGCGCGGCCCGCGCCAAGACCAAGAAGCCCGCCACGCCTGCCACCCCCAGGCGCGCCACGAAGCAGAAATCGCTCGCGCGGGCCAAGACGGCCAAGTCGTCCGGCCACTCCCGGCCCTCGGCGCGGGCCATCGCGGCGGCGAGAAAGCGCATCCGGCAGGCGATGGCCATGCGCTTGAAGTTGCTCAGAAGACGATGATCGCAACGGGGCCCGGGGACCCCCTCGGAGACCTCGATATCGACCCGGCGGAGCACTTCCTGCAGCACAGGGCGCCACATCGTGGTCAGCCCGCAGGCGAGCCCCTTGGGCGATCAGGATCGCATGGTTCTTGGAGTGGGCGTCCGTCCCACCAGATGTCCCCGGTCACGCTGGAGCGCGGGCCCGGGATGTGCGATCTTCCCCTCATGCACGGTCCCGACCGAGTTGCCATGTGCCGCGATGAATTCTTGGAGGAGATCCGGGCGCGCCGCGACCCGTGGGACATCGCGGTGGTCGGTGGCGGCGCGACGGGGGCCGGGATCGCGGTGGACGCGGCCGCGCGGGGCTATTCGGTCGCGCTGCTGGAGCAGGGCGACTTCGGGCAGGGGACATCGAGCCGTTCCACGAAACTCGTGCACGGCGGCGTCCGCTATCTCCAGCAGGGCAACGTGCCGCTCGTCATGGAGGCGCTGCGGGAGCGCGGCCTGCTTCTTCGCAACGCCCCCCATCTGGTCCGCGACCTCCAGTTCGTCGTGCCGAACTACGTGTGGTGGGAGGCCCCCTTCTACGGGATCGGCCTGCGCATCTACGACATGCTGGCGGGCAAGTACGGTTTCGGGCCATCGGGCCTGCTCTCGCGCGAGGCGGTGCTGGAGCGCATCCCGACCCTCGAGCGCGACGGGCTGCGCGGCGGGGTCCTCTACCACGATGGCCAATTCGACGACAGCCGGCTGCTGATCAACCTGGTCCAGACCGCGGCGGCCCTGGGGGCGCGCCCCGTGAACTACGCCCGTGTCACGCGCCTGTGCCACGACGGGGGCGGGTTCGTCGCGGGCCTGTCCTTCGCGGATCTGGAGGCGGGCGGGGAACACGAGATCCGCGCGCGCTGCGTCATCAATGCCACGGGTCCCTTCTGCGACGAGGTGCGGCGCTTGGAGGATCCGGGCGCGGCCCCCATGATCGCGCCCAGCCAGGGCGTGCACGTCGTCCTGGGGAAGCGGTTCCTCCCGGGCGACACCGCCATCATGGTGCCCCACACCCGAGATGGCCGCGTCATGTTCGCGATCCCGTGGCACGGCCACTGCGTGGTCGGCACGACCGATACCCCGGTGCCCCGCGCCGAGCTCGAGCCTCGGCCCCTACCCGAGGAGATCGACTTCATCCTGGAGACCGCCGCCGGCTATCTCGCCGAACCCCCGGCGCGCGACGATATCCTGAGCGTTTTCGCGGGCATCCGCCCCCTCGTGAAATCGGGCGAGGCCTCCGGGACCGCCGCGCTATCCCGCGACCATACGATCCACATCTCCAACTCGGGCCTGCTCACCATCGCCGGCGGCAAATGGACGACCTACCGAAAAATGGCGGAGGATTGCGTCGATCACGCGATCGTCCTGGGGCACCTCGAGGAGCGGCCCTGCACGACGCGCGACCTTCCGATCCACGGGCACGCGGGCGGCGCGGAAACCGGCGGGCCCCTGGCCCAGTACGGCTCCGATGCGGGCGGCGTCGCGGCGCTGGCCCGGGAGCGCCCCGGGCTGAGCGCGGTCCTGCATGAGGGCCTTGGCATCACCGCGGCGCAGGTCGCCTGGGCCGCCCGGCACGAGATGGCGCGCACCGTCGAGGACGTGCTCGCCCGCCGCACCCGCGCGCTCGTCCTCGACGCCCGCTCCGCGATCGCCATCGCGCCCGCCGTCGCCCGCCTCCTCGCCGATGAATTCCGCCGCGATCAGGCGTGGCAAGCGCGGCAGCTGGATGCGTTTCTCCAGGTCGCCTCGCATTTCCTCCCGGGGCCTATCTGAAAATAGAAACCTCGCGCAGCGACGCGTGCGGGGCACCACCGGATTGGGAAAGTGTAGCCCATCTGGTCCGGCGGCTGCCGGAGATCGATGGATTCGAACGCAGATCCACGGTCTGGCGACCGTGGCTACGAATTTTCGAGCTACTCCCACGTCACCGCCACGGGGGTCGTCAGCCTGCGGTGATCCTCCTCGGCAAAGCGCGCGTCCGATGCCCCATCATGAAAGACATAGGCCATGCGGATGTCGCGGGTGCGCGCCCCTGCGACCGTGAATCCGATGGCGCCCCACTGGCTGCCCGCATCCCAAAAGGCGATGTTGTCGAACGGCGATAGCGCGATGCACGAGTGCGCCCAGTCCTTCGCGAAGACCGCATACCATTTCGGTTGCGGATTCTTGCCATAGATATTCTCGCCGCCGCCCTCCCCATCGACCTTGGCGCCGTTGCCCTTGTCATCGGCGTATGCGCCCTCCGCCTGATAATGGGCCCGCGAGTAGAGCCCACCGGCGGGCTTGTTCAGGGTGATGCCGACCTCGAACCGCGTACGATAAAAAACGTAGCGCTTCTCATAAACCACACCCGCCCTCAGGGCCTTCCGGACCCGGATGACCGTCCG
>JADLBR010000474.1 GCA_020847615.1 Verrucomicrobiia bacterium
GTGGTCACGCCTGCGCGGACCGAGAGCCACTGGGACTGGTGCGATGCCGTGGTCGATGGCGACGTCGCCAAGGCGCTCCGTTTATTGCGCCACCTCGAATTCCAGCGCGAGAATCCCATCGGCCTGATCGCGGCCCTGTCGAGCCACGCGCGGTTGCTGGTCCAGTGCCGCGTCCTCCTGGACCGCGGGTGGCTCGAGTTGAGTGGTTACCAGGTCGCCCTTGCCCCCGAGGCCGAGGAGATCCTTGCGCGCGGCAAGGGCGCCAAGATGCCCGGGGCGTTCCGCGTGCGGCGCGTGGGCGAGCAGGCCTCCTCACGCCCCCTGCGGCACTGGCTGCAATTCCTGGACCTCGTCTACGACACGTACCTCGCGATGTTCCGCTCGGGCCTTACGGAGTTTCGGGCCATGGAGATGCTGTGTGTCAAGGTCGCCGAGCTGCACGCTCAGGCATCTCGGCGCAAGGGCAGGGCCGGGGATTCCTCGAAGTAGTGGGCGTGATCCCACTGCGTCATGCGCAGGGGACGCGGCCTCTCGGGGAACGAGACCGGCTCCCCGCGCAACAGCCGCACGGTCCCCGCGAAGAAATCCATGCCGGCGGCCCGGACTAAGGGGCAGCTGCCCGTCAGGCGCACGTTGAGTTCCGTGAACTGGATGACCCCCTCCGGAGAGACGATCGCCTGCAGCTGGTTGGCGCCCCACAGCTGGACCGCGCCCGCCACCGCGCGCACGTGCCGTACGAATCTCTCAGCATCGGCGATCTCCCCCCGCGATAGCGCCGCCCCCGGAACGCCCCGGATGCGCCGCAGCGCCACGACCGAGCGGATCTCCCCGGACGCATCGCAGAAAAAGTCGATGTTGTGCTCATCCCCCTCCAGGAAAGGCTGCACCACGTAGCGCCCGAGCCGATCGGCCAACTTGGTGGCCCAATGACTGACATCCGCGGCGTCCTCCAGCCGCGTGTATACCGCGCGGCCGAAGTCCCGGTCATCGGGGTAGCGCGGCTTGAGGAACGATGGCAGCGCGCGGGCCGGCGCGCCGAGGTATTCCTCGAAGGTCTGGGTCGCGGGCACGCGCAACCCGCAACCCTCCAGAAACCGCAGCAGCCGCAGCTTGTCGCAGGCCATCTCGACCACCCCCGGGTCACCCATCGCGATCCGGAAGGGCTGATCGCGGAAACGATCCCGGTTCCGGGCGAAGAAAAGGAGCGCGGAATCCAGCACCGGGAGGCAGGCGTCGAATCGCTCGCGCCCGTAGATCGACATCACGCCTTCGGCGAACCCGGGCCCGTCGAAACGGGGCAGCAGGTAGGCCCGGTCCGCCAGAAAGGCGCCCGCCGCGCACGGGTCATCGATGGAGACGATGACCTCGCTGACGCCATGCGTGGCCTTGAGCGGCGGAATCATCCGCGCGCCCGCACCGGGAAGATAGATTTTCATACGCTCGGGCGATCAACGTCGCCCGGGACCAATGAAACAGCCCGCGCGAGATGGGTCAAGCGACCACGGAGCCCTTGACGGGTCAATCATTCCGCGTTTCATGGGGCTGATGCCCACCGTCGAGAGAACGAGGCTTTCGCCCGCCGCTGTCCCAGCCACGGCCCCCGGCCTGCCCTGACCCTCCCAACGGAACCGATGCATGAAAAGGGAAGTCGTGATTTTCGGCGCCGGCAAGACAGCCGACCACGCCCGTTTCTATCTCGATCACGACTCGCCCTATGAGGTCCGCGGGTTCACGGTGGACAGGGCGTTCCTTGACCGGGAGACCCACGCGGGGCTCCCCGTGGTCGCCTTTGAGGACATCGAGCGGACATTCCCTCCCTCCCGATGCGAGATGCTGGTCGCGATCAGCTACGTCAGGGTCAATGCCGCGCGCGCCGAGAAGTACGCCCAGGCCAAGGCGAAGGGCTATGCCCTTGCCACGTATGTCAGCTCGCGCGCAACGACCTGGCCGGGTCTCTTGATCGGGGACAACTGCGTGATCCACGAGGGCTGCATCATACAGCCCTTCGCCGAGATCGGGAGCAACGTCACGATCGGGTCGGGCGCCGTGATCGGCCATCACACGATCATCAAGGACCACTGTTTCATATCGGGCGGCGCCACGGTCTCTGGCAACGTCACCGTCGAATCTTACTGTTTCATCGGCGCGGGCGCCACGATCCGGGACAAGATCACGATCGCCAGGGGCTGCGTGATCGGCGCGGGCGCCCTCGTGATGGAAGACACCCGGGAGAAGGGCGTGTATAAGGGGCAGGCGGCGATGCCGCTGCCAAGATCCAGCGACGAGCTGCGGGCGATTTGAATCCGTTCCCGATCGCCCCAGGGGACTGGGCTCGTGACGCTCACGGGCCCGGAGGGGTGGATTCTCGCGTGGGCCACCGGGGCCACCGGAGCGCCCGCGACATCTCTTTCTCCAAATGGGCGAGCCGCGTGGCCATCGCCCCCTCGCTTCGCCGAAGCCACGCGATGTCCGCGAGCACCTGGCAGAGCACGTCGTGGGGCGACGGGACCATGGCCCCCTCGGGCAGGGCGGGCGGCTCCACACCCGCGATCTCGGGCTCCGAGAGAGCGCGCGCGAGGACGTCGGGCCGATGATGGCGATCGAAGTGCTCGCCGGCCATCCGCGAGCGCCCCTCGAGCCACGCGGCATCGGCCGCGGCCAAAATTTTCCAGAGTTCCTCGGGCGTGGACCACTCGGCGGTGCCCGGGGCGCGCAGGTTGATGCGATGCACGCCCTCGTGGCCGCCCGCCCAGTGGACGACGGCGGGCGTCGCGGAGGCCATGACGTCGATCACGGTCCTGGCGCCCCCCGCGGGGAACGACGCCAGGTACAGGTCGACCCGATTCGCCCAGAGGGCGGCCGGCAGGTTCGGGACCCTGGACAGATACTCGAAGCGACCGGGGTCGACGCCGGCCCGGCGCAACGCCTCGGTCACCCGGGCCAGCGCGTTCTCCGAGAGACGCCCGATATGGACATGCCTGCCGCCAAAGCGCCGCAGCCGCTCCGCGATGATCCCCGCATAGGGGAACCCCTGATGCAGCGCGAACTTGGACTCTCGTCCGCACGTGGCCGTGCGCAGTTCACCGGTCGCAAGAAACGGCGGCCTCCCACCGGCGGGCGGTTCCGACACCAGCGGGAGATAGATGGGGACGATGCCCAGATTGATCCGGGAGTAATGGTAACAGAAGGGCGTCAGTTCGACCACGCGAACGCCCGGCAGGTGCAGCCCGCTGCACGGCTTGGCATCGATGTGGTGCAGGATGTACACGCGGGCCAGAGCCGACGCCAGGGCGGCCACCAGCACGCCGGGCTTATAGGTATCGTGCACCACGAAGAGCCGGGAGCATCCCCGGGCGCGAAGCCTCGCCGGCAGCCACTCCCAGGGCGTGCGCCGGACATCGTCTGGCGCCACTTCCACGCAATCTGCCGGGATCCCAAGCCTCTCGGCCATGTCATGCGGGGAGGGATCCAACGCCCCCGGATTGACGACGAAAGCGCACTTCTGGCGCGCGGGGGACAGGCGGAGGATGTCCGTCGCCGCGAAGCGATGGCCCCCATAATAGGTCCAGCGGGAGAACAGGACGGCGTCGCCACCCGCGCCTCCGCCATCGTCCGGGCCCGGGTCCGCCGCACCGCGCACGATCTGTGCCGCCGCCGCGATGATGCGGTCGCCCTCCGGCCAACCGATGGGCAACCGCTGCCCGCCCTCGCTCCAGCGCCCGATGAGACCATAGGCCTCGGCGAGCAACCGCAGCGCGCCGGGCACATCGCCCCCGTGGATCGCGGCCCAGGCTTCCGAGACAAATGCGGCGGCGCTCATCGTGCCTCCCCGCGGACCGCATCGGCAAGCGCGTCCATGACGCGATCCGCCTCCGCCGTATCGAGGAAGGGGTGCAGGGGCAGGCTCAGGACGCGGCTGGCCAGCCTGTCGGTCACGGGCAAAGGAGGGAAGGGCCCGGTTCCCGCGAAGGCCGCCGTGCGGTGGGGCGGCACCGGGTAATGCACGGCCGTGCCAATGCCCGCCGCGTCCAGCCGCGCACGCACGGCCTCCCGGTCATCCACCTCAATCACGAACAGGTGCCACGCGTGACGGACCCCGGCGGGCCATGCCGGCGCCACCGTTCCCGGCATCGCCGAAAGTCGCCCGAGATATCGCCGCGCGATCGCCTCCCTGCGGTCGTTCCAGTCGTCAAGCCACCGCAGCTTTTCCCGGAGGACGGCCGCGTGGAGTTCCTCCATGCGCGCGTTTACGCCGCGCATGGGATGATCCGCAAAATGGCGCATCCCATAATTGCGCAGCAGGCGGACCGCGGCGTCGATCTCGGGATCATCGGTGACGACCGCGCCGCCGTCGCCCAGCGCGCCGAGGTTCTTTGTCGGGTAGAAGCTGTAGGCGGCCGCGTCGCCGTGGCACAAGGCCCTTGACCCGCCGATCGCCGCCCCGGCCGATTGGGCCGCGTCAACAAGGAGCCTGATCCCGCGGGACCGGCACAGGTCCCCCAGCGCCGGCATGTCGCACGGCATGCCGTACAGATGGACCGCGAAGACCGCGCGGGTCTTTGGCGTGATCGCCGCCTCCACCCCCGCCGCCCCGATCACCCGCGTCGCGGGCTCAGGATCCACCGGCACCGGCCGCGCCCCGGTCGCGGCCACCGCAAGCCACGTCGCGATGTGGGTGTTGCCCGGGACGATGACCTCATCGCCCGGCCCGATGCCGCAAGCCCGCACGATGAGCTGCAGCGCCGAGAAACCGCTCGCCACGCCCGCGCAATGCCGGGCCCCGCACCACGCGGCAAACTCCGACTCGAGGCCCGCGATCTCGGGGCCCAGAAGAAACTGCCCCCGGTCCAGCACCCGCGCGATCGCGCCATCGATCGCCCCCCGCAGCGCGGCCGTGGGCTGGCGCAGATCCAGGAAAGGTATCGGCGCGTTCACCCGGCGCACCCCCCCGCACCCAGGCCCTCGAACGCCGCGCGATCGCGGATGTAATCCGCCTCGTCATACGGCTCCGATGCGACCACGAGGAAAGACGCCCCGTCAGAAAATTCGTCCAGCACGACCCACCGGTGCGCCGGTATCAGCAGGGCCGCCCGCGGGTCGGAGAGTCGAAAGACCTCCGCACTGCCGCCGGGCCGCGCGACCGACACCCGGAAACTCCCGCGCAGCGGGATGATCGCCTCGCGCGTCCGCCTGTGCGCGTGCCCGCCGCGCGTCGCCCCGGCCGGAATCCCGTGCACGAAATAGGTCCGCCGGGGTTCGAAAGGCAGCGGGCCGCCCTCGGCGACCACCAGTTCCCCGAAGCGATGCGGCACGCTCCGCAGTCGGATCAGTTGGGGCTCTTCTTCCATCCCTGAACTCACGGTTCCCATTCGTAGGTCTCGTAAAGGACCATGCGCGCCCCGCAGTCCTCCTTCGTGGCGTGCAGCCGCGCCTGCAGTTCGCCGGTCGCAGGCTCCATCGACGTCCCGAGATCCAGCCAACAGCCCGCGGCTCGGGCCTCGTCCAGAACGACCGCGTCGAGAAATTCCCCGGCGCCGGAGCGCGATGCGATCGGCACGTATCCATAGTATTGCAGCTTGTACGCCGATGGCGAGATGAACACGATGACCGCCGCGAGCCGATCGGTGCCCGAAAACACCGTGCGCGCCACGATGTTGGCCGGAAACCGGTCGCGCAGCATACGGATTTCCTCCAGGGAATGGACGGGCTCGGCCCCGTGCCGCCTCCGCAATGTGTCGGTCACCAGGGGCCACGCGGCCTCCACGGTGTCGTGGCGCACCTCGAACCCCGCGGCCCGGGCGTGGCTGAGCTCATGGCGGTGCGTTCGCCCGGGCGCGATGCGACCCGCGGGGGCGATCGCCGCACCCACCCTGACGCCGGTGCGCCGCGCCCCGCGCCGCGAAAGTTCCAGGAGGTCCTCGTCCCCGGGGCCCCTCCAATATGGCTGCGGCGCGCGGCGATAGACCAATCGCGCCAGGCCCGATTCGCGCATGTGCGACGCCAGCATATCGAAGAATCCCACGACGTCCGCGTACCTCGTGGCCGGCCCCACCACCAGCCCTCCAAACGAAAGCCCGGCGTGCGAGACGAGCGCGTCGCCCTCGCGATGCGCGGGCAACGCGGCCCACGGGCGCCTGCCCCGCCAGAGCATCAGGGAATGGTCGTCAAATCGGCCCCCGTGGTAATCGAGGTAGTCCCTGCGAAAAAAAAAGTGCGCGTTGCGCGCCTCGTCCACGAGCGCATCCCACCGCGCGCGATCTGCCTCCGAATAGCGCGCCACGGCAAGCCCCTTGGGGTACGCGATCATCTCCCGACTCGCCATGCGCGCCAATATCGTGGGCCGCGATGCCATGGGCAAGCAAATCCCCCCCGGCGGTTGCGGCTTGCCTCCGCGGGTTTCACGCCTATCCTTCTCCCCCTGCGGCAAGACCGCCCAAGACCCTATCGTCTAGAGGCCTAGGACACCGCCCTTTCACGGCGGTAACACGGGTTCGAATCCCGTTAGGGTCGCCA
>JADLBR010000475.1 GCA_020847615.1 Verrucomicrobiia bacterium
GGGGTGGGTGATAAATCTCCGGAGACGGACCTGGAGGGGGCGGCCCGCATCGGCGACCGGATCTACTGGATCACCTCCCACGGGCGCAATGCGGAAGGCAAGGAGCGCCCGAATCGCCATCGCTTCTTTGCGACGGATATCGTGGGCGAGGGCGACCGGCCGGCGCTTGTCCCGTCCGGCGTCCCGTGCCGGCATCTCCTGCGGGCCCTGATCGCCGACCCGCGCATGCGCCCGTTCCGTCTGGGGGCCGCCGCCGAGAAGGCCCCGAAACAGGAGGGCGCGCTGAACATCGAGGGCCTGTCGGCGATGCCGGACGGACGGCTTCTGATCGGTTTTCGGAATCCGATCCCGGGCGGCAGGGCACTCCTCGTCCCGCTGCAACACCCAGAGGCGGTCGCCCGGGGCACGGACCCTGAGTTCGGCGATCCCATCCTGCTCGATCTGGGTGGCCTGGGCGTCCGGAGCATCGAGTTGGTCGGCGGCCGTTACCTCATCATAGCCGGTCCCGCGGCCGAGGCGGGCGCCTCGCGGCTGTATTCTTGGCGGGGCGAGGGCAGCTCGCCGTCGCGCCTTGAGGGGGCCGCGCTCGAAGGCTTCAAGCCGGAGGCGATCCTCGCCATCGAAGGATCCGGCGGCTCCGGTTGCGAGCTCATCAGCGACGACGGCACGGTCACCGCCGATGGCGTGCCGTGCAAGCGCCTGAAGGATCCCGCGATGAAGGCGTTCCGCGCGCTGCGGCTGGAACTTCTCCGGGGGCATTGACTGACTTTAAAATATCCGCGGCGCATCCCGTAGCTGAACGCAATTCCCGTAGCCGAACGCGTAAGCGTTTGGCCGCCAAGGCCTCACGGCCTCGGCTACATTTTCGGCCGCGGTGGTCCGGCGGCCACCGGAAGGCGCCTGCAGATCGCGGCGCAGCGACTGGCGAATACCTCGCGCGCGATCGCGGCCCCTTCCCTGCGCGCTTGCGGCGCCGCGGGACCGCGGCAGACTCCGGCGCTTCATGTCCGAGGCGAACACAGCGCGCGATGAGGCGCTCGAATGGCTGAATGCGGCTCCGCCGGGGATGGTGTACACGCTGGCCGAGCTGCCGCTGATCCAAGAGGCGGCGCAACTGGCGCGCGACGGGGGCGTGATCACCTTCGCCTGGGAACCGGGCGGCCGGAGCCTCGCGGCCTCGATCCGGCATCCGGGGGGTCCACTCACCGCCTGGGTCACGCCGGGCGAGGAGGGCATCGAGCTGGATTGCCAGTGCCCGGCGGCGCAGTCCGGCGGGCCGGTGTGCGCGCATGGGCTGGCCGCGCTGATGGCGTGTTTTCGCGCGCTGCGCGGCCACGCCTACTGGACGGGCCCAGACAGGGGGGAGCCGTACTGGGACCACCTCGCGGGGAGGATCCGGTCGGGGTGGTCCTCTCGGGCGACGCGGGGCGCCGTTCGCCTGCTGGCGGGCGCGGGGGGAGGGGCGGTGATCCGATACGAGGCACCGGGCGCGGAGGACCGGGGGATGTCGCCGCTGCCGCCCGATCTGTTCTCGCTGTTCTCGGCCCACAGGTCGCCGGAGACATTCGCGGGGACGTTCATCGCGTGGTTCGAGGGCGGGGCGGGAGGCTACGCGGTCCTGGTGGGCGCGGGCGCCGGCGCGAGCGAGGTCACACCGGGGCGCGTCGTGCCACTGAGGGGGCGCCTCGACTATCGCCCCGCGGACGATGGCATCACCATCCGGCGCATCTTGACGGATGAGGGGGGGCGCGAGGTCGGCCCGCATCGCATGCTGGGCGGCGGCCTGGTGCATCTTGTCGCCACGCGCGGGCTGGGGCACATCGGGAATCCCGAGGCGCTGCGGCCGTGGCATGCCCTGCGCGGCGACCCGGGGGTGACGCTCCGCGAGGAGGAACTGATCGCGCCGCGCCCGGCATGCTCGCGCATGGCGATACCCGATGAAGGGGGCGGGGCGATGCGCCTCCTCGGCCCGGCGGGCGAGGCCGTCGCGCCCGTGACGCTGGCGCCAGAGATCACCATACGTTTCGCACCATCGCGCGAGTCGGATGACGTCGAGGCCGAGATCCGGATGATCGCGGGCGACATCGAGTTGCCCCACCCCTCCATCGCGCACGAGCGCATCCTGGACATCGAGGACTCGCGCGCGCCGGACCCCATGCTCACGTCATCCCGACGCCAATCGGCCCTCCGCGCCCTCGCCACCCGCCTGCTCCTCGCGGGCAAGCGCGGCGAGCGCGCCGAGATCGTGCGCGAGGTCGCGGAAAGCCCGCAGTTAAGGGCGCCGGCGCACGCCGAGCTGGCGCGCCGCATGCTCCAGGATCTATCGGCCCGGGTCGCCGGCGACACGTCGGCCACGATCCATCCGGGGACCGGGCCCGCATCGCCGTGGGTGCGGGTGGAGGGGGGGATCGCGCGGGCCGGCGAGGCCCTTGGTCTCTTGCGCTCCCTGGAGGGGTTGCGCCCGCTGGAAACCGGGGCCGGTCCCGCCTTCGCGATCCCGGCGCAGGGTTTTCGCAGGGCGGTGGGCCGATTCGCGATCGCCGCCGCAGCGCGGGGCATCCGGGCGGAGTACGAGGGCCGCCCCATCGAGATCGTCCACGCCACGGTCGAAGTCGGGGCGATCCCGACCGGGGAGATCGACTGGTTCGAGCTGAGGCCCGAGGTGCGATGCGGGGATTTCACCATCCCCCCGGAGCACTGGGAGAGCATCATGCGGGGCGAGATCCAGACCGGCCCGGATGGCAGGATCCGGGTGATCGCGCTGGACAACCCGGAGGCGATCGCGCGCGTCCGCGAGCTGCTCGACCGCCACGACGCCGCGCGGCGGCGCAAGAATGAACCCATCCGCGTGCCCCGCCTCCAGATGCTGGATTGGCTGGCGATGGCGAACGACGGCATCGTCTGCCGCCTGCCCCCCGATGAGGCCCGGGTCTTGAAATCGCTGCTCGAATTCGACGGCATCCCCAGGGCGCCGCTCCCCGTCGGCCTGCGCGCCGCGCCCCGCGACTACCAGCAGCGCGGCTACGATTGGCTCGCCTTTCTGTACCGGCACCGGTTCGGGGCGTGCCTCGCCGACGACATGGGCCTCGGCAAGACCCTCCAGGCGATCTGCCTGCTGGGCGCGCTGCAGGAGGGCAAGGTCCGCCCCCGGGCCCCGCGCCGCGAGACGGGCCCCCACCTGATCGTCCTGCCCCCCACCCTGCTCTTCAACTGGCGCAGCGAGATCGAATCCTTCTACCCCGCCCTGAGCGTCGCCGAGCACTCCGGCGCGCGCCGCTCCGCGGACTTCGGGGACGCGGACGTCGTGCTCACGACCTACGACCTCGCGCGGCGCGACATCGACGCGCTCGCGAAGATCCCGTTCCACATCGCGATCTTCGACGAGGCGCAGGCCGTCAAGAACCTGCTGGGCGCGCGCGCGCAGGCGATGCGCCAGATCCGGGCGCTATTCCGGCTCTGCCTCACCGGGACGCCGATGGAGAACCACGCGGGCGAATACTATTCGATCCTGGACCTGGCGGTGCCCGGGATCTTTGGCGAGTGGAAGGAATTCCAGAAGGACATGCGCGAGGAGGGGCGCGTGCTGGAACGGGCGAGGCCTTTCGTGCTGCGCCGGACCAAGGACCGCATCCTGACCGAGCTGCCTCCCAAGGTGGAGACCGACGCGCACCTCGACCTCTCGGAGGCCCAGCGGCAATACTACACGCGCGCGGTGGCCGAGGTCCGCGAAGAGGTGTCCGCGGCCTACCGCGACAGGCCCTCGCAGCAGGCGGGCATCGTGGCGCTCGCGGCGCTGGTGCGCCTGCGCCAGATCTGCATATCGCCCGCGATCCTCGACCCCGGCCACGCCGAGCTCTCCCCCAAACTGGAGCACCTGGCCGGCAAGCTCGCCGAGCTCGCCGCCGAGGGCCACGCGGCGCTGGTGTTCTCGCAGTTCACGCGCGCGCTGGATCTCGTGGGCCGCGCGCTGGAGGCCGGGGGCATCGGGTTCATCCGCCTGGACGGCTCCACGCCCTCGCCCAAGAGAAAACGGCTCGTCGCCGAGTTCCAGTCGCCCTCGGGGCCGGGGGTCTTTCTGATCAGCCTCAAGACGGGGGGCGCCGGGCTCAACCTCACGCGCGCCTCCTACGTCTTCCACATGGACCCCTGGTGGAATCCCGCCGTCGAGAGCCAGGCCTCCGACCGCGCCCACCGCATGGGCCAGAGGAGCACCGTCTTCATCCACCGCCTCATCATGCGGCACACGGTCGAGGAAAAGATGCTGGAGCTGAAGCGCCGGAAGCAGGCGCTGTTCCGGCGCATCGTCGAGGGCGCCGAGTCGCGGGCCATCGGCCCCCTGATCACCCGGGAGGATTTCCAGTTTCTGGTCGAATGAGCCGAGAGTCCGCGGCCGCATGAATCGGCTTTGCAAGCCCGCCGTGGCCGGGCTAGTATTTTTACTTATGTCTCAGAAGACCGCAGCCAAACCGCGTCCGGAGGCCGCCCCGCCGGGGTCGGGAAGCGAGGCCATGAAGGGGGCCGACCTGCTCATCAAGTGCCTCGAGCGCGAGGGCGTCGACACGATCTTCGCCTATCCGGGCGGGGCCAGCATGGAGATCCACCAGTCGCTGACCCGCTCCAAGCAGATCCGCACGGTCCTCCCGCGCCACGAGCAGGGCGGCGCCTTCGCGGCGGAGGGCTACGCCCGCGCCATCGGCAAGGTCGGCGTGTGCATGGCCACCTCAGGCCCCGGCGCGACCAACCTCGTCACCGGCATCGCCGACGCGCTCCTGGACAGCGTGCCTATGGTGGCCATCACCGGGCAGGTGCCGCAGCACATGATCGGGCGCGGCGCCTTCCAGGAGACCGACGTGTTCGGGCTCACGATGCCCATCGTCAAGCACAGCTACCTGGTCTCTTCGGTCGACGAGATCCCGCGCGTCGTGCAGGAGGCGTTCCACATCGCCAGCACGGGCCGCCCCGGCCCGGTGGTCATCGACATCCCGAAGAATCTCCAGCAGGGCAAGGCCCGCCCGGCCATGCCCGAGCGCCCCAACCTGCCCGGATATTCCATGCCGCCGGATCCCGATCCCGCGCTGCTGCACGAGATCGTCGGCCTGCTCTCGCGCTCTAGCCGGCCCGTCCTCTACGCGGGCGGCGGGATCATCACATCCAACGCCAGCGCCGAGCTGCGCCGCTTCGCCGAATCCGCGGGCATCCCCGTCGCCACCACGCTCATGGGCATCGGCTGCTTCCCGGAGAACCACCCCCTCTCCCTGAAGTGGCTGGGCATGCACGGCACCGTCTACGCCAATGATGCCGTCAACGAGGCCGACCTGGTGCTCGCCCTCGGCGTGCGGTTCGACGACCGCGTCACCGGCAACGTCAAGAGATTCGCCGAGAACGCGACGATCGTGCACATCGACATCGACGCGTCCGAGCTGAACAAGAACAAGCCGGTCCACATGCCGATCCAGGCGGACGTGCTCGCCTCGCTCCGCGGGATCAACCGCATCCTCAAATCCACTCCGGTGGACGCCGCGCGATTCCAGAAGTGGCGCGACCACATCGCGGAGCGCAAGCGCCTGCACCCGTTCAAGTTCAACGACACCGCCGACGTGATCCAGGGGCAGTACGCCATCCGAAGGCTGCACGAGATCTGCAAGGGCGACGCCATCATCACCACGGGCGTCGGCCAGCACCAGATGTGGGCCGGGCAGTTCTTCGACTTCGCCGAGCCCCGCCAGTTCATCACCTCCGCCGGCCTCGGTTCCATGGGCTTCGGCTACCCCGCCGCCCTCGGCGCCAAGGTCGCCCGCCCCGACAAGGAGGTCATCGACATCGATGGGGACGGCAGCTTCCTGATGAACATCCAGGAACTCGCCACCGCCCACATCGAGCGGATCGCCGCCAAGGCCATGGTGCTCAACAACCAGCACCTCGGCATGGTCGTGCAGTGGGAGGACCGCTTCTACGAGAGCAACCGCGGGCACACCTTCCTCGGCGACCCCCGCGACCCCAGGCGCATCTACCCGGACTACGTGGCGATGTGCCAGAGCTTTGGCGTCACGTGCGAGCGCGTCGCCCACAAGCGGGATCTCGACAAGGCCATCGAGCGCATGCTCGCCAGCACCGAACCCTATGTCCTGGATATCATCATCCCCTACACAGAGCATGTGCTGCCCATGATCCCCGCGGGACAGACGTACCGCGAGATCATCACCGAGATGGACGGCAGCGGGCCCCATATCGCCAAGCAGACCCTCAAGGCGGGCGAGAACTTGTAGGCTGACCCGAAACCTCAAAGTTGGTGAAACTCCGATACGTGTCACAACAGACACGTCATCAGCATGTCATGCGGACACCGCCTAAAGGCGGCACTACGGGCCCAAGACCACGGAGATGTTCGTAGTGGTGCCTTCAGGCACTCCGCGACCCACTCGAAGTTTCCACATGAATGATGCGGCGCGCGCCACATCAGGTCAGCCGCGCCGCGCGCAAATCCCGTAGCCGAACGCGTGAGCGTCTGGCCGCCGAGGGCCTTGCCGCCGGCCGTCCGACGGAGCAATGGGGATAGGCGCGGTTGCGCCCGGGCGATCCGATGCTACATCCCGTTGGCTCGCGATCCGGGCCGGACATGCGAGACCCGCGCCGCCAAGGCACACTTCCTCATCGACGAATTCCTCATTCGCCCGCGGTAGGCCCCCGCGCCATCAGATCTGGGGCTCGCGAACGCCCCCCACCGCCGGGGCTTTTGGCGCCTCCACGGCCCACATTTGCCCTTGACCCTTCGGCGGCATTCGCTAGTTTCAAAATTTACTGTCGTCCAAATCAGGAGTATGGCATCATGTTGAGTCGCGAAGAGAGGACCGGGCTGATCGGCAAGCATCAGATCCATGGCAAGGACACCGGGTCGCCGGAGGTCCAGGTGGCGCTGCTGTCGTCGCGGATCGCCCAGCTCACGGGGCACCTCAAGGCCAACCGGAAGGACCATTCCTCGCACCGCGGCCTGATGAAGATGGTCAGCAGGCGGCGCAAGCTGCTGAACTATCTGGCGAGGACCGACAACGAGCGGTACACGAAACTCGTGGGCGCCCTCGGCCTGCGGCGCTGAGCCGCGCCGGACAGAAAGGTTTGTTGATTTTGGGCCGGGCCATGGGGGCCCGCGCCCTCTGAGCGAAGAGAGACACGCGGCCGGGCAGTCCGCCGCACGCGACAAGGGCACGCCTCGTGGGTCCGCCCCCAGGGAACACGAATCACGAGGCGTCCTCTTTCGCGGGAGGCAGTCGCCCGGACCGCTGAGAACATCGAGAGGATACACCATGGCTACAGTGCACCGCGTCTCCCGCCGGATCGGCGAGAGGGACATCACCATCGAAACCGGCAAGCTGGCCAACCTGGCCGACGGCGCCGTCACCATCAGCTGCGGCGAGACCATCGTGCTGGTCACGGCCGTCTCCGCGGCGAAACCCAAAGAGGGCCAGGATTTCTTCCCCCTGACCGTCGAGTACCGCGAGAAGGCGGCCGCCGTGGGACGCATCCCGGGCGGCTACTTTAAGCGGGAGGGTCGCCCCAGCGAGAAGGAGATCCTGACCTGCCGGATGACCGACCGTCCGCTGCGCCCCCTGTTCCCCAAGGGCTACTTCTGCGACACGCAGGTCATCTCGACCCTGTTCTCCGCCGATGGCGAGAACGACCCCGACATCCTCAGCATCAACGGCGCCTCGGCCGCGCTGGTGGTCTCGGACATCCCGTTCGCCGGGCCGATCGGCGCGGTGCGCGTCGGGCGCCTGGATGGCAAGTGGATCGCGAACCCCGCCCATAGCCAGATGGAGCTCTCGGACATCGACCTGGTCTACTGCGGCACCGAGAGGCAGCCCCTCATGTTCGAGGGCAGCTCCATGGAGATCTCGGAGGCCGACTTCCTCGCGGCGATGCATTTCGCCCAGGAGCAGGTGGCCCAGATCATCGAGATGCAGCACGAGCTGCGAAAGCTCGCCGGCAAGCCGAAGCGCGATCCGGTGCTCTGGCCCGTCAGGGAAGAGCTGCTGAACATCGCCTACGAGGTCGCCGGCAACCGCATCGAGGCGGCCATCTACAAGCCGGGCAAGGTCGAGCGCCAGAAGGCCGTGGCCGCCCTCGAGACCGAGGTCGAGGCGAAGATCAAGGAGAAGTTCCCCGAGGCCACCGAGTTCGAGATCGGGCAGGCCTTCGGCGAGATGGAGAAGAAGGCGTTCCGCAGGAGCATCTTCGAGCGCAAGCAGCGCTGCGACGGGCGCGGCTTCGAGGACCTGCGCCCGCTGACGGCCGAGGTCGGCCTGCTGCCGCGGCCCCACGGCTCCTCGCTCTTCGCGCGCGGGGAAACCAAGACGGTCTGCCTGGCGACGCTGGCTCCGCTCACGGAGGTCCAGATGCTCGACGCCTACACCGGCGGCGAACCCGAAAAGCGCTTCATACTCCACTACCACTTCCCGCCGTTCTCGGTCGGTGAGACCGGGCGCTTCGGCAGCCCCGGCCGCCGCGAGATCGGCCACGGCGCCCTCGCCGAGCGCTCCATCGAGCCGATGGTGCCGCTGGAGGAGGAGTTCCCCTACGCGATCCGCGTCTCCTCGGAGATCGTCGAGTCCAACGGCTCGACCTCCATGGCGTCGGTCTGCGCGGGCAGCCTCGCCCTCATGGACGCCGGCGTGCCCCTCAAGGCCCCCGTGGCCGGCATCTCCGTCGGCCTGGTGACCGAGTACGATGGCGCCGGGCACATGGAGCGCTATGAGCTGCTCACCGACATCATCGGCAGCGAGGACCACTACGGCGACATGGACTGCAAGATCGCCGGCACCCGCAACGGCATCACGGGCTTCCAGCTGGATCTCAAGCTCGGCGGCGTCGGCCTCGACATCATGGCCGAGGCGCTCGAGCGCGCCCGCGTCGCACGGCTCAAGATCCTCGACACGATGGACGCCGCGCTGCCGGCCCCGCGCGCCGAGCTCTCGCCCCACGCGCCCCGGATCCACACCCTCAAGATCGACCCCGACAAGATCGGGGCGCTCATCGGCCCCGGCGGCAAGACGATCAAGGCCCTCACCGCCGAGACCGGCAGCGAGATCAATGTCCAGGACGACGGCACCGTCCAGATCTACTGCACCAACGCGCAGGGGCTCCAGCGCGCGGTGGAATTGATCACCGGCCTCACCGGCAACATCGAGGTCGGCCGCACCTACCAGGGCCGCGTCGTCACCATCAAAGACTTCGGCTGCTTCGTCGAGATCTTCCCCGGCAAGGACGGGCTCGTCCATATCAGCGAGCTCGCCGAGAAGCGCGTCGAGCGCGTCGAGGACGTCATCAAGATGGGCGACCTCATCCGCGTCAAGTGCATCGGTGTCGATGACAAGGGCCGCGTGAAGCTCAGCCGCAAGGCCGCGCTCCGCGAGGAGAAGGTCGCCGCCGAGGGCGGCTCCAAGCCCCAAGAGGGCGATGCCAAGCCGGGCCAGGGCGGCGAGGAACCCGCGGCCTGACTTGAAAATAGCCGCAGCGTTTCCCGTAGCCGAACGCGTAAGCGTTTGGGCGCCAAAGCCTCACGGCTTCGGCTACATTTTCTACCCCGGCGGTGCCCCGTCTGCGGGGCACGGGATCTAGTTCGAAAATTCCGGATGTAGCCACGGCCGCCAGGCCGTGGACCCGCGCCACGCGGCCCCTCCGTGACCGGAGGGGTTGCGTTTTCCGCCCCGGTGGTGCCTCGGATGCCCGCCGCCGGGCGGGGGCCTTTTTCCTGCGCCGGAGGTCGTGACGGAGTCGCAATTTCTTCGTAATAAATACGGGCCCGCGCCGTTGACTCAGGGATGGGCCGTTGTGCCATGGCGGAGTGGATTGGGCGCTTGACCCGCGTGGAGAGGGCACGGAGATTAGGCGATGTCCCACGCCGGTGGGCCAGAAAGGGGTTCTTATGCGTCACATCCTTGGAATGACGGCATGCCTGCTGTCGGTGTGCTGGCTTGCGCGGGCTGAGGAGGCGCAGATGTCCCGGGTGCAATTGTGGAAGCAGATCGCCGCGGCCGAGAGCCAGGGCTTGCCGCAGACCGCCATCAAATACATTGACCCGCTGATTCAAAGCGCGTTGGCCGACAAGGCGTACGGCGAGGCGGCGCACGCGATCGCGCGCAAGATCGTCCTCGAGGGCAACA
>JADLBR010000476.1 GCA_020847615.1 Verrucomicrobiia bacterium
CTAGCCTGCATATTTCACGCGCATGCGCGAAATATGCAGGCTCAAAGGAAAACCGCGCTCTGGAATACGGGTCCCCGATCGGTTTTCGGCACTGGAAACGCGGCCAACAGTTTGTGATTTCGAAAAATGGTGTTTGGGAGCGCGCGTCTCCATCCCAACCTGTTTCTATCGCGCGGTTTTCCCCTAGCCCGGACACTTCACAGCCCGCAAGGCTGTGAAATGTCCGGGCTAGACATCATGCCCCGCGTGCGGGGCACCACCGGAGGTGAAAGTGTAGCCCATCTGGTCCGGCGGCTGCCGGAGATCGTTCGATCTGCCCGCCGGCCCACGGTCTGGCGACCGTGGCTACATCTGGAATTTTCGAGTCATCGATGCGGCAATTTTCTGGTCAGTTGCGCGATCAAGAAATCGTACATGTGGTTCTTGGTCAGGGTGGCCCCGGCACCCAAGTCCGGCGCGCCCGGATACGCCAGCGCGCACTCGACGCCGGCGGCGCGCAACCGCTCTTGCAGCCTGACGCCAAAGTTCGCCGTGTGGGTCGGGTCCTTCTGCTCCTGGCCCAAGGCGGGCTCGGCGGCATAGTACAGGTAAATGGGCGGGTCATCCTCGCTGACCCATTCGTAGGGCGAATACTCCTTGATCCAGGGAAGGATCTCGTCGCGCTTCGCCAGGAATTCCTGAAAGTCGGACACGTCCTTGCCGTTGACCTTCTTGAATACGCCAAACGCGTGCCCGCCGTACCGGCTGTTCGGCGTCCACTCCTTCATCTGCATCGGATCGAGCGTGGTCTGGGCACCCAGGACACCCGCGCATGCCAGCCGCGTGGATTCGCGCGCCACCAGATCCTCGCTCTTCGGGTCGGCCAAGTCGTCGCGGAAGGCCAGCCAGAGCGATGAGCAGGCGCCCGCCGAACCGCCCGATGCCGCGATGCGCGCCTTGTCGATGTTCCACTCGGCCGCCTTGCTGCGCACGAATTGCAGCGCCCGCGCCGCATCGTGCAATGGCCACCGCACCGGCGGCTTCACGCCCGCCGCATGCGCCTGCGCCACAAACCGGTACTCGACGGACACCACCGAAATCCCCGCGGCCAGATAATTCGTCAGCCCGCTGTTGCACACGGTGGCCTTGTCTCCGCCCTGCCAGCCGCCGCCGTGGATGAAGAACAGCACGGGCGCGGGACCCGCCGACTCCGCCCTCCAGAAATCCAGGACCTGTCTGGGGTCCTGCCCGTACGCCACATTGGCCAGCGTGGGCGGAGGGCCGACCGGTCCCTTTGCCCTCGCCTTGGCCGATGGGCGTGCGCCGGGCGCGTCGGCGCCCGGGGCAACGCAGCACAATAGCAGGAGGGCGAAAAAGGCGGGCGCCAGATGTCGGGTCATGGGGGAATCCTGTCCCGCCTCGAAGCCGCTTGCAAGCGGGTCGGCACCTTGACGGGGGCAGGATCTCGCGCCCACAATAGGCGCCCATCATGAGAACCACACCCCTCCTTCTCCTCGCCGGCCTCTTCGCCCACTGGACCGCGGCGCTTACGGCGCAAGACGCCGCGCCCAACGCGCCGCTGCGCATCATCGCCTTCGGCGCCCACCCCGATGACGCCGAGTTCCAGATCGGCGGCACCGCGATCAAATGGTCCAGGCTGGGCCACAGTGTCAAACTCGTGTCCGTCACCAACGGCGACATCGGCCACTGGCGCTCCGCCGGCGGACCCCTCGCACAACGGCGCACCGAAGAGGTCCGCGAGGCCGCGCGCCGCATGGGGACCGAGGTCGAGGTGCTGGACATCCACGATGGCGAACTCGAGCCCACGCTCGAAAACCGCAAGAAGATCGTCCGCCTCATCCGCGGGTGGCAGGCCGACATGGTCTTCACGCATCGCCCGTGGGACTACCATCCCGACCACCGCTACGTCGCCATGCTCGTGCAGGATGCCGCGTACATGGTGCAGGTCCCCTACCTGTGCCCCGACTCCCCGCCGCTGAAGAAAAATCCGGTCTTCTTCTTCTACACCGATCGATTCACGCGACCGTACCCCTCCGAGCCCGACATCGCCATCTCGGTCGACGACGTCTTCGAGCAGAAGCTCCGGGCCATCGATGCCCTCGCCTCGCAGGTCTACGAGGGCGGGGCACTGGGGTCCGAGGAGATCATGCGCGAGCGATCCGCCGATGACCCCGCAAAGCGGTTCGAGTGGCTCCGGCAAAGCTGGCAGCGCCGCCAGGGATCGATCGCGGACAAATACCGCGACCTCCTCGCGAAGTGGTACGGCCCGGAGGCGGGAAAGGCGGTCCGCTGCGCCGAGGCCTTCGAGATATGCGAGTACGGGCGCCAACCCTCGCCCGAAGAATTGCGAAAGCTATTCCCGTTCTTCCCCTGACTCGAAGATTGCGCATCGCATCCCGTAGCCGAACGCGCGAGCGTTTGGCCGCCAAGCCGCCTCGCGGGTCATCGGACGTGATTACAGGCTGATCGCGGGCCCGGCGAGCGTCCCGAGGGCCAACTGGATCTCCCTGGCCCGGGCCACGGACGCTTCCCCGGCATCGCGGCGGTGGTAGAGGCGCACGCCCTCGAGCCGCGCCGGCGTCGAACCGACCGCCTCGGACAACCCGCGCAACAGAGAGAGCGCCCCCTCGCACAGGCGATCGCGGCACTCCCAGAGCACCAGCACGCTGTCCCCCTCGCCCAGCGGGGGAAGATCCTCCCAGAATCGATCCAGCATGAGGAACACCGTCACGCGCCCCTCGTCGGCCAACCGGTCCCTCAGGCGGTCCAGCACCTCGGCCATCGGCGTGGCGTGCGTCGAGCCCGCCGGCGGAAACACCACCCGGCCCCCGCCCCCCGACCACTCGACTTCCGTCACCAGGCTCTCTCGCCGATACCGCAGGAGCCCCGTCACCCCGGGATAGTCCGCGGGCACCGCGAACCCAAACTGGAGGGAGCAGTTCTCGCCGCCGGCCGGCACGAGCACCAGCTCTCCCCCGTTGTCCTCGGCCCCCAGCCGCAGCGCGAGACGGACGCCATCCGCCGGATGCCTCCCCACCATGATTCGGAATTTGCACTCGCTCATAAAGCACTCAGATGGACTCGATCACCTTGTCGGGATTTTCACCCGCATCGATCCGCTCCTCCACGCCCTTGAGCCGCTCGGCCGCCGTGATGACAAACCGGCTGCCGGGAGACCCGCCTGGCGCCTCGGTGCGGACGCAATCCA
The DNA here is from genome assembly GCA_020847615.1 of Verrucomicrobiia bacterium. Classification (GTDB taxonomy): domain Bacteria; phylum Verrucomicrobiota; class Verrucomicrobiia; order JADLBR01; family JADLBR01; genus JADLBR01. The sequence continues at coordinate 3,209 of JADLBR010000476.1, forward strand.
ACGCCTCGCCGCTCACCCGCGACATGACGCTGGCCAGCATGCCGGCCAACAGCAAGTCGCCCGAGGAAGAACCCTGCCCATTCGAAAAGACGGAGTTGATCAACAGCGCGCGGATCAGCCCGCGTTCGGGCCCATCGCTCAAGTCCACCTCGAGCCGGCCCCACCCTTGCGCCGTCACCTGCTCCGTGAGGAAATCCAGGAACTTCTCCAGGGGCAGGTCATCCAGCGCGCAACCCATGACCTCCGAGCAGCGCCGGTCGAGATCCGCCATCACGCGACGACCCCACTCGCGCCCGCACTCTTTCCAGACGCGCTTCCACGCGGGACCGGCCTCGTCCTCGAGCGTCTCGCGGAGCCTCTGGATGAGATCCGCGGGCCACAGCGCGGCGGCCCGGCCCGCCGAATCGGTGGCCGTTCCCGAGGCGATGTCGGCCTCGAACAGGGCCCGGCCCGTCAGTTTCGACCGCCACGGGCCTTGGCCCCGCCCCGCTGATTCACCCGTTTCCATCGTCTCGATGCCCCACATCAATGGCGCGCCTCAGGCTTTGGCGCCGCTATTCCGGACCCTTCTTCCACGCCATTTTCTTAAAGAAATCCGCCGCCTTCTTCGGTTCGGGCGCCGCGGGGGCCGGCGGTGCCATCGGTGGGGCGGGCGCCATGGCCGGTGGCGCCGCGTGCGCGGTCGCGGCTGCCGCGGGGATTGCCGGCGGCATGGACGGAGCCACGAGCGGCGGACCCGGCATCTGGGGGGGTGGCTGCGGCATCACAGCGGGCGCGGGGGAAGGCGCCGCAACAGGCGCGGGAATCACCGGCGGGACCATGGGAAACGCCGGTGGCCTTGGCGCTTGCGCGGCATCGGGCTTCCCCATGAAGCCTATCGGGGGCGGCGGCGGTACAGGGACACCCGCGGGACGCGGAGGCGCCGAAGGCGCCGATAGACCCAGGGATTCCGGCGTCCGGATCGGGGCCGGCACCGTTCGACCCTCGGCACGAATAGGATTCAGCCGAAGACCACCGCCCTGGGGCGGACCGGCGGGCGGCAACGGGGGCACGAAAGGCACGCCCGGCGGACGCGGAGGCGCCGTCCACTGGTGACCGGGCGCGGGTCCCGCGGGAACTGGCAGAGGAGCGGGCGATTCAGGCAATTTCGGAGGCGCGATCATCGCGGGTCGTGGCTCAACAGCCGGGGCGGGCGCGTCGGCCTCGGGCGCCTTCTCGGCAACCACGGGCTTTGCCTCAACCGCGGGTTCTGTTTCAACCGCGGGCTTCGCCTCGGGCGTCGCACCCACGGGCTGGGCCTCCTTGCCCGCGTCCGCGGGCTGACCCACTCCCACCGCCGGCTCGATCGCGGGTGCGGACACCTCGGATGCCGGCTGCGGGGCCTGGGACACCTTCGCTTCCTGCTCCTTGGCCTCGGGCGCATCCCCCTTGGCGCCAGACTCCACGGCCGCGGCCATCCGACTCGCCAGACCTGGAGGCGCGGACGGCAGCGTCCTCCCCCCGAACGCGGCCTCGGTTCGCTCCGCCACCGCGTCGGCCTGCCCACCGCCGCGCTCGCCGCCAACCTCCGCCTCCTTCGGCGGCATCGCCGGAGCGCCACCGCCGGTCGCGCGACCCAAACTCGCCCTGAGTTCAGCCCAACGCCTAGCCTCTCTGTCCTGCATCACTGCCCTCCTGATTTCCAGACCCTTGTTCTCCGAGCCTGCGGATGATGTCGCCCGCGGGGGCGCCCTCGCGACGCCATGACTCCGCGCGCTCGACCTGGTCCGGCTCGCCCACGACGAACCGGCAGGTGTCGTACCCCATCGAATGACACTGGATCTCGGCAGCCCTCCGCGGAGCGCGGTCCAGCACGCTCATGGCCCCCGCCAAGATCCCGGAAAACAAATGGCACACCGGACGCCCCACCCGACCCGCCGCCCGGGCGATCACCGAGCGATCCACCTCCATCACGGTCAAGCCCCTCTTCTCGTAGGAAAAGTCCGGCGACCAGACCCCCCACCCCACCGCCCGGAACGGCCATAGCCACTGATCAATCACCGACCTCCGCTTCTCCAACCAGTCCGCGCCCGCCTCGCGCCGAACGCGCGCCGCAAATCCCTCCATGTTGCGCCGCCCCACGGCCAGGCCCGTCTCGTACCAGACAATCGCGCCCGCTTCCCCCATCTCTTCCGCCAGCACCGCCTCCGCCCCCGCGATCATGGCATCGGGCACCATCACCGTCCTGTGACCCAGGCGCGACGACAGCAGCCCGGCCACCGGATCCAGGCACAGCAATTCTTCGGCGAGAAAATCCCTGCCTTCCCCGGCGCCCGATTCGGTCATCACAAATGCTTAATCCTGTCTGACCGGCCCCATCATCCGGCCCGTCTAGCCACATTCTGCAACAAGAATGCCCTTCGCGAAAGCCCGATTTTTCGAGGCGGGGGCGCCGCGGCCCATCCCGCGCGGAGATGGGCCCGATGGGCCGACCCTGCCCGGTCCACGGTCTGGCGACCGTGGCTACGCGCGAAATTCTTGCGCCATCCTACTTCGCCGCGCCGCGGATCAGGGCGATGCCCTCGGTGTAAACCTCTTCGGGCGAGGCAAAGAAATCGCGCCAGCAGCGCGTCGCCGCCGCCACGCTGGGGAGCGCCCGCCCAAAGGCCTCGATCGTGAACCACCCCCTGTATCCCAGGGACAGGAACTCGCGGATCGTCTCGCGCAACGGCGCGTGCCCCCGACCGGGCGTGCCCCGGTCGTTCTCGGAGATGTGGACATGGCCGATCGCGCCATAGTGCGCCTTGATCGCGCCAACCGGATCCTTCTCCTCGATGTTCGCGTGAAAGGTGTCGTACATGCACTTCAGCGACGGGTGCCCCACGCGCGCCACGTGCGCCGCCGCATCGGCGATGGTGTTCAGTAGATAGCACTCAAAGCGGTTGAGGGCCTCCACCGCCAGGAGCACGCCGGCCTTCGCCGCGTGCTCGGCCGCCGCCCGGTGGCCCTCCGCCGCCCGCGCGCGCTCGTCGTCCGTCGGCGGATTGCCGGAGAAATTCGCCAGGGGTTGATAGAAGGGCCCGGCCACGACCTCGGCCCCGAGCGCGGCCGACCTATCGATCGCGCCCCTCATGTACTCCAGCGCGGCCTTCCGCGATGCGGCGTCCGGGCTGATGAAATCCGCCCCCGGGGGCAGCACCGTGGTGACGGTGCGCTTGAGCCCCACCGAATCCAGGCGCTGGCCCAGCGCCCGATAGTGGGCCTCGTCCCCCTCGTGGACGGGCACCTCGACGCCGTCGAATCCCGCCGCCTTCAGCTTCTCGCACAGCGGCATGTGCGCCTCGGTCACGTGCGCCGTCCACAGCAACAGATTGATCCCGACTTTCATTTCGCACACCTCACACGGTCTTCCACGCGCGATCCTTGCCGGATTCGATGACCCGCTCGCAGACCCGCTGCGTCTCCAGCGCGTCGCGGAACGTCGGCGCGGTCGGCTTGCCCTGCGCCGCGTTCACGAGGAAATCGTTGAGCTGGTGCACGAACGACTCCGCGTAGCCGATCGTCAGGCCCGGCACCCACCACTTGCCCATGTACGGCATGTCGCCATCGGTCACGTGCACGGAGCGCCAGCCCCGCACGAGCGACTGGTCGCGGTGATCGAAGTACTGCAGCCGGTGCGGGTCGTGCAAATCCCACTTGATCGAGGCGTGCTCGCCATTGATCTCGAAGGTGTACAGCGCCTTGTGGCCCCGCGCGTATCGCGTCGACTCGAAGAGTCCCAGCGAGCCATTCTTGAACCGGCACATGAACGAGCACGCGTCATCGATGCCGACCTTCTCCACCTTGCCGGTGATGTTGTGCTTGCGCTCCTTGATGAACGTCTCGGTCATCGCGCAGACCTCGGTCACCCCGCCGTTCAGCCACAGCGCGGTGTCGATGCAGTGCGCCAGGAGGTCGCCCGTGACCCCGCTGCCGGCCACCTTGACGTCCAGCCGCCACAGCGCGTCGCCGCCCTGAGGCAGATCCGTCGAGATCGTCCAGTCCTGGAGGAAGTTCGCCCGGTAGTGGAAGATCCGGCCGAGCCGGCCCTCGTCGATGAGCTGCTTGGCGAGCGTCACCGCGGGCACGCGCCGATAGTTGTAGGAGCACAGGTTGGGCACCCCCGCCTTCTCGACGGCCGCCACCATCTTCTCGCCCTGCTCGACGCTCAAGGCCAGCGGCTTCTCGCAAATGATCATCTTGCCCGCCTCCGCGGCGGCGATCGCGATCTCCGCGTGCGTGTTGTTCGGGGTCGTGATCTCCACCAGGTCGATGTCCTTGCGGGCGATCATCTTCCTGTAGTCGGTCTCGACCGTCTCGTAGCCCCACCGCGCCCCGAACGCCTTGGCCTTCTCCTCGTTGACGTCGCAGATCGCCCTGAGCACCGTCTTGTACGGCGCGTCGAAAAATTGCGCGATCTGGTGATGCGCGTTGGAATGCGTGCGGCCCATGAAGCCGCACCCGATGAGTCCCACGTTCAGTTTCTTCATGATCTCCCCTTGGGCGTTGGTTGTTGGATGTTGGTTGCTGGGCGTTTTCCGTGTTCCGTTCTCAGTCTTTCGTCGGCCCCTCTCCGCGCTCGTGGCCCGGCGTTCGGCGTTGGGCTATTCCTCCCATCCGTGGCGCTCCCTCACCTCGAGCATGGCGGCGAGGATGTCGTTCCACGTCTGCTGGTTCAAGAGGGTCGAGTTCGGGAACATGCAGCCGTCCCAACAGATGTGGCGGCAGGCCTTGGTCAGCTGGCCCTTCTCGTCGCGCAGCCAGAATCCGGCGTGCCGCGGCACGTCGAGTTTGCCGTTGGGGTCGTTCACCGGGCAATGCCGGCCGGTCTTGTCGTGCGAGCCGGCGCCCTTGACCGTCGCGTCATTCTGCGCGACGTGGAAATCGATGGTCCACGGGCGCAGCGCCGCCGTCAGTTTCGCCAGCGCGTCATCGAGCACCTTCGGGCTGCTCCAGTCCCAGCCCTCGGGAAGGATTCGGTCCTCGGGCGCATTGTAGCCCATGGTATATAATAGGGTGTGCGCCATGTCGGCCTGGAACCCCAGGGTCTTGGGTCGGCCCACGCGCTCCAGCAGGTCGACCATCGCCCTCCAGGAGTGCATGCCCCCCCAGCATATCTCGCCCTCGGCCGCGAGCCGCTCGCCGTGGTCCTCGGCGACCCGGCAGGCCTCCGCAAAGGTCTCGGCGATGCGCTGCTGGTTGCCCTTCGGGTCTTTGGCCCAGTCGCCGGGGCCGCACGCCGAATCGATGCGCACCACGCCGTGGGGCCGCGCCCCCAGGTCGCGCAGGCGCCGCGCGATGCGGCACGCCTTCTTGACCTGGCCCACGAACTTCGCCCTGTCCTCCGCCGGGCCCATGGCCGAGCCGCCGCCGGTCGGCGGCCACACGGGCGCCACCACCGACCCGATCATCAGCCCCTTGCCGCGTATCTTGTCCGCCAGGGCCTTGATGCCGTCGTCCGACACATCAATCGATATGTGCGGATCGAACAGGAATAGGTCCACGCCGTCGAACCGGCGGCCGTTGACCTCGGCCCTCGCGGTCAGATCCAGCATCGTGTCCAGGTCGATGGGCGGCTCGGAATCCGGGCCCTTGCCCACCAGCCCCGGCCACATCGCGTTGTGCAGCTTCGGGAATCTCTCGGCCATGGGTGCGTCCTCCTGGGTCCGATGGCTCTCAGCGGCCCTTCTTGTGGGCGCCCACCTTCGGCATGTCCGGGTTCACATCCGGGCCAAAGTAGCGCAGCACGACCAGCGGCTCGACATCCGAGGTGTTCTCGAAAGTCACGCCCGCCTTGGCCGCATCCTCCGTGCAGAAGACCTCGTCCTCGGTCATCTCGTGGAAGCGGATGAGCTTCGGGCAGTCGAGCGTCATCTTGTTCATCTTGCCCTTGCCCTGCACGCAGATCAGCCCGTAGGCGCCGTTGTCCTTGACCGTGCACTTGGTGCGCGGCTCGACGGTCAGCTCCTTGGCGGAGAAATACTCCTTGCCGTCGACCTTGCCGTAGACGATCCAGCGGTCCACCCAGCCTTCCTTGGCGGTGTCGGCCACCGGCACGGGTTCCAGATAGTGGTTATCCTTGAAACTCGGATCGACGTTCGACTCCCAATCCAGCTGCTCCACGATGTAGTCGAGGTCGCGGTGCTTGTCCTTGGGCACGTCCTTCACCAGCAGATCCCACGGCACGTAGCGCCCCTCGACCAGCGACTGGTACATGCCGAACACGTCCGAGCCCCACTGCGGCTCGTAGGTGCACAGCGACCCCGGCGCGTGCAGGATGCAGGGACCGACCAGCCACCCGGTCCCCGGCTTGAGCCGATAGGCCTTCGACAGATCCAGGATCCCGTTGTCGCCCTTGTTCCAGTCCTCTAGGCACTTCCTCACCTGCGCCTTGGTCGTCCCCGGCTCCAGGCCGAAGAAGGTGTACGGGAAATTGTTGCCCACGTTGTTGTGCTGCGGCGGGAAATAGTAGCTCTCCGGTTTGCCCTCCAGCCCCACCAGCTTCGCCTGCGCCGCGCTCTGGTGCATGTGGTGCGGGATCGGCCCCATGTTGTCGAAGTACTTGGAATACACCGGCCACCGCTTGTACTGGTCCCAGATCCGCTTGCCCACCAGCAGCGCCCCGCAGTCCGCCACCGCCTGTTGCAACGTGAACCGCTGCCCCGCGTGCACCACGTAGCTCAGCCCCTCGTCCGGAGTCCGGTTCTCGTTCGCCGCCGGCGTCGTCGACGCGAACCACCGCTCGTCGATGCCGCCGCGATCCAGCCCGAACGCGTACAGGTCATCCGGGTGCAGCTTCAGCCGCTTGCCGGGCTGCAAGAACGACCGGGGCACCCAGCACGGCGCCAGGCGCAGCAGGCCCCCGCTGTCGGCCAGCGCGCCCTCGACAAGCTTCGCCACGCCTTTTTCGATTGTCTTGAGATCTTTGACGGATTTCATGGTGTCTCTCCCTTCGGATGCTTTTCGCGTTGTTCGCGGCGGCGCGGCCCCCGCGAGCCGCCATCCCGGGATCCCCGGCACGCTCGCGATCCGGCCGCCATCGCCGCGAAGTCTGGTAAGTTCCCCCCATCCTGACCAGCTTTTTTTGCGCGAGGTTGCGCATTTCCGCCGGATCTGCCAGACTGCCCCCATGAGACCGTTGCCCCCGTTCCTCCTCTTCCTCTTCCTCTTCACCCTGCGTCCCCCCGTGTCCGCCGCACCCCCGAAGGCGCCCGCCTCCCCGTACGCGTTTCGGGTTCAGGCGCTGGCCTTCGACTACAACGAGGCCTGCGAGGTAGCGGACTATGACAACGACGGAAACCCCGACATCTCCGCGGGTGAGTTCTGGTACCCGGGACCGAAGTTTGACGAGAAGCGTCCGCTGCGCCTGGTCGGCTCTTTCTCGCCCGAGTATCGCGAGAACAACGGCGAGCACGCCTTCGATGTCGACGGGGACGGGTGGATCGATGTCGTCTCGGGGTCATTCATGCCCACCGAGGTCTTCTGGTACCGGAACCCCGGCAAAGAGGGGCTGGAGTCGGGCAGGATGTGGGAGAAGCGACGCCTGATCGACACGCAATACAAGTGCAACGAGGCGTCGCTGTTCCACGACCTCGACGGCGACGGCAAGCCCGAGTTCATCGTCAACAGCTGGAAGGACGACAATCCGCTGATGGCCTGGCGCTTCGGGAAGGGCGCCGACGGCCAGCCCGCGCTGCTGCCGGTCACGATCGGTTCGGCGGCCCCGCAGAGCAATGGCCACGGCCAGGGTTTTGGCGACATCAACGGCGACGGGCGCGAGGACATCATCTTCAAGAATGGCTGGTACGAGCGCCCCGAGAAAGATGCCATGGCCCAGCCCTGGAAGGCCCACAACGACTGGACGTTCCCGCACGCCTGCGTGCCGATGCTCGTCGCCGACATGGACAAGGACGGCAAGGGTGACATCATCTGGGCCGACGGCCACGGGTATGGCACCTACTGGGAGCAGCAGAGGGCCCCGGGTCCCGATGGTTCCACCAACTGGCGCCACCACATGATCGACCGCCAGTACTCGCAACTCCACACATTGATCTGGGCCGACCTCGACAACGACGGCCAGAGGGAGGTGGTCGCGGGCCGCCGCCTGCGCGCGCACTGCGGCAAGGACCCCGGCGACAACGAGCCGCCCGTCGTCCTCGCCTTCCAGTGGGACGCGGCGCAGAAGACCTTCAGGCGCCACATCCTCGCCGAGGGCGCCGGCTGCGGCCTCGTCATCCGCTTCGCCGACCTCAACAAGGACGGCAGGAACGAGATCGTCTCCGCCTCCAAGGCCGGCACCTTTATCCTGTGGAACGAATCACAAAAGAAATAGGACCTCGCGCAGAGACGCCGGGACGCGGGGCTCCCCTTGGGCGTTGAGTGTTGGCCGTTGTCTTCTGGCCACCGCCCGGAAGCCACTTAGCCTGCATATTTCACGCGCATGCGCGAAATATGCAGGCTCAAAGGAAAACCGCGCTCTGAAATACGGGTCCCCGATCGGTTTTCGGCACTGGAAACGCGGCCAACAGTTTGTGATTTCGAAA
>JADLBR010000477.1 GCA_020847615.1 Verrucomicrobiia bacterium
CCGCCCGGTGAACCTGGTCGGCTACAGCATGGGCGGCCTCGTCGTGCGCCAGACCATCGCCATGCGGCCCCGCCTCCCCGTGCGCCGGGCGGCGTTCCTCAACACGCCCCACCACGGCACGATCATGGCGCGCCTCCTCCCACTGCCCGCCGCGCTCCAGATGCGCCCCGGCTCGCGATTCCTCCGGCGCCTCGACCAAGCCACGTGGCAGACACCCTCCTTCCTGGCCTGGTGCGCCGGCGATCTTATGGTCCTGCCCAACTCCAGCGCGATCTGGGACCCCGCCCAGCGCACCGTGTGCTCCCGGATCCCCGCGCATGTCTGGGCCCTGTTCTCCCCGGCGCTGCACCGCACCCTCGCCCAATTCCTTCTCTCCGAGGACAACGGCCCTGGCGCCCGGCCGCGCATCGGGTTCCTCGCCTCGCATGGCGGCAGCAACATGCAGGCCATACTCGACGCGTGCCGCGATGGCCGACTCCCCGCCGATCCCGCCGTCCTTATCTGCAACAACCCCGACGCCCAGGCCATCGCGCGCGCCCGAGCCGCCGACGTTCCCTCATTCGTCCTCAACGCGAAGACGCACCCAGATGAGGCCGCCCTCGACGCCGCCATCCGCGACACGCTCCAGCGGCACCGCGTCGATTGGGTCGCCCTCGCCGGCTACATGAAAAAGATCGGCCCCGCCACGCTCGGGGCATTCCACCACCGCATCCTAAACATCCACCCCGCCCTCCTCCCGAAGTTCGGCGGCGCCGGCATGTTCGGCGCCCATGTCCACCGGGCGGTCATCGCCGCCGGCGAGACGACCTCGGGCGCCACGATACACCTCGTCGATCCCGAGTACGACCGCGGCCCCATCCTCGCCCAGGCCGAAGTCCCCGTCCTCCCGGACGACACCCCCGAGTCCCTCGCCGCGCGCGTCCTGCAGACCGAACACCGCCTCTACCCCGACACCCTGCGCAAACTCATCCTCGGCGAGATCACCATCCCCTAGCAGCCTGTCGGACTCCGCCAAGTCCGACAGCCTCCTGGCCCTGCCGCCGACGCCCGAGGGCTCCGGATTATTCGGGGTGGAAACTCCGGGTGGGTCCGGGCTGCCTGAAGGCAGCATTACCAAAATTCTCGCGGTCTTGGGCTCGTAGTGCCGCCTTCATGCGGTTGCCGCATAAGACGCTGATTCGAAGATGGTGCACCCACCATCGGAGCGCCCCGGACTTCGAAGTTCTTGGCTTGATGCGTCCCCGACCCCATCACCGCCTCGCCCGCCGCGCCGGGGCCGGCCCCCGCTCCATGAACCGCGCCTCCTCGAACTGCACCGATTCCACCGCCGCCCGTCCCGACTGCATCTGCACATGAAAGAAAGCCGGCGCAAAATCGATCTCGCCACGAAATTTCACCATCCCATCGAGCCGGATCTCGAGCCGTCCCGCGCCCCACGCGAAGGTCAGATCGAACTTCTGGCCTACCGGCTGCCGGCGGCCCAGGTCCTCGCGCTTGCCGTCGACCCCGGCGCCGCGGACCTCGAACGTCGTGGCCACCAGAGGATCCAGTGGCCCGTCGACCATCTTCAGGCTCACCACGCGCTGCATGGCCTTGTCCTCGCTCGCCAATCGCGCCGTCAGGCTGGGTCGCGCACCCGCGCTGGTGAACGTCTTTTCCACCGTCGCCACCAGCACCGCCTGCCCCGCCCCGCCGGGAATATCCAGTGTCCTGAAATCGATCTCCCCCGCCGCAGCCTCCAGCGCAAACCCATCCACGCGGCCCGTCGGCGCGGGCGAGCCCGCGACCACCTCCGCCTTTCCCGTGGCCATCGGTATCGCCTCCACCGCGCTTACCATACCGGTCGCGCCCCCAGTTTCGGGGGCCGGCGCCCCCTCCTGCGCCACCACGCGCCCTGCCAACAGCCCAATCAACCACCAACCCACGAGTACCTTTGTCGCCACCCCGCCGAGTCTTGGGCCAACCCACCCGAACCGCAAGCCCCCCATTTCCTTGCATCCTTCAAGGAAGTCATTAAAGTTCCCACATAGCCCGTCTGGGCTGTCCATCCGAACCAAGCCCAGTCAATAAGGACGTCGCATGAGCACACCAAAGACAGTCCGCCTATCGAGCACGAGCACCGTGGAGCGCTTTCGCGCCCTCGTGGACAGCCATCCCGATAACGAGCTTTATCTTTTCAGCCTCGGCAAGGCCTGCTTCGACTCGGGCGACTATGCCTTGGCGAGCGAACACTTGGAGACCGCGGTGGCCCGGCGCCCCGACTGGATGGTCCCCTGCGTCCTCATCGGTCGCTGCGCCATCGAGCTGGGCGAGATCGAAAAGGCCCGCTCTTATCTGGCACGCGCCCTCGTCCTGGCAGTCGCCGGCGGCCACGAGGACACGCGCCGCGAAGTCATCCGCCTCATGGAATCCTTGGGCTAGGGGCAGTCGGACTTAGTCCGGCAGCCTCCTCTCGCCCCGCAAAAGCCCCCACGACATGATCGGCCAGAAACCCGACACCCGGAAGGCCGACCGCGCCCTCCTCGTGGGCATCCAGACGCCCCACGACGATCCCGACACCACCCGAGATCTGCTCACCGAACTGGGCGAACTCGTTCGCTCGCTGGATATCGAGGTCGCCCAGAGCGTCCAGGTCAGGCTCCGCCAAACCCAGGCCGCCCTCTTCGTGGGCTCCGGCAAGGCCGATGAGCTCGCCGACCTCGCCAAGCAGCACGATGCCGACATCATCGTCTTCGACAACCCGCTCTCTCCCGCCCAACAGCGCAACTGGGAGAAACGCTCCGGGCTGTGTGTCATTGACCGCGAGGAGGTCATCCTCGACATCTTCGCCCGCCGCGCGCAGACCCGCGAGGCCCGCCTCCAGGTCGGACTCGCCCGCATGCGCTATTCCCTCCCCCGCCTCACCCGCGCCTGGACCCACCTCTCCCGGCAGGCCGGCGGCATCGGCGGGCGCGGCGAGGGAGAGACCCAGCTCGAGGTCGACCGCCGCATCGTCCAAAAGAAGATCCAGCGCCTCCGCGCCGACCTCGAGGACGTTCGCTCCAGCCGCGCCACCCAGCGCAAGCAGCGCCTGCGCATCCCCGTGCCCGTCTGCGCGATCGTGGGCTACACCAACGCGGGAAAATCCTGCCTCCTCCGCGCCCTGTCGGGCGCCGATGTCCTCGTCGAGGACAAGCTTTTTGCCACGCTCGATCCCACCACGCGCCGCATCGCCCTCGCCAATGGCCAGGAGATCCTCATCTCCGATACGGTCGGCTTCGTCCGCCGCCTGCCACACCACCTCGTCGAGGCCTTCAAGGCCACGCTCGAGGAGGCCACCCTCGCCGACCTCATCATACATGTCCTGGACGTCACCAACCCCCAGATCTTCGAGTTCCACCGCACCACGGTCGATGTCCTGCGCGAGCTCGGCGTCGACCAGAAACCCGCCATCCTCGCCTTCAACAAGATCGACCTCGGGCCGCCGCCCGAGCAACTCGCGGCCATCCGCACCCACTTCGACGACCCCCTCTTCATCTCCTCCATCACGGGCGCCGGCCTCCCCGACCTGCTCCACCGCATCGCCGCAAGGCTCGATCTCGACCTCGCCACCATCCGCGTCCACATCCCCCACGACAGATATCCCATGGTCGCCAGGCTCCACGAGCTCGGCAAGGTCATCGAGACCGAACATCTCGACGACGGCACCCGCCTCGCCGTCTCCCTCCCCCACCGCCACCTCGACGCTTTCAGGCCCTTCCTGCTGCCCTCCCCACCCCGCGGTGGGGAGCGCGAGCGACCCGGCCCCCGAACCACCAGCCCAACGCCCAACCCGCACCCCTAGCGGATGTTGGATCCACCCCCGACGAACACCTCGACGCCCACCGCCGCCAAGAGCACCAGCCCGACGAACGCGTTCGCTTGAAAGAACGCCGCGTTGACGCGGGCCACATCGCCCGTCCGCGCGAGCCGATGCTCGAAGACCAGCGCGCCCGCGATCAGGCCCCAGCCTGCGGCGTACCGCCAGCCGAAACCGCACGCGAGCCCGAAGGCCCCGAGCGCCAGCCACGCCAGCAGGTGCAGCGCCCCCGCGAGCCGCAGCGCCGCCGGGATCCCGAATCGCGAGGGGAACGAATGCAGCCCCGCCCGCGCGTCGAACTCCGCATCCATGGTGGAGTAGATCAGATCGAACCCGAAGACCCAGCATAGGACCGCGAACGCCAGCACCCACGGCGGCCACGTCCGCAGGTCGCCCGCGACCGCCGCCCACGCGCCCATCGGCGCCGCCGCCAGCGCCAGGCCCAGGAAGAAGTGGGTGAAGGCCGTGAACCGCTTGGTCAGGCTGTACGAAAGAATGATGATGATCGCCAGCGGCGCCAGCATGAAGCACAGCACGTTCAGGAACCACGTGCCCGCGATGAAGCCCAGGAGCGCCACCCACGTCAGCGCCAGCGCCAGCCGCCGGCTCGCCAGGTGCTGGCGCCCCTCGGTCCGCGGGTTGGCGCGGTCGTAGTCCCAGTCGACGTATCGGTTGAACGCCATGGCCGCCGTCCTCGCCGTCACCAGGCACCAGAGGATCAGGCCCAGGATGCCCCACGCCGGCACCCCGCCGGCCGCCACGAGCATCGCCGCCAGCGCGAACGGCATCGCGAAGACCGTGTGCGAGAACTTGATCAGCTCCAGCGTCCGAACCACTCGGCCCAACCAGCCCATGTGCCAGATCATGGCACAGGCCACCGCCCCGGCGCACCGGAAATCGGTCTGCCGCGGCAAGTTGACAACGGGCCATCCTTCGAGAACACTGGTGGTTTGATGGCCGTCGCCCGCGCGGCGCCCCAGGCAGAGGGACACACATGGACATCTTCAGCGCATTGAGCCAGCCGGTCATGAAGGGCCTCATTCTCGAGTCTGCGGCCAAGAACCTCGCCGCGACCTACAATGCCGCCCCGGAGGGTTCATACGTCCGCGCTTCGGTCGACGAGTTGCTCAACGAGCGCCTGTACCGGGAGATCAACGACCGCTTCTACCGGACCCTCGCGTTCGGCACCGGGGGCCTGCGCGGCCGCACGATCGGGCGCCACGTCACCGCGGCCGAGCGGGGCACACCCAACCCCCTCGGGCGGCCCCAGTTCCCGTGCGTGGGCACCAACGCGATGAACGACACCAATGTCGAGCGGGCCACGCGCGGCCTCTGCCGCCACCTCCGCGAGGTCGCCTCCTCCGGGCAACCGACCATCGTCATCGCCCACGACACCCGCCACTTCTCCGAGGAGTTCGCCGCGCTCGCCGCCAGGGTCGCCACCAACGAGGGCGTCACGGCCTTCCTCTTCCCCGCCGACCGCTCCACGCCGCAGCTCTCATTCACGGTTCGCCACCTCAGGGCATCCGCCGGCGTCGTGATCACCGCCAGCCACAACCCGCCGCACGACAACGGCTACAAGGCCTATTTTTCCGACGGCGCCCAGATCGTCGAGCCACACGCCTCGGCGATCATCCGCCGGGTCAACGAGGTCAACGCCACGGGCAACCTGGAGCCCACCCGCGGGGCCAAGGTCGTCACCCTCGGCCCCGAGGTCGACGAGGCCTACCGCCACGCCGCCGCCTCATCCCTGATCGATCCCGCCATGCTCCAGCGCGAGGGGCCCAAGCTCAAAATCGTCTACACCCCGCTCCACGGGACCGGCATCCGCGCGATCCGCCCGCTGCTCAAGGCCCACGGCGTCCATGTCTCCGTCGTCCCGGACCAGGAGAAACCCGACGGGCGGTTCCCCACGGTCGCCTCACCCAATCCGGAGAACGGCGAGGCCCTGTCCCACGCCATCGGACTGGCCCGCGCCGAGGGCGCCGATGCCGTCATCGCCACCGATCCCGACTCCGACCGCATGGGCGTCGCCGTCCGGACCTCCAGCGGCGCCTACGAGTTGCTCACCGGCAACCAGATCGGCTGCTTCCTCGCCCACTACCGCATCAGCACCCTCGTCCGCCATGGCGTGCTCACCCCACAGAACGCGTCGCGCGCCTGCCTCATCAAGACCTTCGTCACCACCGAACTCCAGGCCGCCATCGCCTCCAAGTTCGGCCTCAAGGTGGTCAACACCCTCACCGGCTTTAAGTATATCGGCGAGAAACTCCGGGAGTACGAGGAGCAGCTCATGGCCGGCGCCCCCGCCGGCTCGGACTACGCATCCCTGCCGCCCGCAGACCGCCGCGCAGCCCACCTCGCCCGCGGCTGCTACTTCGTCTTCGGCGGCGAGGAGAGCTACGGATACCTCGGCACCGACGACGTCCGGGACAAGGATGCCAATGCCTCCGCGCTCATGTTCGCCGAGGCCATGGCCGGCGCCCGCTCCCAGGGCCTCGGCGTCGCCGAATACCTTGACAAGATCTACAGCATCTTCGGTTTCTACTGGGAGAAACTCGGCCAGGTGGTCCTGGAGGGCGCCGAGGGTTCCGCCAAGATCGCCCGCCTCCTCGAATCCTACGCGTCCGCCCCACCCAAAGAGATCGGCGGCCACCGCGTCGAGGGCTCGGAGAATTTCGCGAAAGACACCCTCCGCGACGCCGATGGCAAGACCATCCCCAAAGAGAAGATGTTTATCTTCCACCTCGATGGCGGCGCGCGCATCGCGGTCCGCGGCTCCGGCACGGAGCCCAAGGTCAAGTTCTACATGTTCGCCTCCAGCCGACCCGCGCCGGGCAAGCTCTTTGAGCCGAAGGAACTGGAGGCGGCCAAGGCCAAGACGCGCAAGTTCCTCGATGATCTCTGGACCGCGGCGGAGCGAGACGCCCTCGCCCGCGCCGACAGGCCGACCCGTCAGCTGGACCGGGCGCCCGCACCCTGACCCACCCCCCGGTCTGCTCCGGGCCGGCGGCACCCCTCGCGCCCCGGCGCACGATAACCGATACCAGCAGATGAGATTCCCAAGGGCACTCGGCGATTTCGTCATCCGGGATTCCCCGGCGGACGGGCGCGGCATCTTCGCCACGAGGCGATACGCGTCCGGCGAACTCCTGTTCGGGGTCGAGGGCACCCGGATCCACGGCACGGATCCGCGCCTCACCCATCGGGCAATCCAATTTGCGCGCGGACGATTCATCGAGCCGCGGCGTTTCTCGCTCGGCCACTACCTGAACCACAGTTGCGCGCCCAACGCCTACGTCGATGGCACCTCCCTCTTCGCGCGCTCAGGCATCCGGCCCGGGGAAGAGGTCACCGTGGACTATTCACTGTTCACCTCGCACCCCAGCTGGGACATGGAATGCGCCTGCGGCGCGGCGAATTGCCGCGGCCTCATCCTCCCCTACGACAGGCTCCCCGCCGCCATCCGCCGCAGCCAGCGCCGCTGGACATCAAGCTATCTGCTGGCGAGTGCCTAAAGCCACCACTACGAACATTCCCGTGGTCTTGGGCTCGTAGTGCCGCCTTCAGGCGGCTTACGTGTAACGCGTTCGCCTGCGGTGTGATTTTGGTGCCGCGAACTTTGAAGTTTCAGGTCAGCTTCCCCGGCAGCGGAAGCCTCACTCCGCCCTCGCGATGCCGCGATCGGGTTTGGGCGGCGCGCCGAGCCCATGGACCACGAACCGGTATTCCCCGGCGCCGATCTCGACCCGGACGCGGTCGCCCTCGACCCGCCCATCGATGGCCTTGCC
>JADLBR010000478.1 GCA_020847615.1 Verrucomicrobiia bacterium
GGCCGCGTCGTCGAAATCGAGGAACTCGGCGCCCCCGCCGATCCCGGCATCCCCAACCACATCCCCGCCATCAACCGCCTCTCGGTATGGTGGGGGCAGATTACCGGCACTGACTGGCTCCAGCGTCGCACCCTCGATCAGCTCGAAGCGTTGAGGCGGGACTTTGCCCCCGTCGATGCGATCCGGGGGCAGATCGACCTGGCCATCGAGCACAGGAGGCAGGGGAGGCTGCTGTGACGGCGTACTCGCCGAGTATTCGGAGATGGTGGAAGGAGCCCAGCCGAATGCCGGCGACGGTCACAAACAGGTGCTTTGCCTGGAGGACGTCACGGTCCCCAACTATGAAGCGGGCGAGGGGGATTTTCCGAACTGAGCCGCCGGGGGCGCGCGGCAGATGGCGGGGGGGGGTGTTGTCGTCCACGGGATTCTGGTGGGGCGGGGTGTGCCGGGACCGCAGCCGAAAGCAAATCCCTATTCGTTCGCCCTGCATCGCGGGGGCCAGGATAACGGCTCGGCGCTCCTGTCCTCTTCATCTCGCATCCGTTGGCATCCAGCGGCGGAGTTGACAAGTACCGAGGACAAGTTAGATATCGACGGTTTCAATGAAATCGGCGTTCTTGGTGCTGGTGTTTGTTTGGCTCGCCGCGGGGCTGCAGTGCCCCGCGAACAGCTGCCATCCGGACGTCGCCCACGCTGACGCATCCGGCCAAACGGAGCAGCACGGGCCACAAACCTGCTGCGACTGCCTGGGGTGCAAATCGCATTCCGCCATAGAGGTTTGTGACGGCAAGATCGCATCGTTGGTGCCGGCCGAGGTCGAAACCCTCCATCAGGAGCAGCTCCTCTGTCTCGGTGTCGTCTATCCCGACGGCCCCTTCCATCCCCCCCGCGTCTAATCGGCGCGTTTTTCGCAGTGGTGACGCGGATCCCCGTCGGGATTCCTGCGCCGCCGGGTTCTTGGTTGGATCCAAATGAGAATTCGGGGAGTGCTCTCCCCGGGGAGAGATGGAGATGAGTTTAACAATTGTTTTCGCCACGGCGTGCTCCGGTGCCGCCGCGGTGTGATCGGGGACTGAAAGATGGGGACGCATGAACCCGAGTCATCCGGAGACCGTTGGCGACACCGAGCCGCAAGTATCCGCGCCGGAGGCAGGGCCAGACGTGGCCTACTGGTGGTGGATGGGGTGGGGCATAGCCAGCTTTGTCCACTACTGGGAAAGTGGCGAACACGACCCGCGCATCGAGGCCAGATGGGCCAGGGCGACGATGAGGCGCTTTGGGGCAAGGGACTGGCCGACGCGAGAGCAACACAAGGAGGACTGAAGATGATATCGAAGATTGTCTATGCCGCGGCCTGTGCCGCGGCGTGCGTCGGCGTGGCCGCCGCGTCGCAGGCGTCCGGCATCCGGGTAATAACGAAGTCGAGTGGAGGTTACAGGCACCTGTCTGCGGCTGCCGAGGTGGTTGGAAACTCTGTCCGCGTGAGAGTATCGCACCGTGGCCCGGGCGGTTTCATGAGGGAACCGGGGGCACATCTGCACGTACGGGTGGGGAGCGGCGCATCGGGCACGAGCGTCGTGCGAGGCATCCCGCCGCGTTCGCCCAGATCCCGCGTTCGGCAGGCCGGAGACCGCATCATGATCACGATGCCAGTCGAGGCCGGAACAGCTGTCCGCGATGTTCACGTGGCCTGCATACCCAGGCCGCATGCCGAATGTCGCGATTAGAGTGAAATACGAGGAAGGAGATATATGCATACAGTTACTCTGATGAGTTGCCGCTGCGTTCTCGCCGCGGCGGGATGGCTGTGGATCGGCCTAGGAATCGTGCGTGCGGAAGGGGGTGGCCCTGGGGCCATTGCCCCCGGCGCCCAGCCCACCCTCACGATCGAGGAGGCGGTGCGACTCGCGGTGACGCATCATCCCGGTTTCCGCGCGGGCGCCTGGCGCGTCGAGGCCGCGGAGGGCCGCGCGAAGCAGATTCGCCTCTGGCCCAACCCACAACTGGAGTTCACCGCGGAGGAGATGCCGACCGACGGGGGCGGGTTCGGAGGGTCCATCAATCAGGCGGGCATCGCGCAGACGGTACCCTTTCCCGGCAAGAGCATGCTGGACGGGAGGATCGGGCGGCTGGGAGTCCGGGAGTCCGAGGCGGATCTCGGCGCGCTGCGCATCGAGGTGGAGAAGGCCGCGAAGATCGCCTTCTACCGGGCTTTGGCGGCGGAGGGCCTCGTGTCGGTCACGCGAGAACTGGTGGGCGTGGCCGCCAAGGAGGCGGCGGCCGCCCGCGAGAAGGCGGGCGCCGGCGGCATCTCGGCCCAAGAGCAGCTGCGCGCCGAGATCGCGTGGGAGCGGGCGAACGCGCAGCTCGCGGGATTCGAGGGGGAATTGTATGTGGCGCGTCGAGGCCTGGCCGCGGCCATCGGGCGCCCCGACCTCGCCGGGGCAGT
The DNA here is from genome assembly GCA_020847615.1 of Verrucomicrobiia bacterium. Classification (GTDB taxonomy): domain Bacteria; phylum Verrucomicrobiota; class Verrucomicrobiia; order JADLBR01; family JADLBR01; genus JADLBR01. The sequence goes on from JADLBR010000478.1 coordinate 2,450, forward strand.
CCTCAGGGGCGTTCTCAGGGAGACAGCAGATCTGTCCCTGCTGGACCGGGGGCGCGGCACCTTCCTCGCTGCCCATCCGGCCCTGTCGGCGTCTGAGGCCGCCCGCGAGAAAGCCGAGGCGGAGCTGCGGCGCGCGCAGCTGGAGCCCATGCCCGACGTGACGCTCGGTATCTCGGGCGGCCGGGACGAGGCGGTGGGCGCGGGCATCATGGGCTTTCGCGTCTCGGTGCCCCTGCCGCTCATCGACCGGTCGCAGGGCAAGGCGCGCGAGGCGCGCGCCGAGGCCGCCATCGCGGAGAACGGGCTCGAGGCAACCCGGCAGCGCCTCGGGCGGGAGTGGGCCGAGGCCGAATCGCGGCTGCGGTCGACGGCCACACAGGTCGCGACCTACCGGGAGAAGATACTGCCCAAGGCCATCGAGGCGCTGCGGCTCGTCCAGACGGGCTTCGAGCAGGGCAAGTTCGCCTTCATCGACATGCTGGACACGCAGCGGACGCTCGCGGAGACACGGCTGGCCTACCAGCAGCAGCTCTTCGAGATGAACGCGGCGCAGGCCGAGATCGAGGCGCTGCTCCAGCCAAGAATCAACCAGACTTCAACCACGAGATAGAAAGAGGCATCATGAAACCCAACAATATTCTGAATCTGACCGCGGCGGCCACCCTGGCCGCGGGGCTCCTGCTGTTCGCCGGCTGCGAACGGCCGGACGTCCATGGCGAGGGCGACGGCCACGACCACTCCGGCCACGCGCACGGAGAGGCGAAGGCGCACGTCGAGACCAAGGATGGCGTGGCGATGTGCACCGAGCACGGCGTGCCGGAGGCCGAGTGCGCGGTGTGCAATCCGGACGACGCGGCCAAGCTCAAGCCCGGCGAGAGCCTGAAGGTCCGCCTGCCCTCGACCAACTCGACGGCCATCATCGGGGTCGAGACGGCCGCGCCGGAGACCGGCGCGATCTCCGACGGCATCGAGTGCATGGCCGAGGTGAGTTTCAACCAGAACAAGCTCGCCCAGATCGCAGCGCCCGTCGGCGGCATCCTTCAAACCGTGGATGTGGACCTGGGCACCAGCGTCCAGGAGGGCCAGGCCATAGCCAAGATCTGGTCGGCCTCGATCGCGGAATCGCTAGCCAAGGCGGTGCTGTCCCACCAGACCCTCGACCGGGAGCGGAAACTCCGCGCCGGGAAGGTCACCTCCCAGGCCTCGCTCGACGAGGCGGAGGCGATGCACCGGGCGGCGTGCCAGCAGCTCCGCACCCTGGGTTTCACCGAGGAGCAGATCGAAGAGATGGGGAAGAGGCCGCAGGAGCAGGTGCTGATGGAAGTCCGGGCCCCGTTCGCCGGCGAGATCGCGGAGCGGACCGCGGTGCGCGGGGCGCTGGTCGAGGCGGGCCAGCCCCTCTTCACGCTGGTGGATCATTCGACGGTGTGGGCCATGCTCCAGATCCCGGAGTCGGCGCTGGCCCGCGCGCAGGTCGGTCAGGCGGTGGAGCTGAGGGTCGACTCGCTCCCGGGGAAGGTGTTCACCGGAAAGCTGACGTGGATCGGTCTCGCCGTCGACGAGCGCACCCGCATGGCCCGCGCGCGCGCGGAATTCGATAACCCGGAATGCCTGCTCAGGGACAAGATGTTCGCCACGGCGCGGATACTGACCCGCAGGGCGGACGGGGCCATGCTCTTGCCTCCGTCGGCCATCCAGCACATCGGGGGCAAGCCGTTCGTGTTCGTGCGGCAGGGCGATGACCTGTTCGACGCGCGGGCGGTGCGGCTCGGGGCAAGATTCAACGGGCGGCTCGAGGTGATGGCGGGCGTGAAACCCCGGGAGCAGGTCGCGGTGAACCACGCCTTTGCAATCAAGTCGGCGATGCTCATGTCGCGCCTCGGCGCGGGCTGCGCGGACGACTGAGCGCGACCACAGAACAGGTACATCTTATGCTGAACTGGATCATCAATTTTTCGCTCAAGAACCGGCTGCTGGTCTGCGTGCTGGCGCTGGCGCTCGTCGTCATCGGTGGCCGGACCCTGAGCGTCCTGCCGATCGACGCCTTCCCGGACACGACGCCGGTGCAGGTGCAGATCAACACCACGGCGGCCTCGCTGAACCCTCAGGAGACAGAGGCGCAGATCACCCTGGCGGTGGAGCTGGCCATCGGCGGCCTCCCGGGACTGCAGAACGTGCGCTCCCTCTCGAAGTTTGGCCTGTCGCAGGTGGTCGCCACTTTCGACGACAGCATCGACATCTTCAGGGCGCGGCAGCTCATCATGGAGCGGCTCCAGACGGTGGAGCTGCCCGAGGGGCTGGAGCGCCCCCAGCTCGGGCCCATCGCCACGGGCCTGGGCGAGGTGTTCCATTACGTGGTCCGCTCCACGGACACGAACCGCACGCCAACGGAATTGCGCGTCTTGCAGGATTGGGTCGTGAAGCCGGAACTGCGCAAGGTGCCGGGGGTCGCCGAGGTCAACACCTGGGGAGGCTTCGAGAAACAATACCACGTGGTGGTGGAAACCGACCGGCTCATCAAATACGGGCTAACGTTCGAGGAACTGGTCGATGCCCTGCAGGAGAACAACCAGAACGTCGGCGGAGGGCAGATCGTGCGCGGCGGCGAGTCGCTACTGCTACATGGCGTGGGGCTGACGACCAACGCGCAGGAGATCGCCAACATCGTTATCACGGCACACGATGGCGCGCCGGTGCGCGTGCGCGACGTGGCAAAGGTGAAGGAGGACCACGAGATCCGGCGGGGCGCGGTGACGGCCGACGGCCGGGGGGAGGCGGTGCTGGGGCTGGGGTTCATGCTCATGGGCGAGAACAGCGCGAAAGTGACCCATGCGCTCAAGGCGAAGCTGGCCGAGGTGCAGAAGTTCCTGCCGCCGGACGTCAAACTGGAGGTCCTCTACGACCGCACGGAGCTGGTCGACAATGTCATCCGCACCGTCGAGCATAACCTGCTCGCGGGGGCTCTGCTTGTCATCGCCATCCTGTTCGCATTTCTCGGCAACCTGCGCGCGGGCCTGATCGTGGCGGCGGCCATCCCGCTCTCCATGCTATTCGCGGCCAATTTCATGCTGCAGGCGGGCATCGCGGCAAGCCTCCTGAGCCTCGGCGCGATAGATTTCGGCCTGATCGTCGACGGCGCCGTCGTCATGGTGGAGAACGCGATGCGGCGGTTGGCCGTCCGCCAGCACGAGTTGGGGAGGGCGCTCACGGGCGAGGAGCGCGAGGAGGTCTTGCGCAGCGCGCCGCTGGAAGTCGCGCGGCCGGTGGCGTTCGGCGTGGGCATCATAATGATCGTGTTCCTGCCCATCCTCACCCTGGAGGGCATCGAGGGGAAGCTCTTCAAGCCGATGGCGCTCACGCTGATCTTCGCGCTGCTGGGCTCGCTCATCCTCTCCCTCACGCTCACGCCCGTGCTGACGGCGCTGTTTCTGCCCAGGCACCTCAAGGAGAAGGAGCCGTGGCTGGTGCGCCTGGCGCACAGGCTCTACGAGCCGGCTCTGGATTGGGCCCTGCGGTTCCGCAAGCTGACGCTGCTCGGGGCGGCGGCGCTGTTCGTCGGCGCCGCGCTGATCGCAACGCAAATGGGCGGTGAGTTCCTGCCCAAGCTGGGCGAGGGCGCCATCGTGGGCACGACCGTCCGGCTGGCTGGCATATCGGTCGATGAGTCCGTGGCGCAGAACGACCGCATCGAGCAGGCCCTGATGGCGGAATTCCCCGACGAGATCGAGCACATCTGGACCAGGCTGGGGACCGCCGAGGTCGCGACCGACCCGATGGGAGTGGAACTCGCGGATTTCTTCCTCGCCCTTAAGCCGCGGGAACACTGGAAGAAGGCGCGCACGCAGCCCGAGCTGACCGAACGGATGCGGGATATCTTGAATCAGGTGCCCGGCCTGAAGCCCGCGTTCAGCCAGCCCATCGAGATGCGGCTGAACGAGCTCATCGCCGGCATCCGGGGCGACATAGGCATCAAGGTCTATGGCGATGACCTGGAGGAACTGCGGCGGCTGGGCGGCGAGGTGCAAGCCGTGCTGGCCGAGATTCCTGGCGCGAGCGAGGCATCGGTGGAGCAGTTGACGGGCCAGACCTTCCTGCAGGTGCGCGTGGACCCCCAGGCCATCGCCCGCTACGGGGTGCCGACCCGCAACGTGCTCAACGTCGTCGAGGCCGTCGGCTCGCGCCGGGTGGGCGACGTGCGCGAGGGCCAGAGGCGATTCCCGCTGGTGGTCCGATTGCCCGATGGGGTGCGCACCGATCCGGGGGCGCTGGCCGCAACCCTCATCCCGACCGCCGCCGGCCCGGTGCTGCCCCTGAATCAGGTGGCGGAGATCACCGAGATGGAGGGCCCCTCCACCATCAACCGGGAGTGGGGCAGGCGGCGGATCACCGTGCAATGCAACGTGCGCGGGCGGGACGTCAAAAGCTTCGTTGCGGAGGGCAGGGAGAAGATCGCGGCGCAGGTGAAACTGCCCGAGGGCTACACGATCGAATGGGGCGGCCAGTTCGAGAACATGGAACGGGCCAACCGCAAACTGATGTTCGTCGTCCCGATGGCGCTGGCGCTCATATTCGTGCTGCTGTTCTTCAGCCTCAAGACGCTGCGCGAGGTTTTCATCGTGGCGTCGGGCATCCCGCTGGGCCTGGTGGGCGGGGTGCTCGCGCTGTGGTTGCGCGGCCTGCCTTTCACCGTGAGTTCGGCGATCGGCTTCGTCGCGCTGAGCGGCGTCGCCATCCTCAATGGCCTGGTGCTGGTGACATTCATAAAGCAGAGGCTCGATGATGGCGAGCCGCTGGAGCAAGCGGTGCGAGAGGGTTGCCTCGTCCGCCTCCGCCCCGTGCTGATGACCGCGCTGGTGGCCGCCGTGGGCTTCATACCCATGGCCGTCAACGTTGGCGTCGGCGGCGAGGTGCAGCGCCCGCTGGCCACCGTCGTCATCGGCGGCATCTTCACCAACACGCTGCTGACGTTGCTGGTACTGCCCGCGCTCTATACCCTATTCAAGGGCAAGAGGGCGACGGATGTGGATGTGTGACGGGGAATTGCAACAACGAGAGGATGAAATGAAAGAGATCAAAGCGATCATCAAACCCTTCCGCCTAGAGCAGGTGCTCCACGCCCTGCGCCAGATCAAGGGCCTACCCGCCATGACCGTCTCGACGGCGAACGGCTTATCCGCCGAGCACGGTGCATTCGATCAGGTGGTTAAGACCAAGCTGGAAATCATGGTGCCCGATGAGCTGGTGAACCAGGTCGTGGGGGCCATCCAGCGGGAGGCCCACACCGGGAATCCTGGCGACGGGCGCGTCTTCGTCATACCCATCGAGAAGACGGTGAAGATCCGAACGGGGGAAGAGGACACCTGTCAGTAACCGGCGGAGAACCCACGGGGATGATATGCCATGAAATCGGCCCGGGCATCTCAGGAGGGTTCCGGCGCCGGCCTGACGGCTGCGCCACGCACCACCCTGCGCGTCCAGGGCATGGATTGTGGCGATGAGGTGTCGGCCATCCAAAGGGCGCTTCGTGCGCTCCCCGACGTCAGAGACATCCGGGTCAATCTGATGGGTGGCACCGTCACGGTCGCGCACGCGCGCGGCCTCACGGCCAACCAACTCATAACGGCCATCGCCGGAGTCGGCCTTAAGGCGTTCCAACAAGAAGTCGGTGGGTCGCGCGCGAGCGCCCCCATCCTTCCGCGCGGGCCATTGCTCGCGGTGGCGCTCTCCGCCGTTTTGACGGGCCTGGGCCTGGCGAGCCAGTGGCTCAAACTGTTGCCGACTACCGCTTGCACTGGCGCCTTTGCGCTGGCCATTGCCTCTGGCGGCTGGTTCATCTTCCCCAAAGCCTGTCGCGCCCTCCGCAAGTTTTCACCCGATATGAATCTGCTGATGACTGTGGCGGTTATCGGCGCGGCGGCCATTGGCGAATGGGGCGAAGCGGCGGCGGTTGTCTTCCTCTTCGCGCTTTCAGAATTGCTGGAATCGTTCAGCGTGGCGCGCGCACGCAGCGCAATTCAATCGCTCCTGAAGCTCGCGCCGGAAACCGCCCTGCTCAAGCGCGGTGAACATTTCGAGGAAGTGGCCGTGGAACAAGTTCATGTCGGCGATCTCATCGCGATCAGATCCGGATCGCGCGTCCCACTCGATGGCGAAGTCGTTTCCGGCAGTTCAGCGGTCAATCAAGCGCCCATCACGGGCGAGTCCATGCCCATCGAAAAGAGCATCGGCGACACTGTGTTTGCCGGCACAATCAACGGCGAGGGCGCGTTGGAGGTCCAAGTGACGAAGCCGCATTCCGAAACAATGCTGGCGCGCATCATTCATCTCGTCGAAGAGGCACAGTCACAGAAGGCACCTTCGCAGCGGTTTGTGGACGTGTTCGCCCGTTACTACACGCCCGCGATCATGATTCTAGCGGTGGCGGTCTGGTTGATGCCGCCGCTGCTATTCGACGGAGCGTGGTCCGTTTGGACTTACCGCGCGCTCGTTTTGCTCGTCATCGCCTGTCCCTGCGCGCTTGTCATCTCGACGCCGGTTTCGATTGTCTCCGGCCTCACGGCAATGGCGCGGCGCGGCGTCCTTATCAAAGGCGGCGCGACCCTAGAAGCCGTGGGCAAACTAACCGCCCTCGCCACGGACAAGACAGGGACAATCACCGAAGGCCGGCCGCGCGTGACTCGCGTGCTGACGCTCACGTCCACGCATGAATCAGAACTGCTTCGCATCGCCGCTGCGATTGACGTTCATTCCGAGCATCCGTTGGCGCAAGCGGTCGTTAAGTATGCGCGGGAAAGAGGCGTCGAGTTTCCGCGCAGCCAGAATTATAATGCCCGCAGCGGCCGCGGCGCGGAAGCGGAGTTAGACGGTCATCACTACTTCGTCGGCAACCATCGGTTCACGCACGAACTTGCCGTGTGCTCCGAGGACGTTGAGCGCAAGCTTGAGGAAATCGAGGCCGAGGCACAGTCAGTGGTCGTCGTCGGGCACAAGCCGCATGGCGACTGCAAAGGCGAAGTTCTCGGTGTGCTGGCAGTGGGTGACGCCGTTCGCGCAAATGCGGTGAATGCCGTGCGTTCATTGCACGACGCTGGCATTCGCGAGGTCATCATGCTGAGCGGCGACAACCAGCGAACAGTGGACGCCATCGCGCGGCAGGTGGGAATTGACGAGGCGCAGGGCGATTTGTTGCCCGACATCAAAGTGGAGCGTATCCGCGCGTTGATGACGCGCCACAAACATGTTGGTATGATTGGCGACGGCGTGAACGACGCGCCCGCAATGGCCGCGGCCAGTGTCGGAATCGCCATGGGTGCGGCTGGTGCGGACACTGCCATCGAGACGGCAGACATGGCCCTGATGCGGGACGACCTCAGCGAAGTGGCCACGGCGATCCGCATGGGCCATCGCACGGTACGTGTTATTCAGACGAACGTCTCCTTCGCGCTTGGCGTGAAAGCCGTGTTCCTCGCACTGGCACTGACCGGCCACACGAGCCTCTGGCTCGCGATTCTTGCGGACACCGGCGCAACGCTGGTCGTGGTTGCGAACGCATTGCGTTTGCTGAAGGTTTCCCGATAGCCGGAAGGGGTGACGCTTTCGCGTGGGTGAGGGTGTCCGTTCCTTGGTTCCTGGTCACCATCAATCAGGAGTGGGGTCGGCTGCGAGTCGCGGTCCAGAGCAATGCGCGCGGGCGCGGTTGACACCCTCAGCAGGGAGTCTTCTAGGGCGGCGGAAAACGGCGGGGGGGGCGTGCCCCCC
>JADLBR010000479.1 GCA_020847615.1 Verrucomicrobiia bacterium
ACATCGAGGTAGAGAACTTGGCCGCCATAGAACTCATCATTTGCCGAGCTGTCCTTGAGCCAGAAACTCAGGTAGCGCACGCCGGAGGCGGGAAGCTCCACCTCCCGGCCGTAGACCAGATAGCTCGTCGTCCATCCAGATTCCAAGCTCCCGACCCGGACTGCTGCGGCGCCCTCGCGGGGCTCGACCCCGTCGAGCCGCCCGTCGGTGATCCAATCCCCGAGACCCGCCTCGAAGCCCTCCACCAGCGGCAGGCTCGCCACCCCGCCGGGGTGGTCCGCCAGCGCCACATCGTCGATATACCAGCCGTCGCCAGTCTCTTCGCCACCGTCGCTGATGACACGGAAGCGAATGCGATAATCGGCTTGCCCTTTCCACTGGGAGAGGTCGACTCCAGCGTGAGCCCAATCGAGGGCATCGCCTGAGGCGCCCGCGAGCTGCGTCCAACTGGCGCCCCCATCGGCGGAACCCTCGACGACACCGTAGTCGCCACCACCGAATTGGTGCTGATGCCAGAAGCGGAGGACAGGCCAGGCAGTCCCCGTGAGGTCAACCATGAAACTCGTCGATGTGTTGGTGTTCTTTGGGTAATTGACGCCTGGGGAGTCGGTAAGACTGAATGTGCCGCCATGCGCGGTCTCATCGGTGCGTCCCCATGAGCCCTTCACAACCCATTCAGGGCCCAGGTCCGATTCGAAGTCCTCGATGAATCCGGGTGAGAGCGGAAGCGAGCGAGCCCGCCCGGAGGCCGTGGCGGGAGAGTCCGGCCCGTGGGTGCCGAAACCATTCACGACATAGAGTCGATAGTGGTAATCGGTGTCCAATTGGACGGTATTGTCCGTGAATGTGGTCGTCGCGGGGTCGTCGATGTCGGCGACGAGGGTGGAATTGATTCCGACGCTTGCGGTAGTGTCGCGGTAGACGCGATACCTCTGAAAATCAAGGCCGGTGTAGGCGGTCCAAGCGAGTTCGATGGCTTGGCGGTTAACCGAGACGACGGTCGGGGCGGCCATCATGGCCGGTTGCTCGCTTACGGCGATATCATCGACATGCCAGCCATCCGCGGAAGAACTCGGGTCTGTGGTGAGCCGAAACCGGACAAGCACTGCGGTCTGATTGGTGTAAGCGCTCAGGTCGTGACGCCCGTTCCTCCATAAGTCAGAAGAGTTGCCGGTGTAGTTGGCCAGGGTGGTCCAGTCAGACCCACCATTGCCAGATATTTCGACGCTAACGGTGTCACCACTACCCAGAGCGTAGTGGTGTCGATAGCTCAAGGCGGGCCGGTTGGCCCCGCTTGCGGCAAGGTTCATCGGGAACGCGAGCGTCAGTGCCTGAGATGTGATGTTCTCGGCATAGTTCGAACCCGGGGAATCGCTCCACGCGTGAGTGGCAGAGGCGGCGAGTTCCTCTGAGAGCTCCCAAGGCGGATCGGCGGCCCAATCACCGCCGCCCGCCTCACCGTTGTCCAGGAACGGAAACGCCACCCCGATAGGAGTCGTCGTTGTCGCTTCATTGCTGGTGGACGAAAGCCCGGTCTGCGCCACGACCAGGATCTGGTAGTGGTAGCTGGATTTCGGTGCGACCGTCATGTCGCTGAAGGTTGTGACACCCACATCCAAGACCTCCGCCACCAAGTGCGCCTCCTGCCACGGGGTGCCTGGGGTGTTGGACCGATACACATGGTACGCGTGGAAATCCGACGCTCCAGAAACCGACCACGAGAGATCCACACGGGTTCCGGAGACCGCCGTCGGCGACGACAGCACCACCGGCGCGGGTGCTTCCGCGACTACCATGTCGTCCACGTACCAGCCGTCGCGCGTCACAGAGTCATCCGTTTGGAGTCGGAAGCGAACGCGGAATCCCGTCACGCCAATGTACGGGGACAGATCGAACTGCTCCCGCTCAAAGTTCGCCAATCCCCCTGTAAACTCGGCCCCAGGCAGTGGCGCCCAGGTGCTGCCCCCGTCGGTGGAGATCTCGACTCGGCCAAAGTCGTAACCGTCTTCAAGCGAATATCGGTGATAAAAACCGAGCGCCGGCCTCGTTGAGCCAAGCAGACTGAGGTTCGAAGCCAGGGTGAGAGATGCGTCCGTGTTGTTCAGGTAGAAGGCACCATGGCTGTCCGTCGCCGACAGCCGTCCGGAGTGCGCGATCACACTCGTTGTGTTCCAAGTCCCGGTCGCAGACCACTCCAGCAGACCCCCTTCAAAATCATCGGAGAACGGGTACGTGGCAGCAGCGGCTGTATCCGCATGGGTGGTCAGTAGGACAATAGCGATTGTTATAAGCCACTCTGATGTCTTCATTGGAGTCAACAACACGGGGTTTGCAACGAAACAATTAATCGACGCGATTTCTTATAGGGATGAACACCGAACCAAGGCAACGGCTATTGCGTTATCGCTTTCGGTCATAACTGTGTCCGAGAGATGTCAGTCCCAAATAATTAATGATCCGTGTAATTTTCTTTGCTGGATTTGTGAATATGTATGACCGCCGCTTTACGCCACCTGCTGGATCCTGACGAAAACGTCAAAGGCGCCCCCGAAACAAGAAAATGATGAAGGAACCTCACCCGGGGGGAGCAGTCCGCATCAACAGCGGCAACGCTGAGGCGCCCGTGCGCCTTCAGATCCCGTCGAAAGGGCCCGCAAACAAAAGTCATGAACGACAAACGCAACTCGGACCGGGCCGCCCGCAGGGGCGGCGCAACAACGGCTCCGGTCTGGAACTCGATGTCCAGGCGGCCATCGCGACCCACCGCCCATAAAGTGACCCACGTAGTAAGCCGCAAAAACAAGAAACCATGAAGACGAGCATAGAACACTTGACGCTAAACACGGGACACTCCGTGCCCAGCCCAAGGTCGGAAGTGTCGGACGAAATCATTGCGCTCGTGCAGCGGGAGCTACTTCCGCAGAGCGAATCTGCGATACCTGGGGTTGGCGCTGGATGGAAAGTGAAACTGAGTCGACTAGGCACGGCGCAAATGTTCGACATCCATTACTTCGGCACGCCCGTTGTCAGCTGTGGGTTGGCTATAGATACAGAGGCAGCCGACTTGGTTTGGCCTCAGCTCAGGAATCTTCGTTCGCATGCCAGTTGCTGCCTCGAAACACTCCCAAGAGAGTGGCCGTTTGAGCCCGTCAAACCGCGCAGTGTCCCCTGGCTCGGGGTTGTTCTGCTCCCGACTGTGGTCATGGTTCCACCTGAGGATCTGGACTGGCTTGGCGATTTCGAGCGCTGCCTTGCGTGGGGGATTCTCGAGAAGACGCTGAACGAGATGAGTGGGAATTGAGATGGGGCCGGCGGACGATTAAGACGCACGGAAATATATCGCGTTCGTCGCCGGAATGATCCAGTTGCATGCGTTCGACATCCAGGAACGGCTCGACGAGTTTGCGGCTCCTGCAGACCTCCAGGAGGAATCGGAACTGGAGTAGGGAGCGACCACCCGCGAGGTCCCGTTTGTCCCCGCGTGGGGAAGCGTCCGCACAATCTCACGCCCGCGGCGCTGTCCCCCGGTGCTGGCTCGCCAATTCGCCCATCGGGCTGCGTGGCTTGATTCGCGGGCAATCGGGGATCGCGATCTCATTCCCCCGCCAAACAAGAATCCATGTCGAAGAAACGGAAGTCTCCGGCGGACCGGGGGCCGATCATCCTCACAATCGATTTCCAGGACAGGATCGACATCTGGATCAACAGCGCAACACAGCGCCAGTTCCAGTTGGTGATCGCGCACGGAATCTCATGTTTCGCAAACGGGGACGCATTCGATCAGGGGAAGGCCGAGCGTAAGCGGAGACGGGAGGCCTTTCTCAAGACCTTAGAGCATTTGGACGCTCTCACTGCATCGCCCGACGTTGGGCACATCCGCCTGACCAATTGGGAAGCCAAGCAGGCGATGGATTTGATCATAGCAACCGCCATGCGTGCGACGCAGAACACCCACCCCCGGGTTCGTGCCGCCCTCGGGGACCTGCTCGACCTCATCGCCGAATCCCTAACGATATATTTCCGCACGCCGCCTCTCCCCGAACTGTCGGAGATCCTGCTGGCGACCTCTGCCGCAGACGAATCGGCCAACTACGAACGCCTCCGTGCCTCCGCCGACCACGAGCGTTGTCCCGTGGGATACGGAGCCGTGATCCGCCTCGCGCAATGGGTCTCCCGCCTGAGCGCCCAGGTTTGGGAAGTCCGGACCTTCGCCGCCCAGCTCCGCCAGATCGCCCGCCCGTATTTCGAGGCGTACTGGCATCTCCACGAGATCTCGAAGAAACCCCGGAAACAAAAAAACGATGAGCAAAAACCCTAAACAGACCGGAGTCGACCACGGGGACATCGACTCGAAGAACATCATCCCCATCACGCAGCACGACCGCGACGAACTGCTGCTGCTCCTCCACCACGCGACCCAAAAGATTCCCCGCATCCAGGTGACTAATGGCTCGGTGGTGGACCGACGCCGCATCAGGCGGAGGATGCGGGGCGGGCTGCGGCTGCTGCTCGACCAGGCCGCGGCGGCGGATTGCGCCCAGATCGTTCTGGACGACGTGGAGATGATCCGCGCGTTCGAGTTTATTGTGTTACTCGGGGTGCGGTTGATCCGGGAAGGCAATCCGCATTTGACGGAGATCTGGCAGCGGTGGCTCGACGCGCTGTCGGAGGCCGTTCCAATCCAAATCCTCGCTATTCCGCTGCCGATCCTCACCGAGTGCCAGGCGAGCACGGCCGATGCGCCGACCCTGGCGGCGTACGAGGCGATCCGCCGCTGCCCGCCGGGGCAGACGTGCGCCATCTCCTACGCCGACACGGTCCGCCTCGAGGTCTGGCTCCGGTACCTGTCCACCCGGGACTCCCGAGTCCACGCGATGATCGACGTGCTCGCGGCGGTCACCGCGCCGATGCACGCGGTGATCTCCCGACTGACCCACTGATCCAAACAAAAAAGACAAGAAAGGAATCAAGAACATGAGACGTCTATTCGAGTTGCTGTTGTCCTGGTCGGCCTCCCGCATGAGCATGCTGCGGGAGTGCCCCCGCCGGTTTCACTACCACTACATCGCCTCGTTCGGCGGCGGCCGTTCGGGTGCGCCGCCCGAGAGTCACGCCGCATGGCTCGCGAAACGTTACACGACGGTCGCCATCGAGGTCGGGAGTTTCATCCACGCGACCATCGCCAACCTCTGGCAAAAGCGCATCGGGGGCGGGTCGGTCGACCTCGCGCGCGAACCGGACGCCGCGATGGAAGGATTCGTCGACTCCGTCGTGTCGATCCTGCGGGGCGTGGGCGATAGGCGCTTCCTGCGGGACGTTTTCGGACCGGAGTTGGAACTCGCCGAACTCGAAGAGGCGGCGATCAGCGTCGGCAACATGATGAGGACGTTCTTCGGCCTTCCCTTCGTCCGGGCGCTGATCGCGAACCCGACTCCGATCATGACGGCGTATCTGGATCGTGACGCACCCGAGAAAACCCACGCGCTGGGATTTCCGGCGTATCTGAAGACCGACCTAGTGCTCCGCCTTGAGACCGGGATCGAAATCATAGACTGGAAGACGGGGCGCCCCAATCCCAAGGACGTGGCGCAGGCAGAGATCTACGACCTCTACGTTCGCAGGGCAGAGTTGCTCCCCGCAACGAAGCCGACCCGCGTGCACATCGTGTACCTCCGGACGGGTCACGTGGACACGCGCGAGTTTCGCGAGGCCGAGAGGACGCTGGCGCTCCGACAGGCGCATGAGGGCTATCTCCGAATCTGGGATCTCTTCGGGACACAGAACGCTGCCTGCCTGGACCCCGCCCTTTTCCCACCACAACCCGGAGGGCATTGCAGCGGGTGCAATTTCCAGGGCCTGTGCCCGGACTCCGCAACGAAACAAAGCGCCGCGCCGGCGGCGGCCGCCATCGTCATCGAGGACGATTTCTGATCCGACGAAAGGGATGCAACATGGCAAGCGACCAAGCGCCCTCCGATGAGGCAAAATCTCCCGAATCCGCGCCGCCGAGTCCACCCGTCCCGGATCTGCATCTCCCGCCGCTCGCGCCGGTGCTGCTGGCACCCTCCCAGGAGACCGCCTTTGCGCGGCTGCATTCGATTGCGACCGTCTACTTCAGCACCGCGTGGCATCATCTCCCCATCTGTCCCCGGCTCTCGCCGCTGCTGGTGGCCCCCTCGGGGGCCGGGAAGACTTTCCTCGCACAGTTTCTCGCGCGCACGTTCTCGGCGTCGTTCCTCCGGCTCAGCTATGGGGAATGGCAGCCGATGGGGGCGCGCTCATCCGGCCACACGCATGCGTTTGATCGGATACACCGTCTGCTGTCCGAGGCGCACCGCGCGGTGATCCTGATCGATGAACTTGAGAAGATGCGCCCGGAGGGCGGGCTCGAGTGGTCCCACTGCATCTTCCAAGAACTGCTGGTCCTCCTCGACAGGAACCCGTCGATCACGAGTCATTCCTCATCCTGGCAGCCGGCGGCACTGGAGACCCTGCGTCGGCGCACCCTGATCATTGGCGCGGGCACCTGGCAAACACTCTGGGCTGCTCCCCGCCGCGCCGGCTTCAATGACGAACCTCGCGAGGACCCCATCGACGAGGTGTCCCGGCGCATCGAACTCTCGGCGCGTATCCCAGAGGAACTCTTGATGCGCTTTGATGGCCGCTTCGTCACGATCAGCCCGTACACCGCCGAGGATTTCCAGCACCTCATCGAGGAACACAACCGGCACGTCCCCTCCGAACTCAGAATCGATCTCCACCCGGAACTCCTCGGCCAACTGGTGGCCAGCCGACGCAACATGCGCGCCATGCAGGAGCTCGTCAGCCAGCGACTCCTTCAAATGGCGGCCGAATCGCCCGACGAAATCGAATACGACATCCCGTTCTGAGGGCCGTGTTGCCCTCACCAAGGCCGCAGCCAAGAACCCAGACCTCTCAATGGTTCACGGACCGGCGAGCCTTGGGATAACAATCGGCCAGATCCAATGCCGCATCTCTCGGATCCACCAGCTTTCGTAATTCTTCAAGGGCGTTTCGGTGGCAGTTTCTGAGGTTGCACCCGCTTCCGCACGGGCACAGTTCGTGCCCTTTCGGGTGTGACCTGCGCGCGAGCGACCGCATGAGCCTCTCGATCAGAGCATCGTCGGAACCACCAAAACGCGTCGCCATTTCGCGATAGGCCTCGATGATGCCGTCCTTTCCATGGCTGCGCCCTCCGGCGGGCGGCCAGTGCCCGTGCGTATCGTAGTAGAACTGAGCCATGAGGAAGGGAAAAACGAGGGCCTGAATGAAGTCGGAAATGGTCCTGCCGCGCGGCCAATGCATTCGGTACTCGCTTCGGACGCAGAGGCAGGCCTCCCCCGTCGCCTCGTTGACATGCCTGTCCGACTTCCGCGGCACTTCCCTGGGGTCGCATTTCACGACCGGCACGGAACGCGGATAGTCGGCCGGGAGTTCGAGGGTTATGCTGTAGCCGATCCCGTCACAGACGCTGAGAATCCCGGTCACCACCGATACTTCGGACGGTTCGCCGACAGCCAGGCGCAAGGTTGGAAACCGTTCCGCCAGTTCTTCGGCTTCCTTGATGCCTTCTTCCGCCTTCCAATAGGACGCCATCGGTCACGCGCACCAAGGTTTCGGCGCGTGCACAAATGCGGGCGCCATCCCCGCCGCCAAGCTCCGCTCCTCCTCTTCGGCGGTCGCGATGGCTCCATCAAAGTAGTCGGTGTTGAACACCTTCTTCCACGCCTTGAGGGCTTCCGAGCGGCGGCAATTGGCACGATCCAGAACCGTCAAGTCATCCAAAGCCGTCCGAAGGAGTGCGCGAAATTCCCGGACCTTCGGGTCGTCGGCGCCCTCGGTCAAGAATTCGTCAACCACCGGGTGGCGGACAATCAGGGACCCAGCGAGCCTGGAATGAATCGCCGCGATTGCGTTTCGGACGACTGCATCAAGACGATCCTCGTGAGTGTGATAGCACTCGTTCACAAGAACGGTCAGGACGAACCCGCTGGGCAGTGAGTAGGACGGGCGGTTCGCGCATATGGATTTCAGCAGCCGAATGACGGCTCGCATTTGTTCAGGCGCGTCCTGCCCCGATTTTGATGCGAGTGCCTCGCCGAACCAGCGGTTTACTCCTTCGGGATCGGACGCCTTCCATTCTGCGCTTCCCAGTTCGGTGGAACCGTCCTGCTTGCGCCGATAGACCGGGATATCCACGTGCGGGCCATCGTTGTAGAAGACGCGAACGCAGTTCGTCTTGATTTCTGGCTTCTTTTTGAAGGCTCCATCATCGACCGCATCCCGAACCATCTTTCTTGCGTCGAGTGGCTCCATCTGGCCGCCCTTCTTTCCGACGAGATCCTCCTGTACGAAGACCACACCGTCATCGATGTCGTAGTCGTTGTTCGGCTCCAGGATGGTGGTTCGCATCGCGTGCGATCCTTGGGTGACGAAGCCATCGGGGCTTGGCCCGTCGCTTGCCTTGAGCCCTGTCGTGACGCGGTCGCGGTTCGCATCGCGGCGCGCGGTCAACTCCGCCCGTTTTGCAGATGTCAGTTTCACGCGGTCGGCGTGGTACTTTTCGATGTCTTGGTTGCAGTCCTTCATGGACACTCCATTCGCACGGTTGCTCATTCGTCCGCGCGTTTTTCGGGCATGGTTTCAAAGACGGTGCAGAGTGCCCGGCCTCTGTCGTCGTCAGGGTCTTGAACCCATCGGTAAGTTTCCGCCGCGTCGTTCTCGCCCATTGACGAGAGCAGCCCAAGCGCCTCCGAAGACGCGTTATCGAGGGCGAGGGAGCAGGCTTGGTCCGGAGGGGGAGGGCTCTCGTGGCAACGAACGACGGAAATCCGGCGGCCGAGCCTGCCGAGTTCTTTGACGAGGCGATCGGCAAAATGCTGCGAAGCCCGGGATTGCGCGTTCATGCTGAGCTCGAGTGCCTTGCTGCCGGCCTTCCAGGCGATCAATCCACGCTCCCGCGAGATTGACGCAGGGTTGCCACCGGGCGGCACAGGACACGTCCCCACTGAAACCACAACGATCTCGCGATCGGGCGTGGTGGACGCAAGCGCTTCGATCAGGCCAAGCGGGGTTGGATTGTTCGTCCAAAGGCCGCCATCCGCAAAGAGCTCTTCGGACCCGGATGGTGTTTCGCGAAGACCCGCCAATGGGAGGAAGACGGGCGCAGCGGACGTCGCCAAACAGACGTCGACAACTCTGAGGTCATCGTCTCTCCGAAAATCACTTCCGAGGTGACCGGTCTTGAAGACCCGGGGCGTTTCGTTGAGCAGCCTGACACTGGGGATGCACAATGCGATTCCCCGGCGTGCATAGATGCTACCGAGCGTCTCGGCGCCGAATATTTCGACGATGGCTTGACGGAGACCGTCAGCCCCATGGATCGGTCGCGATCTGTGCTTCCACGCCCACGCCACGAACTTCAGGGACCGAGGTTCGTCGGGCATTCGTTCCCCACAGAAGATCTTGGGTCCGGCATCGCGGTACAGACGCATGAGCCGCGCCGGCGAGCATCCGTAAGCCAGGGCACACGCGAGGATGCCCCCCGTGCTTGCACCCACAATCAGATCAAAGCCCTTCCCCACATCAAGAGACGCCACGTTCCGGCGAACCGAAAACCGCCGTTTGAGCCCTTCGAGCACCGTCGCGCTGTACAGCCCGCGAATCCCACCGCCATCAATGGACAAAACCCTGTACGGATGCATACGTACGTCACTGTAAACCGATGTAAGCTGACAGTCAAATCAAAAAATTTTAGAGTTCCATCTGGGATCCCTGCGGTGGGAACAGACTGCCCAGTCGGATTCTCGCCACGGCGGGATTCACGTCGAAAGTCGACACCAGACCCCGGATCGCCTCCTCGCGGCGCTCATTTGGAATCAGGCCTTGCCCCAGCCGACCCGGCGACATGAAAGGTTCCAAGGCCCGCTGGACAAGCGCCTTCGGCAGCAGCAGCCCCCCGATGGCCTGATTCGCCTGAACTTCCCACCACCGGCCGTCATACGCCCGGCGCCCCAGGATGTCCTGCTCCCGGCACATGATTTGCCGTCGCCGTTCATCGAAAGTGCCTTCAGGAAAGAGGTCTGAGCGGGGAGGGTCGATGAACAGCTTCGCGTGCAACAGGCCGTGTCCCGCCTCGTGCGCGAGGGTGGTCCTCGCCCTGCGTTCGCCAACCTGATCCCCGTCAAAGAGACCACGCGCGGCCCCCATCTGCAGGACCTTCCCCGTCGGAGCGAATCGTGTGAATCCGAGGATTCCCGGTGGCAGTTCCGCGTAGTCCACGGAACATTCGAACTGGCGCTCGATAAAGGTCTCGATCTCGATGGCGGCGGGCGAATCCGGCAGGCATCCGCGATCCTTCAGCGCCTGGAGACAGATCGCATCGATTTCCCCCGGCGGAAACCACAGGGTCACACCAAATGGTGATGCCGGATCACGGCGCTCCTTCATGCCCCCAGTCGCTTCTTGCGGTTTGTGGCGGCGCCGGGCGCTTGGAACTTCCGGATCGCTTCTTCCGGAGTCAACCGTCCCGCGCGACCCGCCTCGGCCGCCGTGCGAAACGCGAGCCCCCAACGCGGATCCGCTTCCACGAGGCGCTTGACGAGGGGGATCGAATCGCGCGTGTCCAGTTTCTTGAGTTCGGTTGCGTCCGCTCCCAACACTCTCGCGATGTCCTCAAGAACCCCCTCGGAAGGGTAGCGCCGGCCGAGTTCCACGTCCGAAACGAACGGCGGGCTCTTGCCGATTCTCTCTGCCAGCTGGCGCAGGGACATGTTGGCTTTCTGCCGAAGTTCCTTGATCCGCTCGCCCAGCGTCCGGCTTTCCATAATGTTAGCTTATCACTGCTTACGGATGAGCACAAGGTGAAATCGTCACCGCCGGAGCGTTCCCTCGCAAGGTCGGCACTTCGCCCTGGAACTCACTTGGGCTGTAGCAGGGCGACCTTGATGGCCTCATCGACGGCGTTGATGGTGGTGATCTTGAGCTTTTGGGTGATGGCGGCGGGCAAGGCATGGGCTTCGGCCATGTTGTCGGACGGAATCAGCACTTCCTTCACGCCCGCCTCGAAGGCCGCACGGAGCTTCTGCTGAATGCCGCCGACAGGCAACACCTTGCCGAGGATGGTGATCTCGCCGGTCATGGCCAGATCGTTGCGCACCGCCAGGCCCTTCAGCGCCGAGATGATGCCCACGACCAGCGCGATTCCCGCCG
>JADLBR010000480.1 GCA_020847615.1 Verrucomicrobiia bacterium
CTGCGCGCCGGCCACTACCTCTGCCTCTTCGGCATGCACGTGCTCACCCCCGCGGTCATGGATATCCTCGGCGAGGAAGTCGCCGCCGCGCCCGCCGGACAAAAGACCGACCTGTCCCCCGCCCTCTCCGCCCTCGCCCGTCGCGAGCGCTACCTCGCCCTCGAGGTCCGTGGCGACCGCTACAACATCGGCGTGAAATATGGCCTGCTCATGGCGCAGATCGCCCTCGCGCTCGCCGGCGCCGACCGCGAGATGATCCTCGCACAGCTGGTGGAACATCTCGCCTCCGGCCACATGCAGCCCGTCCCCCCGGGATCCTGAGCCCGTCACGCGATGACCGACCTCCTCCAGATCATCACGTCCGACGACCCCGCGCGCCGCAACCTGCCCCTCGAGGTCGCCTGCCGCGCCCTCGATGCCACCCGCCTCCTCGACGAGTGCCGTCGCCTCGACGATTTTCGCCGGCGCTGCGACAACCTCTATCACCGCGTCCGCGCGCTCCTCTTCCTGTACGCCATCCACCGCTTCCACCTCCCGGCCGCCCTGGGGCGAGAGACCCCATCCCGGGTCCCCTTCGACGGCTACGGCCACCTCCTGAGGCGACGCTTCGGGGAAGCCATCGATATCTTCCTCGCCGCGCAGGACCGCGACGGCCCCAGCGACGGCCTGTCCAGCGCGCTCGCCCTCGCCTACCGCGACCTGGCCTTCGCGACTCTCGCCAACCAGGTCCGCCGCAGCGTCCGCTCGGTCGGCGGCAACCAGTGGATGTTCCGCATGGGACACCCCGCCGATCAGCCTCTCCGCGTCCGCCCCGAATTGCTCCGCCGCGGCCCCGGCGGCCCCTATCCCATACTGTCCGAGCGCACGCCCGTCCGCATGGACCTCTCGCACTCCGCGTGGAGCGACATCTTCTTTCTCGGGATGGACTTCCCCGAGGGCGCCCGCGTCCTCAACGTCTCGATCGACCTCGCCGTCCGCGGCCGCGACGCCGCGCCCCGACCCCCGATCGAGACCTACCTGCGGGTCATCGATGAACCCGTCCTGCGCCTCGTGTCCATCGACCTCGGCGCCTCCTCCACCATCACCGGCCTCTCCGAGGTCTTTGACTTCGCGCGCGACTACCTCGGGCTCCTCAAGGCCGCCGTCATCGCCGCCGGCATCGTGCCCGCCGGACTCGAGGGCTCGGAGGAGAGCCTCGCCGATCTCCTCGCCCTCATGGTGGGCCCCGGCCTCGGCCTCGAGATCGTCTCGGGCGTCAACAACATCCCGAAGGGCTCTCGCCTCGCGGTCTCGACGAACTTGCTCGCCTCGCTCATCAGCCTCTGCATGCGCGCCACCGGCCAGGCCCGCTCCCTCGAGGGACAGCTCGCCGAAGAAGAGCGCCGGCTCGTCGCCGCCCGCGCCATCCTCGGCGAATGGCTCGGCGGCTCCGGCGGTGGCTGGCAGGACTCCGGCGGCATCTGGCCCGGCATGAAGCTCATCACCGGCACCCTCGCCGCCGAGGGCGACCCGGAGTTCGGCATCTCGCGCGGGCGCCTCCTCCCCAACCACCGCATCCTGGACGCCGCCGACGCCTCCGATGCCACCCGCCGCGCGCTCCAGGATAGCCTCGTCCTGGTCCACGGCGGCATGGCGCAGAATGTCGGCCCCATCCTCGAGATGGTCACCGAGAAATACCTCCTCCGAAACGAGCGCGAGTGGCGCGCGCGCCAAGACGCCATCGGCGTGCTCGACGAGATCCTGGCCGCCCTCCGCGACGGCGACGTCCCCCGCATCGGGGCCGCCACCACCCGCAACTTCATGGGGCCCATCCAGGCCATCATCCCCGCCGCCAGCAATCTCTTCACCGAGACCCTCATCGCGAGAACCAAGCATCACCTCGGCCCCGACTTCTGGGGATTCTGGATGCTCGGCGGCATGTCCGGCGGCGGCATGGGCTTCATCGTCGCGCCCGGCCGCCGCGCCGAGGCCCAGGACTTCCTCGGGCGAACGATGTCCGCCGCGAAGCGCGACCTCGAGCACGCGCTGCCCTTCGCCATGGAACCCGTGGTCTACGACTTCGCGATCAACGCCCGGGGCACCGACGCGCAGTTGCTCGGGGACGAGGCCGCCATGATGCCCCCGGGCTATTACGCCCTCGTGGTCCCGGGCTGGCTCCGCGCCGACGCTCGCTCCCTCAAACCGGGGGCACGCCTCGAATTGGAGCGCCTCGGCGCCGCCTGCCGCCGTGGCCCCGCCGCCTCCGGCCGCGCCCCCATGCGCGACATGGCACAGACGCTCTTCGATCGCCTCATCCCGCGCGGCATCCGCGAGCAGTCCGGCTCCGAGAACCTCGCCGATCTGCTCGACGCGCACGGCTTCGACCGCGAGCAGCACGAGCAGATCCGCGCCGCAATGCGGGCCGGGCGCATCGGCCTCGCCCAGAATCGACTGCCCACCAGCACCGGCATCGAAGATGTCACCGACCCCGACGTGCTCGACGCGCGCGGCGATGTCGGCGCCGACGCGATACGCTCCGGCCGTGACGCGCTCGCGTCCGGGGCCGTCGCCGTCGTCAGCCTCGCCGCGGGGGCCGGCTCCCGCTGGACCCAGGGCGCCGGCGTCGTCAAGGCCCTCCACCCCTTCTGCAAGATCGCCGGACAGCACCGCAGCTTCCTGGAACTCCACATCGCAAAGAGCCGGCGCGCCTCCCGCCAACACGGCGCCGGTCTGCCCCACATCATCACCACCAGCTACCTCACCCACGGCCCCATAGCCCAGTGCGTCGAAGCCGGCGCCCGCGGCTCATACCCGGGCCCCCTCCTGCTCTCCGAGGGCAAGAGCGTCGGCCTCCGGCTGATCCCCATGGTCCGCGACCTCCGCTTCGCCTGGGAGGAAATGCCCCAGCAACTCCTCGACGAGCAGGCACAGAAGATGCGCGAGAGCGCCCGCGCCGCGCTCGTCGGCTGGGCTGAGTCCGCCGGCGAGGGCTCCGACTATGCCGACAACCTCCCGCTCCAGTGCCTCCACCCCGTCGGCCACTGGTTCGAGATCCCAAACCTCCTCCGCAATGGCACCCTCGCCGCGCTCCTCCGCGAGCGCCCCGGCCTCCGCCACCTCATGCTCCACAACATCGATACCCTCGGCGCCGATGTCGACCCCGCCCTCCTCGGCCTCCACATCCAGCGCGGCTCCTGCCTCACCTTCGAGGTCATCACCCGCCGCATCGAGGACCGCGGCGGCGGCCTCGCCCGGGTCGACGGCCGCCCACGCCTTATCGAGGGCCTCGCCATGCCCCGCGAGGAAGACGAGTTCCGCCTCTCCTACTACAACACCATGACCACATGGATCGCCATCGACCCCCTCCTCGCCGCGTTCGGCCTCTCCCGGGCCCATCTCGATGATACCGCCCTCGTGGCCACCGCCATCCGCGACCTCGCCGCACGCATCCCCACCTACATCACGCTCAAGGATGTCAAAAAGCGCTGGGGCCACGGCCAAGAGGACGTCTTCCCCGTCGCCCAGTTCGAGAAACTCTGGAGCGACATGACCGCGCTCCGCGAGATCGATTCCGCCTTCGTCGTCGTCCCGCGCGCCCGCGGCCAGCAGTTGAAAGACCAGGCCCAGCTCGACGGTTGGCTCCGCGATGGCTCCCGCGAACACGTCGAAGCCCTCTGCCTCTGGGATTGAGCCCGCCGCCCCCCATGCCCCACCGGCCCGCCAATCGCCGTCGCTATTTGTGATTACTTATGCTAATATAGGTATTAACTGCTCTTGAATGGGCGGTTTTTTGCGCGTATGCTGTCGCGTGACATCGGCCCCGCTTGCCTCGGCCTCGGCGCAGCCCGGGTTATCCGCTACCCCACGCGCGTTCGACCCCCATCTGGATGCCCTCTTCGAGCAGGCCCCAGTCCCCATGCTGATCCTCGACCGCGACCGGGTGGTTCGGGGGCTCAATAGGAGCGCCGCCCGGTTGGGGGGCTCATCCGTCGGCAGCGCGATCGGTCAGCCGTCTGGCATGGCCCTTCGCTGCGTGCAGCATCTCGCCGGGGATGGCGGCTGCGGGTTCAGTTCCCGCTGTGGGTCATGTTCCCTGCGCGCCGCCATCCTTGAGACATTCCGAACCGGTGCGCCGCGCTATCGGGTGGAGGCCTTTCTTGAGCGCGAGGCCGGCCGGGCAGATCTCTCGCTCCTCGTTTCCGTGGTCCCCTTTGGCCCGCGCAACGACGGGCTGGTGCTCGTGACGCTCGAGGACGTCACGGAGCGCAAGCGGGTCGAGACGGCCCTGAAATCCAGCCGCGCCAATTTCCACAATACCGTGGA
>JADLBR010000481.1 GCA_020847615.1 Verrucomicrobiia bacterium
CCAGCGATCTGGGGCGATAGGGCGTTCGTCACCCAGGTCATCGAGGCCGAAAACTTCCGGTGCCTCATGTGCTTTGACGCCAAGGATGGCAGGCTGCTCTGGAAGGCCGGGGCCTCGTTTGCGGCCCAGGAGCGCACCCACAAGACCAACCCCTACTGCTCCGCCTCACCGGCGACCGACGGCGAACGCGTCATCGCCGCGTTCGGGTCGGCGGGGGTCGTCGCGTACGACCTCGAGGGCAAGGAACTCTGGCGCCGCGACCTGGGTCCCATCGACCATATCTGGGGCCACGCCTCCTCGCCAGTGATCCACAAGGATCTCGTCATCCTCCATCACGGGCCCGGCCCCGGATC
This sequence comes from Verrucomicrobiia bacterium, assembly GCA_020847615.1. GTDB lineage: Bacteria > Verrucomicrobiota > Verrucomicrobiia > JADLBR01 > JADLBR01 > JADLBR01. Next base: position 354 of record JADLBR010000481.1, read on the forward strand.
GCGCCTCGTGGCGCTAGACAAAAAGTCCGGCAAGACGCGCTGGGAATGGAAGGAGCCCGCGTGGGACACGCGCGACCGGACGGACGGTTTCAAGGGGCGCGACGATGGCGTCTCCGGCACGTGGAGCACGCCGATCATCATCGGCGCGAACGGGCGCGATGAACTGATCATCGCGCTCCCCACGCAGGTCGCGGCCTTCGAACCCTCCACCGGAAAGCAGCTATGGTTCTGCCGCGGCATGAGCCCCCTGATCTACACCTCGCCCATGTATGGCGACGGCACGGTCGTGGTGCTCGGCGGCTATTACGGGAACTCGCTCGCCGTGCGTCCCGGCGGCAGCGGCGACGTCACCGACTCGCATCGCCTCTGGCACTTCGTGCGCCACAACGGCGGCATCGGATCAGGGATCATCCAAGACGGTCACCTCTATTATCACACCACCGGCGGCGAGGCGCTCTGCCTCGACCTCAAGACCGGCGCCACCATCTGGGAACAGCGCCTCCGCGGCGAGGCCAAGCAATCCGGCTCCTGGGCATCCATGACCCTCGCCGGTGACCGCATCTATCTCCCGACAAAGAAAGGGGAGACATTCGTGTTCCGCGCCGCGCCGAGATTCGAGCAGATCGCCGTCAATGCCCTCGGCGAGGACACCGACTCCTCCGTCGTCATTTCCAACGGCCGCATCTTCCTCCGCACCCACCAGGCGCTGTGGTGCGTCGGACGGAAGAGCCCCTGACGCGGGCCTGTCAACGGCCGTGACCCTGCGGCGGGCACCATCGGCAGGCGAAAATGTAGCCGAACGCGCCAGCGTTTGGCCGACGGCCCCAGGCTGCAATTTCCGCATTCACGGCAGGCCCCCCGTCGGCATAATCCCCCGCGATGAAGATTTTCCTCACCGGTGGCGCGGGATACATCGGCAGCATCTGCGCGGAGTACCTGCTGGACCACGGCCACGAAGTCGTTGTGTTCGACAACCTCACCGAGGGACACCGCTCGGCCGTGGACCCGCGCGCGCGTTTCATCGAGGGCGACCTGAATGACCGAGAGACCACGCTGGCCGTCGTCCGTCGCGCGGCGCCAGAGGCCGTCATGCATTTCGCCGCGAACGCGCTGGTCGCCGAATCCATGCGCGACCCGTCCAAATACTTCCGCAACAACGTGGGCGGCGGCATCAACCTGGCCGACGCCGCGGTGGCGGCGGGCGTCGGCGTCCTCATCTTCTCGTCGACCTGCGCGACCTACGGCGTGCCCGAGCGGATGCCGATGGACGAGTCGCTCCCGCAGCGGCCGATCAATCCCTACGGCGAATCAAAGCTCATGTTCGAGCGCGTCCTCGATTGGTACGGGCGCATCCACGGCCTCCGGCATGTCAACCTCCGCTACTTTAACGCCGCCGGCGCATCGGAGAAATATGGGGAGCATCACCGCATCGAGTCGCACCTTATCCCGAATGTCCTCAGGGTCGCCCTCGGCCAGGGCCCGCACGTCGAGATTTACGGCACCGACCACCCCACGCCCGACGGCACGTGCATCCGCGATTTCATCCACAACATCGACCTCGCGCAGGCCCACGAGCGTGCGCTCCGCGCACCCGCCAGCGCGTCATTCAACATCGGCACCGGTTCGGGTTACTCGGTCCGGCAGGTCATCGACGTCGCGCGCAAGATCACCGGCCACCCGATCCCCGTCGTCGAAAAACCAGCGCGACCCGGCGATCCCCCGAGGCTCGTCGCGTCGGCCGATAAACTCGCCCGCGAGCTGGGCTGGCGCCCGAAATTCGACCGCCTCGAGGACATCGTCGCCTCCGCGTGGCGCTGGCACAGTGCGCACCCGGACGGATACGCGGACTGAGGGGCCTCGCATGATGGCCCGGACCAAGCGCACCGCACGCCTCCTCCTGATCGCCGCCCTCGGGAGTCCGGCCATGGGCCCATCTGCCGAACCCGGGCAGATCGCGTTGTCTGCGGACCCTTCGACGGGGCGCGTTCGCCTGACGGACAAGCGCGCCGGCGTCACCTGGGACCTTGGCAAGGTGACCGATGCAACGCTCGCGCCCGACGGCGCCAGCGCGCTCGTCGCCACCACGCCGCCAGAGAAGGATGCCGTCGCGCTCCTCGACCACGCGCTCTCGATCCCGCCGGATGCCGGCGGCGCCGCACTCGTGCCGGTCCGCGAGGGCCTGCTCGTCCCAGCGGATGGACCCGCAGATTTCTCGCGCCGCTTCCCGACCTCCGGCTACGAGGGCTGCCACATGAACATGGTCGGCTTCCTCAAGGAAGGCGCCGCCCTCCTCATGACCTGGGATGATCCCTATATCGCACCCGAACTGACCAAGACGAAAGACGGCCTCGCGTGCTCCGTCCACACCCGGCGTCCCCCGCATGCCAAAGGTCCCGCCCCCACCTCGATCACGCTGACGCCGCTCGGAAGGGGCGACTGGAATACGGTGGCCAAGGCCTACCGCCAGGCGGCGGACGCGAGGGGCCGCGCCATCACGCTGCGCGAGAAGGTGCGGCGAAACGGAGAGACCGACAAGTTGCTCGGCGCCTCCAATGCCAAACTGTGGACCTGCCTCAACCGCCGCCGCAATGAGGAGAGCACCGCCGACGAGTCGGTGAAGGTGCACTGGACCTTCGACGAGGCGGCCCAGATCGCCGAGCACCTGAAACGGGATCTCGGCATCGACCGGTGCCTCTTCATGATCGGCGGCTGGACCGAGGGGGGATACGACTGCCGCCACCCGGACGCGCTGCCCGCGAACCCCGAATGCGGCGGCAACGCCGCCCTCGCCGACGCGACCAGGCGCATCAGGGCCCTCGGCTATGTCGCGTGCTTCCACGACAATTATCAGGACATGTACCGCGACGCCAAGTCATGGGACCCCGCGTGCCTGCAGAAACGGCCCGACGGCTCGCCCATGGCGGGCGGCCGCTGGCTCGGGGGGCGCGCCTGGCTGGTGTGCGCGCCCGAAACGGTCCGGCTCGCGCGCCGGCCGCAGAACCTCCCAGAGGTGCAGCGGCTGTTCGGCCCGCAGGCCTATTTCATCGACACGACTTTCGCGGTCGACCCCCAGGAGTGCTTTGACCCCAACCACCCCCTGGATCGCGGCGAAGACATCCTGTGGAAGCGGCGACTGGCCGATTTTGCCCGCGAGACCTTCGGCCTGTTCGGCTCGGAATGCGGGCGCGAGTGGGCCATACCGCACAGCGATTTCTTCGAGGGGCTCAGCGGGGTCAGCGGACGCTATTTCCACAACCTCGATCCCGCTTCGCTTGGCGCTACGGTGATCCCGCTGTTCGAGATGGTCTACCACGATTGCGAGGCCGTCTTCGGGAAGTACGGGTATGACCCGGAGGGGGCCGCGGAATATGTCGCGCACCACGCGCTCTGCGCCAGGGCGCTCAACCACCACGCGTTCCCGAACCACCTGTACTGGAAAGATCCGCAGGGTTCCGCGCCCGCGCACATCCGGGCCCGCCCCAGCATCGCCTCGGTCGAATCCATCGGCCCGCGCTCGCTGCGTATCCGATACCGCTGGCACGTCGATGCCGATTGCGAGGGCAACTGGCGCGCATTCGTCCATTTCGGGAAAGGCGAGCCGGTCCCCTTCCAGAATGACCACGCCCTGCCGCGCCCGGTCGCGGCCTGGCGCGCGGGCGACGTGATCGACGTTGGACCCTTCGACGTCGCCATCCCCGAGAGCTTTAGGGCGGATGCGGCCGACGTGTACATGGGCCTTTGCCGCAACGCGGAGGGCGCCGAGCGCGCCCGGTTGCCAGGCGGGGGCCCCGACCGGCGGGTGCGGGTGGGTCGCATCCGCCTCAAGCCCTCGCTCTCCGTCGATCGCAGTGACCCGCCCCGCGCCATCGGCGATGCCGGGTCCTTCGCGCGCGCCGACGGCGGCTGGGCCGAAGGACTCTGCGCCACCGATCGCTTCTTGAAGAATACCCACGAGATCCTCGGCCCTCTCGCGCGGGTGACCGCGCACGCGCGCCTGACGCGGCTCGAGTTCCTGACCACGGATCGCTCCGTGCGACGCGCCACCTATGGCGAAGGCGAAGACGCCACCTCGGTGACCGTCAACTTCGGCGAAACCGCGTTCACCGCGTCGTCGCGCGACGGGGGCGATGTCTCCCTTCCCCCTTTCGGGATCCTGATCGACTCCCCGACGTTCATCGCCTTCCATGCCTCGAGTTGGGCCGGGCGCGCATACCCGAAGCCCGCGCTATTCACCATCCGCAGGGACGGCGGGCGCGCTCGCATCTTCCACGGATTTGGCGACCCGCGGCTGAACTGGCGGGGCAAGGAATTGACCGCGCCGCGAGAATTGGACATCCCGGACTAGCAGTTTCAAAATTCGGGACCCTCCGATGCGTGTCTCAAGAAGCATGGAATCAGCAGGTTATGCGGATGCCGCCTAACCTGCATATTTCACGCGCATGCGCGAAATATGCAGGCTCAAAGGCGGTACTACGAGCCCAAGACCACGGGAATGTTCGTAGCGGTGCCTTTAGGCACTCCGCGACTCACCAGAGGTTTCCACATGAATGATGCTGCGCGTCATCGCGCCAACCGTGAAGCTACGCCGCGAACGGATGCACCCAGGGCTTGCGGTACTCTCGCTTCAGGA
>JADLBR010000482.1 GCA_020847615.1 Verrucomicrobiia bacterium
GTTGGGCTTCCCGACCGCATGGGCCGAGAGGTGAAGCGCCCCCCACACCGCCAGCGCGGTCCAACCGCGCGCCCGAACTCGCCGTTTCATTCTACGGCCGCCTTCTTTTTCTTGCCCTTGCCCTTCTTCTTGCCGCCCTCCTGTTCCGGATACGGCATGACATGGGCGCGCTCGGCCCAGGCCTGCCATTTCGCGGCGAGCTCGTTAGCCATGTCGGGCCGGGCGCTCGCGAGATCGTGTTGCTCGGTGCGGTCCGCCTTCATGTCGTAGAGCTCCCATGCACCCCCGCGGCCCCTGCGCACGAGCTTCATGTCGCCGGCGCGAATGGCGGCGTTACCCTCGTGCTCCCAGTACAGCGCATCCCGCGCGATCGCCCCGTTCTTGAACGCTGGCACGAGGCTCCTGCCCTCCATCGGCTGGATCGCTTTCGCGCCGATCTCCTTTGGGTACGATGCACCGGACACATCGGCACAGGTGGCCATGATGTCGATGAGGTGGCCCGGCTGATGCCGCAGCTCGCCCCTCGCGCCGATGCCGGAAGGCCAATGCGCGATCAGCGGCGTGGCGATCCCACCCTCGTGATTGTAGTGCTTGTACAAACGGAATGGCGCGTTCTCCATGAAGGCCCAGCTCTCGCCGCAGAACCAATTTGAATCCGCCCGCGCCGGGTCCCCCTCCGTGCGCCCGCCCGGCCCAGACTCCGCGTTGCCGCCGTTGTCGCTCATGAAGAGGATCAGCGTATCCTCCAGCACGCCGCGAGCCTTGAGGCCCGCCACGAGATCGCCGACGGCCTTGTCCATGCGGTGCACGACGGCCGCGTACACCGCCATGATGTGGTCAAAGCGGTCCTGTTCCTCGGATGAAAGATCTTTCCAGGGCCGCACCTCCGTCGGGCGCGGCGACTTTTCCCAGGCGGGATCGATGATGCCCAGCTGGCGCTGCCGCTCGATGCGCTGGTCCCGCAGACCGCCCCAGCCCTCCTTGTATTTCCCGCGGAACTTCGCGATCTCCTCCGCGGGGGCCTGGAGCGGGAAGTGCGGGGCGTTATGGCAGAGATGCAGGTAGAAGGGCTTCTTCGCGGCGATCGCCTCGTCGATGAACTTCAGCCCGAACGTCGTCCACAGGTCGGTGCTGTACCAGTCCTTCGGAAGGCGGGGATCATCATTGGCGATGGCCTCACCGTTCAGGAAGAGTTGGGCCCGCTTTGAGCCCCCGAAATAGAACCCCCCCGCGGCGGCATTGAGGCTGCGGTCGAAGCCGCGGGCCCAGGGTGTCGCGCCGTGTTCCTGGCCCACGTGCCATTTGCCGCTCATCGCGGTGAAATAGCCCGCGGGCCGCAGCACTTCCGCGATCGTGACGCACGAGTCGTTGAGGTGCCCCCGATAGCCGGGCACCCCCTGGTCCTTGGTCATGTGGCCCACGCCCGCCTGGTGCGGGTACAGGCCCGTGAGGAGCGACGCGCGCGTGGGGCAACAGCGGGCCGTGTTATAGAACTGGGTGAACCTCAGCCCGTTGGCCGCGAGGGCATCGAGATTGGGCGTGGGGATCTCCGAGCCGTAGCAGCCGATGTCCGAGAACCCCATGTCATCGACGAGGATGACGACGATGTTTGGGTGGGCGGGTTTCTCCGCAATGCACGGCGCGGCGAGCGTGGCGAACAGGGCGCCCCAGCAGAGTGAGTTCATTATCTTCATTGATTCTCCGGCGGGCGAACGCGTCCGCCCTCGTCCCGCATCCAGGGAAAACCGCTGACCCGCAGGGTCGTGCACCCGTAGGGGATCAGCCGGATCGCCTCGGGTTGGATCCCCTCCACGCGCGGCATCGGGCTCAGGGGTACACGCCCGGCAGAATTATCGTACATCTTCCACTGCGGCACGCGCACGCCGCGGCCTCGCAGCTCGATCGGCGCGGCCTCCAGCGTCCACGGGTAATCCCCGACGCTCGCGGCCTTCGCCACCTCAAACCCCTTTTCCATATCCTTGAGATCGCTCTCCAAGAGCGCGTAATTCCACGGCGTTTTCGGCCGACACTCGCGGTAGCCGAACTGCCGGTCCTCCGGTCGCACGTCGGACCACGCTTCTTCGACGCGCAGCGCGTACACCAGAGGCCCCCGCTCAATGGCCACGCTCCGCTCGTGCCAGTGAGATTTCCGCAACGTCATGGTCAACGTCAGGGCCACGCGGTCGCCCGGCGCCCATGTCCGTTTCAGCACGGCCACGCGCCCGCGCCCTGGCTTCGGCTCGGCCTTGCCGTTGATCGCGATGGCGGCCGACTCGCACCAGGCGGGAATCCGGAGATGCAGGGGAAATTCGACGGGTGCCTTCGCTTCGATAGCGAAGGTCACGGTCTCGTCGAAGGGATACTGCGTCTCCTCCTCGATCGTCACCTCGGTGCCACCGGCGACCCGGGCCGTGACGCGGCAAGGCCCGTAGGCCATCGCCGCGAGCCCCCCGTCGCGCGAGGCCATCCACAGGTGGCCCACGAACTTCGGCCAGCCCTGGTGCAGGTTGCAGGTGCAGCACTGGAAACCGGTGCAGAGCCCATACACCAGCCCGTCCCCATAGTGGTGGTTGTGGAAGGACCGCAGCCCGAAGGTGACCTCGACTTGATTGGCCTGCTGGTAGTACTGCTTCGCGAGGAAGTCATCGGTGACCTGCGTCGGCAGCGCGTTGTACGCGATCTTCTCGAGCCGGTCGGCGAAATCGATGTCGCCGGTGATCTCGAGCATCTTTTCCAGCGAGAACATCATCTCGACCGCGGTGCACAACTCGCTGCCGCGGTCCAGGTCGCGCCCGTGCATGCCCTCGTCGGCGCCGTACAGCCCGTGCGGCTGGCCGTGGGACACCTCGATGTCGCGGAACGCCCGCCGCGTCGCCTCGATGTGCCGCGGGTCACCATCCAATTGGAACGCCACCAGCGGCGTCTTCATGCCCTGCGCCAGATTCACGCAGTGGAAGGCGTCCTGCGGCTCGGACGTGCCGCGGTGCCGGTGGATGAACGAGCCTTCGAGGAAAATGTCCGTGAAGGGCAGGGTCTGTTGCACCAGAAGCCGCGCCAGCTCCAGAAGCCATGCCTCACCAGAGATATTATATAACCACAGGACGACCATGAGGTTGTCGCCGCCGCGCTGCTTGCCCCACCA
>JADLBR010000483.1 GCA_020847615.1 Verrucomicrobiia bacterium
CGTAGTCCGGGTCCTCGATCAGATCCACCAGGGCCGTGTCCAGCCCGCGCATCTGGCAATAGATCTCGAGGAACGACACCCACGGGCCGATCACGGCGTACTCCGCCGACGCCCGCGCCGCCTGCGCGGCGGCCCCATCATAGTCAAACCGATCCACCTCTGGCCACCAAGGATAGTCCCCGAGGCTCTCGGCGGTATCATATCCCGCCAGCGGCGCCGCGCCGAACTCCATGTAATGTGCCTCGCCGCTCTGCACCCCTTTCAACGGCACGCCCCACATCGTCCGCGCCCCCGCACTCTCCGCTCCCGCGCCCGCCTGCGACATCGCACGCTCACCCGCCCCCATCCGGTAATCCATGAAATCCCACACGATCTTGTCCAGCCCCAGTGCCCGCCACATCGCGAAGTCGTCCGCAACACCGAAATGGTCCCGCAGGGACGCCGCCACCTCCGACGTGTGCCAGAGATCCACGGGCATCCTGTCCACCGGCGTTCGATCCAATATGGCCAAAACGCGCTCTCGTGCTGTCATGGGTGCCCCGTTCCTAGCAGCCTGTCGGACTTTACCAAGTCCGACAGGCTGCTAGAAAGCAAAACCGCCTTATTTCTAGATAGTTACAATGGAGAGATTGTGGGTGTAGAACCACTCTTGAGCCAATGTCTGGCACCGGGATGCTCGTCCGTAAGTTCCTTGCTATTAAATAGAAGGCGGTTTTGCCAGAGGAATCTGTCGGACAAAGTCCGACAGATTCCTAGCCCCGCGGCATGTCGGTTTTCTCTCGACCCACTCACCCCGCCCCCGCCGTCGGTTTTCAACTTGGCCTTCAGCCGCCGGTTGCCATCCGCGATGATCGCGATCAGGGCCGGGGTCCTCGTCTTGTCCAGATAAACGGGATTCGCCTTTTGATCCATGGGACGATCCGAACCGTAGGGCCAATAGTACGACAGCGGCACCCCCGCCTCCACAATGGCATCCACCGCCTTCTGAACCCATGCCTTCGCGCCCGGGTCATCGTATCCGGCAAACCATCCGGGCTCCGGTCGCGACCCACCATCGAACCCGCTCGGCAGCGCGGCAAACTCCCCGAAGATCAGCGGCTTGCCCACCCCGCGCGCGAGTTCCATGTAGCGCACGGGGTCCACGAGCATCGGCACGCCACCCGACCCCGCGATCTCGTAGCCACCCGTCTTCACCGCATAGTAGTGGATGTCGACCACGTCCACGCCAGATCGCCCGAACAGCAGATCGAACGCCCGGCCCTGCTCCTCGAGGGTGTCCTTCCTCCACCCCTTGCGCTGATACAGATTCCACGCGCACTCGCGCAGATGCGATCCCCCGTTGCTGACGAGGCGCAACGGGTCCTTCGCCTTGATGCGCCGTGCCACTTCGTCGAAGAAAGCCGCCACCTGCGCCAGCGTCGGGCTCGCTCCCCACTCCCGCTCACCGATGTCCGCCTGATTCGTCAGCTCGTTGGTGATCTCCCACATCGCGATCGCCTTGCGCCCACGATACCGGGAGACCACCTCATCCAAATAGCTGTTCAACCGGGCGCGGCCCCTTGACCCGGGATCGGAGATAAGCTCGTACAACCCCTCCGCCCTCGTCCCCCCGGCAGGCTTCGGCCCCGCGCGCCCCTGTCCCCTCGGGGCCGGGTCGTGGAGGCCCGCCGCCCCAAGGCTGTAAATGACCCCGATGCCGTGCCGCTCGCAGAGCCCCAGCACCGAGTCCATCGCCGAAAACATCTCTGCCCGCCGCCCGGGATCGTCATATGCCTCGGAGAACGTGCCCCATGGGCTCCCGAAAATCCGAATCGTCCTGCACCCGATCTCGCGGATCTCGCCCAGCGCCTTGTCCTGCGCCGCAAGCGCCCGCTCCGCCAGTTCCGGCTTGCCCTCCCGCGCGGCCGCGGCCCGCGCATCGCGCACCGCCCAGAAAAGATCAAACTTGTTGAAACTGATTTCCACCAGTGGCTCCCCGCCCAGATGGAATTGGCCCCCGGCCCACGACAGCACATCCGCGCGCCCCAACTCGCTCGCCCCGAGCGGCGCGGCCCCAACCGATAGACCCACGAGCGCCAGACGCCACATCCCCCGCGATGCCCCACAACCTATCGCCGCTGGCAATCGCATCTTCACCCGGCACGACCCTGCGCCGCCTGACGCACCAGCACCTTGTCGACTCGGTGCCGGTCCATGTCGACGATCTCAAAAACGTGACCCTGCCGCACGAGCTTCTCTCCCTCGGTCGGGACATGCCCCAGCTCTTTGACCACGTACCCCGCCAGCGTCTGGTAGTCCCGCCCATCCTCGTCGGCGAAACGGACGTCGGGCAGCACCGCAATCAGGGATTCAATCTCCATCATGGCATCCACGAGGATCGAGCCGTCGTCGCGGCGCAACGCACGGGGTTTCATGCGCTCGTCCTGTGAGGGAAAATCGCCGACGATCGCCTCCATCACATCGTGCAGCGTGATCAGGCCAAGGATCGCCCCAAACTCGTCGGCCACCAGCGCGATGTGCTTCCCCGTTCGCTTGAATGTCTCTAGCGCCTGGATGCAGTTCTGCGTCGCGGGCACGATGAGCGGTCGCGTCATGAGGTCGGCCAGGCGGACCGGCACGCCGGCGGCGAGGTTCGCATAAATCGCTTTCACCGAGACGATCCCCACGACGTGGTCGCGATTTCCCTCGTACACCGGGAAGTTGGAATAGTCGCTCGCGACGATCTTCTGCCACACCGTCTCGTGGCTGTCGTCGCGACTCAGCCACGTGATCTTGGGCCTCGGGGTCATGATCTCGCGCACCTCGAGCTGATCCAACTCCAGCACGCTCTCGACCATCTCGGTCTCGGCGCGATTCAGCGCCCCGCCCCGCAAGCCCTCGCGGACCAGGACCTTGACCTCCTCTTCGGTGACCGCGGCCTCCGCTTCGGCCGGCTTCGCATGCAAGATCTTCAGCAGCGCATCGGTCGATGCACTCAGCGCGGCCACCGCCGGCTTCGCCAGAATGGAAAGTCGTCGCATCGGACCCGCCGAGGCCATCGCGATGCGCTCCGGCGCGATAAGGGCCAACCGCTTGGGTACCAGTTCGCCAAGCACCAGTGAGAAGTACGAGATGCCAAGAACGACGATGACAAACGCCACGCCCTCCGCGTGGCGCCCCAGCCACGGGACGTGGCCGAACTGGCCCGCGATATCTTCCGCCAGCGCCGCGCCACCAAATGCGCCCGCCAGGACACCCATCAGCGTGATCCCGATTTGCACGGTCGACAGAAATCGATTGGGCGACTCCGCCAGATCCAGCGCCCCTCGCGCGCGCGCGTCACCCGCCTCCGCGAGGCTCTTGAGCCGAGACTTTCTCGACGAGACCACCGCGATCTCGGTCATGGCAAATAACCCATTCACTCCGATCAGGGCGAAAATCACTAGCGTCTCTGCCAGGAGGACTGTCATGCCGGACTGTAGCCCCAACACCCGGTCCGGTCACGCCGTTTGGCGCACACCCCCGCGCCCAATCACCGAGGCCGGTCGCCCCATGCCGGGGCCGGCGCGCGCATTGCCGGGGCGATTCGGACGGGGCCGAGGAGGCCCGAGTCCAGCACGGGCCACGCCGATGCATCGAAAGGCTTGTATTGGATACTGACGACATTGGCATCGTGGAAGACCCTCCAAGGGGTCTTGCGCCGATCCATGTCCCGGATCCGGTTGGCCGCGAGATTCGTGACCTCCACCTCCAGCTCGTTGCCCGCGGGCCTCAATGCCTGAAGCGTCACCGCATATGGCGCCATGAATACCGTGCCCGCGTCGGAACCGTTGACCCGCACCCGCGCGCTGTGCCCGACCCGCCCGAGGTCCAGGATCCACGGCCCTTCGCCGGGCGCGTCAAATCGTGTCCGGTAGACCGCGGTCCCGGCGAACTGCTCGGCCGCCGGATCGCCGCCCTCGCACCACGATCGCAGTTCCGTCGCCTCGAACGCCCGGGGGATCGTCGGCCCGCCCTCGATGAATTCCACTCGCCACGGTCCAGGCAGCGGCGCCACCTCATCCCCAGCCATCGACCATTCCCGGTCGCGAATGCCCTCGGCGGCGCCGGGCCCATCGAATGTCCGCAGGATAACCGAATGGCCCGGCTCGAGGCGGACGCGGAAGGCACCGCCCCCCTTTCCGCGCGGCTGGGGCGCCCCGTCGATACCACCCGTCAGCGGGTCCATCAGCACGGCGCATGCCGCGGCTCCCGAAGGCGATATCCACCCGTCGAACACGCCCGTCCCCTGATTCGCGATGAAATGATCGCGCCCGCTGCCGTGCCGCCGCCGCACGAAGCGCAGCCCCGGCGCGTCGGCCAATGTCTCGCGCCCCACGCCCGCCACGTTGAGGGCGCCCTCGAGTTCCCCGACGATCACCCTGCCCTTACCAACGGCGGCCGACCGCACGGACCGCCCATCCCCGGACCCGGGAGGAACTTCCCGCAGCAGTTGCCGCATCTCGCCGCGGCGACGCTCCAGATCCCGGAGGCCCGGCACGTCCATGGGCGCACGGTCCTCGAAGACAATCGTCGCGCCGGCCCCCGCAAGCGCCATCAATCGGCGCAGGGTCTCAACGGGCAAATGCCTCGTGGGCGGCACGACGATAACCCGATAGCTTCCACCGGGCATCCCGATCCCACCATCCCTCGCCTTCGCCGCCGCCAACTGTCGGTCTGAGACGTAGTCAAAACACCACCCGCGCCCCCAGAGCCGCTTGGCGCTCGCGCCGATGGGCTGGCCATCGAACCATTCCCTCTGGTGCACCCCACACTCGATCGGGTCCAGGGCACCCGGCCTCCCCGCGGGCGTGTGCCACAGATCGTGTATCGGCCAATACAGCAGGATGTCGTTGTCCGGATCCCCGGACTGGAGGATCGACTGGCACCGCGCCACGTAGGCGTTCAGCGCCGGCGCGTCCCGCCAAATGGGATTGCGCGGGTTCATCTGCGTCGCCGCGTAGAAGAGCCAGCCGGGCCACGCCGCGTCGTCGGGCGAGTAGCAGCACCCGTGATAGATCACGTGATTGACACCGGAGACGAACAGCAGATCCACCAGGCACTTCAGTTCCTCCAGCGTCTCGCAAAAATGCTCGGCGAGCCATGTGCCCGTCTCCGCGCCCACGAGTCGCCGCCCCGCCACATGCGCCGCCGACGATGCGAACTTCGAGATGAGCGGGTCGCGATCCCCCTCGCCGAATCGCGCATCAAACCCCGAGGCCAGCGGATCCCTCGCCCCCCGGCCGAACATCTCCGTCTCCGGAATGTCCGCCAGCGCATACAGGTCCAGGATGTTGGCGGGTGACCCGTGCGCCTGGTTGCGCGTCAGGAGCCCGCGCCCTTCGCACCACCGCTTCCAAAGGGGGAAGACCTCCTCGACCATCAGATCCGAGAGCGTCTCGCGATAGTCCGCCAAGACCCGGATGCCGGCATCCGCGTCGCCGCCCCCGCCAAGGTCCCGCAGGTGGTCCTCGATGCGATAGCCGCGCCTCGTCTCGAAGGCGCCCGGCAACTCGTCCGACCACCCCGCATCAAACTCCCGCGCCCCGTGGTGGTACTCGTAGGAATCGTGGTACATCGCGCGGACGCGCGGTGCGCCCGCCTCGGGGAAGCGCCGATCAAATCCCTTCAGATAGGCGCCCATCGATTGGGGCGAGAACGGGTTGATCATCAGCCCCTCCCCTCCCGGCGCGGCGCGCTTGACCTTGCGCCGCGTCGCCCTCACTTCCAACGCATGGCTCGCTTCTCCCGCGATGTTCGTCCTCACCACGCCGGCCCCCATGTTCCCCAGTTCCGGTGAGATGTCCGGCCCACCGAAACACCAGCCGGTGCCCGTCGTCATGTCGACGCCCAGCCCCAGCCGCATCCCCTCCTCCACCGCAAAACGCAGCATCTCGATCCACCCATCGCTCAGGAACGGCAGGTACCGCGCTTCCGCGCCCTTCGCGCCATAGATCGGGATGACATGGATGCCGCCCAGGCCCGCGTCGGCATAGCGCCTCATCTCCCGCGAGAGATTCTCGCGATCGACCGCGCTCCCCAGCCACCAGTTGTAGGCCCACGGCCGCTGCTCGCGCCCCACATCTGGCCAAGTTGGCCCGGCGGCGCCCTGGCACGCCATCGGTAGGCCAAGGGCCAAGGCAAGCCAGGCCCGCGCCGCCCACCGCCCGATCATCGCCGCCTCCGTGCTCGTGCGACCCCCGGCACCGCTATTTCTTTCCCCCGCCCTTCGCCTTCTGCTTCCCCCCCTGAGGCCTGATCGCGTCGATCTCTTCGTCGCTCAACTTCCGATCGCCATCGCGATCAAACTGCTCCAGCCGCTCGTCCTCGTTGAAATCCCGCTTTATCTTATTGCGCTCAGCCGGATCGAGTATCCGGTTCTTATTCTCATCGTAAGTCTGGAACACATCCGGGCGATGATGCCTCCGGCCACGCCTCGCCGCCTGGGCCTCGTGCGCGCCAACGCACGTCAGCACGAATATTGCCACCCAAAGCAAGCGGCCCACCGCGCGCCTCATGACATACCCTCCTGGCTCGACATCGCTAAGGATCAAAGCACCGCCGGCGCTCGCATTCAACACCCATCGCCGCCCCGCCCTGCGCCAGCACAGCAGAAGATGCGATCGTTCGATCCGCCCGCGGGTCCACGGCCTGGCGGCCGTGGCTACATCTAGAATTCTCGAGCCAGATCATATCTGGCAGCCGCCGGACCACCGGCTTGGGAAAATGAAGCCGCAGCCGTGAGGCTTTCGCAGCCAAACGCTCACGCGTTCAGCTACGGGAAGCGATGCGGCAATTTTCGAGTCAGCCTGTCGGACCTTACCCGGTCCGCCAGGCTGCTAGTCCTCGGGCCCGATCCGGATCACCGGCATCCGCACGGGCGTCTTGGACCGCTGCGTGTACGCGGATGGAATGACCGGCACCTTCAGCCCCTTCAGCCGCATCCCCCCCTCCCGCATTTCGACTGCGATCGCCTCGCCCGTCGGCGCTCCCGTCAGCTCGTCCACCATCGCCGCCCGTCCTCGGAACGCCACGTCCACATCGATCCCCTCGACGTACGGCCCCTTCCCTCCGCGCGAGAGCGCGGTCACATACACCACGCCATTGGCCTTCCGGAACACGATCGGGACGATGCCATCCTCCCGCTCCAGTTCCTTCAAGGTCGTCGCCCCACGCCCCCCATCCACCCCCCCGACTTCCGCATCAAACAGCTCCCGCAGGAAGTCATACCCTTCCCGCCCCTCCATTCGCCCCAAGAATTCTTCGGCCTCCATCGATGTTGGCCACGCCCCTTGCGCGACCATCGGCAAACCCCCGTGCGTCGTGTAATCCATCCTCCAGCGAAAGCTCCCCGCCGCTCCCTTTGTCTCCACCAGGCGCTCCGCCATCGGCCCAAAGTCTACCTGCGCCAGCACTTCCTCGCCGCCACCAGCCGCGATGGTCAGCCGGCAGTCCCGCGCCCAGTACTCCCGCAGATAGCGGACCCGCAACCTCCCCCCGTCAGCGGGCGCGACATCAAAATCCCTCCACAGCCGACCCAGCTCCCAGCACGCCAACTTCGGCGTCCGATCGAAAGTCATCACCCCGAAATTCGTGAAGCCCTTGTCCCACACGTCTTGGAGTTTCTCGGGATCTTCGCGGAGCATTCTCTCGAACTTCCCGTAGTCGTAATCGTAGAGGCAATAGCACGTGCCGCCGCACGCTCCGGCCTTCAGGTATCCGTTCCACCGATGTGGATAGTTCCACGCGTGAATCTTCTCGAGCACCGGCGTGTTTTTCCCGGCCAGATGCGCCTGCGGCAGGTACACGTTTGCCCCGAACTCGGTGCAAACGAACGGTCGCACATCGCAGCCCTGAAACCGCATGAACTCCGCCAGCGGCGGCCACCCCCGGTCCCGATCGAGATATGTGTTGTGCAGGCAGGCATCCAAAAAATCTGGTGCCCGGTAGGTCAGCGCGCAGTTCGCGTACCCCTGCGGCAGCATGGGGTCGATGGGCTCCGCCACGTTGAAACACGCCGCCAGGGTATAATCCAATCGCTCGTACGTGTTCCGCCCCGTCATCCGTTCCCACGCGTCCACGCCAAATGTCAGCTCGTTGGCGTGCTGGAGGATCAGCGTTCGCGGCTCGGCGGCCGCGGCGGCCACCCGCTCGCGGTGGCCCGGCAGCCTGCCCTTGAGCACATCCAGAAACTCCCCATCGCTCTTCATCTTTCCGATGAATTGCGCCGGCCACTCCCCCACCATGACGATCCCCATGAAGCCGTATCGCTCCAGCCATCCGATATCCCCCGTCCTGATGCGAATCGTGTTCGCACCAAGGGATTTCAGATATTCCGCCCCCGCATCATCCATATCCCGCGGCAGCGATCCCTTGATCAGGAACGGCTCACCATTGAGGAAGAGGCGTCCGCCCCGCGCCTCCACCAGCGACGCGGGCACCTGGCACTCCCGGGTCACCGTTGAGCCATCGGCGTGCGGATAGCTGATGCTCAGCCGCAGCGCCCCGATCCTCGGACGAATGGCCACCCAGAGCGACCCATCGAGATCCCGCTCGCCCACCGCTTGGCCCGCGAACTCCACCCGCGCCTTGCCCTTGAGCCGCCCCGCACCGCACCATACTTCGACATACAGCCGGCTCTCGCCATTCGCCCCCCGGCGCACCGACAGCTCCCCCGGAGGAGCCTCCGACAACCGGACGACGGCGACGCCATCGGACCTCGACCAGTCGCCAGGCAAAAACAGGGCATCCTCAGGGGGCCTTGCGGCGCGGAACAACCCGGGCAACGGAAGCTGCCGCGGCAGAAGCGGACCCCGCTCGGGATGGCCGCGCCCAAGGACGGCAAACTCATGCTCACCCCCAAGGAATACGACCGCATCGCTCCCCTCTGGGAAGTCCACCAGCCTCCATTGGCGGGAGAACTTCCCGGCCCGAAAATCGAAAACGGTTTCGGCGGATGCGCTCGCGCGAAACCTTATCCCATCCAGTTGACCGGCTGTGCCCGACCCCCACTCCACGCGCCGGTCCCCCGCGGGGCCAAAGTGATCCCCGTGTTGCTCCTCGAAGCTATATGGCTCGACGAGGTCGAAGCGACCACCGCGGATCTCCAGCGCCCCGGGCCATTTCCCCTCATCGCCCCAGAGGATGAACAGTTCGACGACTCCGCCGGCGCTGCCCGCGCCGGTCGCCAGCCACATGCCTATCGCGCACAGCAGCGCGCCGATGGGGGGGGGCGCCCTCACGGGGAAAAACATGGGATCGGCCCGCGCCTCAGGCAAATCCGATCTGCTCGACCGGGGTCGAGCCGACGGACGCCCCGTCGCTCCCTTACTTCTTGGTCTTGCCCTTCTTGCCCGATCTCGGGCTTTGGAACAGCGGCTGGATCAATTCCCCGTCCCAGGCCCGATAGGCCTCCATCAGCGCGGCCATCTTCTCGGGAAGCGACGCCGACAGGTCCTTCGTCTCACCGATGTCCGCCGATAGGTCAAACAGCTGCGGACGCCCCTCTTTGGGGCACGTCAGTTTCAAGTCCCCTTCGCGAACCGCATAGGTCGCGCCGCCGCCCGTTCGCCAAAAAAGCCGCGCGTGCGGGTCGCCCTCCCTCTCGCCAGTCAAGAATGGGACGATGTTCACGCCATCCATCGGTTTCTCCGGACACGGCGCGCCGCCCACCGCCACGCTCGTCGCCAAGACGTCGATCGAGCACACCGGCCGCCGGTACTCGCCCGGCTTCACGCGCGCCGGCCAGCTCACGATGAACGGCACGCGGATGCCCCCCTCGAACACGTCGCCCTTGGCCCCCCTGAGCGGCGCGTTGCTCGCCTCCGTCACGGCCACCGGACCGCCATTGTCGCTAAAGAAGAAGACCAGCGTGTCCTTCTCTTTGCCCGATGCCTGCATGGCCCCCAGCGTCCTACCGATGGCATCATCCATCGCGCAAATCATCGCCGCGTAGGTGCGGCGCTTCTCGCTCGCGATCCCCTTGACCCGATCAAGGTACGCCTGAGGAACCTGGAGCGGCGAGTGGGGCGCATTGAAGGCGAGGTACAGAAACCACGTCTCGCCCTGGTGCCGCGCAACAAACGCCGCGGCCTCGCGACCGAAAGCATCGGTCAGGTATTCCGATTCCTCGACCGGTTCCCGGTTCCGGTGCAGCGGGATCTTGTACTCCGTCGCCTCCGCTTTCTCAGGATCCTCCTTGAACAGATTGTGTTCAAAGTAATCATGCCCCCCGCCGCGCAGCCCGAAATACTCGTCGAAGCCCCGCGCGCACGGGTGGAATTGCGGGTGTGCCCCGAGGTGCCACTTGCCCACCATCCCGGTGACGTAGCCCGCCTCCTTCAGCAGCTGCGGCAGCGTGGTCTCCCCCAGTGGCAGGCCCGCGATGAGGTCGTTGGGCAACCACGCCGGATTGTTCTCGTGCCCGAACCGCTGCTGGTACCGCCCGGTCATCAGCCCCGCCCGCGTCGGACTGCAGAACGGGTGCGACACGTACCCATCGGTACAGCGGATGCCCGATCGGGCCAACCGGTCCAGGTGCGGCGTGGGGATCTCCTTGCAGCCCTGGAATCCCACGTCGGCATAGCCCAGGTCATCGGCCACGATCACCAGGATATTTGGCCGCTCGGCCGCGGCCCGGAACAGGCCCGCCAACATCGCGAGCGCCGCGGCAACCGCCACTCGCGCCATCATGTCACCTCTCGTCATAAAACCTCTCCCTCCGGCATTCACTTGATCGGGGTGCCACGGAGCATCCCCTGCGAGCCCATCCACTCGGCGCAGCGCTTCGGCCAGTCGTTGATGGGGCGCCCTTTCCGGAGCATGCCAAAACCATGGCCGCCATCTTGAAACACGTGGAGTTCGGCGGGCACCTCCGCCTTTCGAAGGGCCTGAAATAGCTCGATGCTATTCTCCGGCCCGATCCGGTCATCGGCCGCGTGCGCGAAGAACACGGGGCCGGGTTTCTCCTCCTCGCGGATCGCCGGACGCTCGTCAGGCCGCTTGGGGTCGGCGATGTACGCGGGATAGACCAGGATTCCAAAATCTGGCCGGCATGGCGGCTCGTCCGCGATCTTGGGATATGCCTCGGGATGGCGGTTGCCCTCGCACAGGAGCCATGCGGCGAGATTTCCACCCGCCGAGAAGCCCAGCACGCCGATCCGCCGGGGATCGACGCCCCAGTCCGCGGCGCGGGACCGGACCAGCGCGATGGCGCGTTGCCCATCCAGCAGCGGCCGGACATGCGAGGGCCCCTCCTTCGGCGCCGGCACCCGATACTTCAGCACCACGGCCGTGACACCGATCGAGTTGAGCCACTCCGCCACATCGGTGCCCTCGTGCGTCATGGCCAGGATGCGATATCCGCCCCCGGGGCATACCACCACGCAGGTCCCCGTCCGGTGCCCCTCGGGAGGATGATAGACCGTCATCGATGGCTCGGAGACATTCCCGACGCGGACGATGCGGCCATCCTCGCCCGCCTTGGTCGGGAGTTCGCCCTCCGGCGCCTCGGCCGGCACGGCCAGCGGCGCCTCGCCCGCCCACAGGCGGATCGTCTCCGAATCCATGCCCAACACCCGGGACGCCGATAGCACGATCCCCAACGCGATGACTCGTTTCATGGAGTCATGCTCTCACGGACCCACCCCCGGCTCAAGCTTCGCAATCCGCCGAAAAAATGCCACGATCGCCTCCGCCCCCTTCGGGCCGATCCCCGGGACCGCGGCGATCTCCTCGGCGGACGCCTTGCGCAATCGCGCCACAGATCCAAACGCCCGGAGCAGCGCCACTTTCCTGGCCTCGCTGACCCCGGGGCACTCGTCGAGCACGCTCTCGGACACGCGGCGCCGAAGCAGCAGCTGGTGGTACGCGTTCGCGAAACGGTGCGCCTCGTCCCGGATGCGCTGGAGGAGGCGCAGCGCCCCGGACTCGTGCGACAGCAACAGGGGATCCTCCCGGCCCGGCAGGAAGATCTCTTCGCGCTCCTTGGCCAATCCGATGACGGGCACACCCCGCACCGCGAGTCGCCGCAGCGAATCCAGCGCGGCGTTCAGGTGCCCTTTGCCGCCGTCGATGACGATCAGGTCCGGGAAGTCCCCAGGCAGCCGCTGCCGTCCGTCAGGGCCGGTCGGCCACTCAGGCGTTTGCGCGCCCGCGCCGACGCCCAGCACGTGCCGGTATCGGCGATACACGACCTCCCTCATCGATGCGAAATCATCCTGGCCCTCCACGGTCCGGATCCGGTAGCGCCGGTACTGCCCGCGGTCCGCACGCCCGTCCCGGAATACCACCATCGAGGCCACCTTGTGCGTGTCGGAGATGTTGGATATGTCGAAACACTCCATCCGCGCCGGCAGGTCCGGCAACCGGAGCGCGTCCCGGAGCTCCGCGATATCCCGCTCGGGCACCACCGTCGTCGGTTCCTCGCGCACGAACCGCCGCGCCGGACGCGTCGTCGCCTCGATGTCCGTCACCAGGTTCCGCAATGCCGCCGCCCGCTCGAAATCCAGACGGTCGGCCGCCGCCCTCATCTCGCGCCGCAGCTCCCCCGCCATCTGCCGCGACGCGCCCTCGAGAAACTCGCACGCCGCCAGCACCCGCCCCCGATACTCCTCCCGCGTCACCCTGCCGACGCATGGCGCCGAGCACTGCCGGATAATGTGGTCCAGGCAGTGCTTGTAGTCCCTCTCCCCGGGCTCCAGCGGCCTGCACGACCGCAGACCGAATCTCTTCTTCACCAGATTCAGCGTGCTGCGCAGGGCGCCCGAATGCGCAAATGGCCCGAAATAGCGCGCCCCGTCCTCCTTCTTCACGCGGGTCAGCGTCAGGCGAGGGAAGGGATCCGAGAGGTTAACCCGCACCAGCAGAAACCGCTTGTCGTCCCGGAAGCTGATATTGTACTTGGGCCGGTACTCCTTGATGAGCCTCCCCTCCAACAAAATCGACTCTGCCTCCGACCGCACCACGTGCGCCTCCAGGTCCCAGATGCCCTCGATCAGCGCCCGCGTCTTAAGGTCGGCAGCGGTCCGCCGCGACGGATGAAAATACTGGCTCACCCGGCGGTGCAGGTCCCGCGCCTTCCCCACGTAGATCACGCGGTTCAGCCTGTCCCTGAACAGGTACACCCCCGGCCGGTGCGGCAACTCGCGCACCTTGCCGCTGAGGTCGGGCCTCGATCGCGCGGCAATGGGGTCAGTCATGGTTTTTTGTCTTTTCTCGGATCCGCGTGGCGATCGCCCTGAGCCACCGATCCGATGCCGCGCGGCGCCCCAGCGCCGCGCTCACCCGGCAGCAGCAGGAACGATCTCCCATCATCAGCCGCACCCCGATCCAGTCGAGCCCGGACATCGTCTCAACGCGGATGAGCCATCCGATCAACTCTTCCGGCAGGGTACGGTCACCTGATTGAAATACGGCGGGGTGCTGGGAACGGTCTCGTTCGCGTCGACCCTGTAGCCACATCGGCGGATCAACTCGGGCCCCGGGAGGAACTCGTCGCCGGTCTGGGCCAGCCTGGCGCGCAGCCTCTCCTCCAGATCGGAGCGTATCGCGGCACATGCGGGATCGGCGACCAGGTTGCGAAGCTGGAAGGGATCCTCCGCGTTGTCGTACAGGAGCCAGGGGCCGTCCAGATCGCGGACATACGTGTACCTCGTCGTCCGGACGCCGCGGTATTCCCGGCCCCCGTTGGCCCGCGTCCACTCGCCGAAGGGCGACGGGCACATGATCAGCGCACCGGCATCGGAGGGCTCCTTTTGCCCGAGGATCAGCCGCGAGAAATCCTCGCCCTCCGCCGTCGAGGGCACCGGCACGCCGCAGAGCGAGAGCACCGTCGGCATGATGTCCGGGGTGTTGATCGGCGCCTCGATCGGTCGCGGCTTGGCGCCGGTGGCGTCCGGGCAGCGCACGAGGAAAGGCACCCGGATCGATTCGTCCCAGGGTTTCTGCTTTTTCAGAAAGCCCTGCGAGTGGAGCATGTCGCCGTGGTCGGACGTGTAGACAAACACCGTGTTCGCCCCGAGGCCCGTGTCGCGCACGGCATCCAGAAGCCTCCCGACGCACTGGTCCAGGACCTCGATGTGGGTGTAGTAGCCCGCGTACGTCTTCTGCGCCTCGGCGCGCAATGCCGCGGGCACGTTGGGGCGCAGGGTCAGGGCCCGCGCGTCATACCGGGCCAAGATCTCCGGCGGCCCGGTGCGGTACGGGTCGTGGGGCGGACCCCAGGACAAGAAGAGGGCGAATGGCCTCTTGTCCTCGGCGCGCGCCTTGAGATACCCGACCGCCTCGTCGGTCTGCGCGCACGCATCGTAGCCCGGCCACAGCTTCTTGCGCGAAGGATCGTCGCCGAAATACTCCGACTTGTTGTAGGCGTGCGTGCACTCCATCGCGCGCCAGAACCCGAATCCCTGCCTCCTCTCCGGCGGCGTGAACAGCGTCCGGCCGCGCCCGTCGAGATGCCACTTCCCGATATAGCCCGTCTCGTAGCCCGCCTTGCCAAACGCCCGGGCGAAGGAGACCGCGCGCTCGCTAAGGCTCAGGTCGTTGATGAACAGCCCGTGCGTCAGCGGGTACTGTCCCGTCATCAGCGACGCCCTGTGCGGCGAGCACACCGGCATGCACGAGACCGCATTGCGGAAATTCACGCTCTCCCGCGCCAGCCCATCGATCCGGGGCGTCGCCACCTCGCGGTTCCCCTCGTAACCATGGTCGCACCATCGCCATTGGTCCGAGAACACGTACACGAGATTCGTCCCCGCCCCCCCGCCGGAAGCCCCGCGCGCCCCCGTGGCCGCGGACGCCAGACCGGCGCCCGCCGCCCCGAGGCCCGCCGCCAAGAACTCCCGCCTGGTGCGGTCCATCGCGGTCACCGGAAGTTTTTCTGCAAGAACTCGAAGCTCGCGCGCACGTAATCGAATGGGGTCCCGACGCCGCGGTCCTGCTCGTAGACAAACCACTCGACGCCGGCCTCGCGGCCCGCGGCAAATATCCCCTTCCAATCGAGGGCGCCCTGCCCCAGCGACGTGAGCTCTCCCTTCTTGCCGTCCTTGGCCGCCGTGATGTCCTTGATGTGGATGACCGGGCAGCGCCCCTTGTACTTGCGCAGGTACGCCGCCGGATCGACTCCCGCGTTGAACGCCCAGGCCGTGTCCAGTTCGGTATTCAGATTCTCCGGCTTCGTCGCCTCCAGCAGGATGTCGAGCTTGTAGCGAGGGTCCTCCGGAAATTTCTCAAACTCCCAAGAGTGGTTGTGGTACGACAGCCGCATCCCGGCGCCGCGCAGCCTCTCGCCGAGCGCGTCCAGTCGCTTCGCCCCGCGCAGCCACGCCGCAAGATCGGCCTTGCAGTCGCCCATCATGCCCCCGGGCGCGACGTCCTTCACGCCGACGGTCTTCCAGAACTGCACGTTGGTCTCGAAGTCCTTCTCGAACGGTTCGATGCCCACGTGCGCCGCGATGGCCTTCAGCCCGGCGGCGTCCAGAGCCTCGCGGATCTTCTCCGCCGGCAGATTCGGCATGCCGCTCCACTGGACATACTCCCACCCGATCTCGCGCACGCGCTTGAGGGTCCCCGCCAGATCTTGCTTGGCCGGGTCCCGGACCGTGTACAGCTGGAGAGCGATCCCGCCTCCCTTCTTGGGCTGGGACGTTCCCTGGGCCGCCTGGAGCAGCGGATGGGAGGAAAGGGCCAAGAGGCCGAGCGAGGACAGGGCTTGCCGGCGGGTCATCATATGGTTTTTCGGTTGCATGGGATCCATTTCGCTACACTACCGGACGCGGAGTCCGGAGTCGAGCAAGCATGCGGCCCCATCCTCACTTCCGCCAGACGCGCACGCGGTGATTCTCGCTGTCACCTATGAAGACCGAGCCATCCCCATCGACGAAGACGCCGTGCGGGCGCGCGAGCTGGCACCCGAGCGGCTCCCCATCCGGGCCATCGCCCTTCTGCCCGTTGCCCACCAGCACCTCCAGCGTTCCCTTCTTGGCATCGATGTAGCGGATGGAGTGCGACTCCGTGTCGGCCAGGTAGACGTTTCCCTCCTTGCCGAGGCTCACGCCCTTCGGCCCCGCGAGCGCCGCCTCGCGGGCGGGGCCGCCATTGCCCGTGAATCCCGATTTTCCGGTGCCCGCGACGTGGCGCATGACACCCGAGCGCGGATCGAGCTGGAGCACCGCGTTCCCCTCGCGAAGGGCCAGCCAGCACGTGCCATCGGACGCGAAGGCCAGCGCGCGCGGGCCATTCACCGGCTCGCGAGAAAACCTCGATCCATCGGGGCCCGTCTTCTTCTCGCCCGTCCCCGCCCACGTCGAGATCCTCCCCGTCCTCGTGTCGATCTTCCGAATCCGGTGGTTGCCGATGTCGCAGACATACAGGTCGCCCGCCGCGTCGAAGGCCAGGCTGTGCGGTTGCGCGAACTGCGCCTTCTTTGCCGCGCCGCCATCCCCGGAGAAGCCTTTCAAGCCCGTGCCGGCGACCGTGCTGATGCGCCCCGACTTCGCGTCCACCCGCCGCACCAGATGGTTCCCCAGCTCGACGATGAACAGGTTCCCGGCCTTATCCCATGCGATCTCGTAGGGCATGTTCAACGAGGCCGACGTGGCGGGTCCCCCGTCACCCGCGTAGCCGCGCTTGTCGCTGCCCGCGAATGTCGAGATCTTCCCGTCCGCGGCGACCCGGCGAATCCGGTGGTTATCCACGTCACAGATGTAGAGGGCCCCGTCCGGCCCGCGCCCAACCCCGTAGGGATTGTTGAGCTGCGCCTCGGATGCCGGACCACCGTCACCGGAGAAGCCCTTGACGCCCGTGCCAGCGAATGTCGCCACCGTGCCCGCGGCGTGCCCGCCCCCCCAGGCCATCAAGAAAAACAGGGCCACCGCCGAAAACCAACGCATCGCACGCCTCCAGAACACGGGATTGAACATCC
>JADLBR010000484.1 GCA_020847615.1 Verrucomicrobiia bacterium
TTTCGAAATCACAAACTGTTGGCCGCGTTTCCAGTGCCGAAAACCGATCGGGGACCCGTATTTCAGAGCGCGGTTTTCCTTTGAGCCTGCATATTTCGCGCATGCGCGTGAAATATGCAGGCTAGTCGCCCGAGCTTCGCTGGCCGCGGTCGCGGCATGCCTCTCCACTCTGGGGCTCGCCGCCGAAGGGCCGCGACCCGTGCGCCCGCTCATCGAACTCCACTTCAGCGCCGATACCCGGAACACGGGCACCCTCGGCGGCGAGGCCTCGCTCATCGAGTATGTTCCCGGCGAGGGCCCCGTGTTCGGCCCGGGCCGCCCGGGGACGGGGCTCGATCTCACCGCCAGCTCGCGGGGTGGAGGCACCCACCGCACGAAGGCCGGTGGCGCAGCCGTCGTGGATGCGCCTTCCCTCGGCGCGCTACAGCAGGTCACCATCGCGCTCTGGTGCAATCCCGACGGTCCCAATGCACCCGCCCGGCTGATTAGCCTCGGCTCCCGCGCCGATGTGTCTATCTCCGATGGCGCGCTCGGTTTCAAGGTCCGGCACAAGGGCGCCGACGTTTCATTCACCACCTCCCGCACCACGATCGACATCGTTCCGGGTCAGTGGCACTTCCTGGCACTCACCCACGATGCCGCCTCTGGCCAGGCCCGCCTGTTTCACACCCTCCCCGGGGGCATCCCAAGCCCCGCGGCCACATGGTCCAACGTCCCATTGCCCGATGCCACCTCCGCCCATCTCGAGATCGGCAACCTCGGCGGCATCCGCCCATTCCGGGGACTGGTCGACGGTGTCCGCATCTACGATTCCGTCCTCTCCGCCGATCAGATCGCGGCAATCGCTGCATCCGACGAGCCCCCCTTCCGACCGCTGACCCATTCCCTTCTCAGCGCCCCGGTCCAACCGGCCTTCTTTCGGCCCAGCGATGTCTGCCTCACGAGTCGCACCAAGCACACGAACTCCGTCGAGACCCTCAAGGCCTTCCGCGCCAATCGCCTGCTGTGGTCCTACGCGCACGACGCCGAATTCGCGGACGCGTTGCGCGACGCCGGCGCCGAGACGTTCCAGGGCACCATCAACTCGCTCCCCGGCACGTCGGAAACCGCCGCCCATGCGCTCGACTTCGATGGGCGCCCCATGGTGGCGCCCTGGATGCGCGCGTTCAGCAAGAAGAGCCCGGTGTTCTGGGGCTGCAACAACCGGCCCCGCTTCATGGAGGTGTGCCTCGATCGCGCCAAGGCGGCCATCGCCGCCGGCGCCACCATGCTCCAGTTCGATGACTGGGCACTGATCGCCAGCGCCTCAGGCTGGGGCGGCGCGTGCTTCTGCGAGCAGTGCATGGCCGCGTTCCCCGACGACATCCGCGCCCACCTCTCCGCCGGGGAACTCGCGCAGCTCGGGATCCCGAAGGGCGGTCCTTTCGACTACCGCGCCTATCTCGCCGAACGACACGGCATCACCAATGCCGCCGCCTACATGGCCCAGAAGAAGACCCTGCCCACGACCCCGCACTTCGAGTCCTTCCATCGCCGTTCCATCCGCGCCTTCTTCCAGAGGCTGGACAAGGCGATCGCCGCGATCGCCGGGCACCGCGTCCCGATGTCGATCAACGCCAACTTCTCTCGACCGTCCCAAAGCCAGGCCTTCCTGACCGACATCGTCGATTTCCTCCAGGGGGAGACGCTGCACTTTACGCCCGACCCGCTGGCGCTCGCCGCCAAGTGCGCGGAGTCCCTCGGCAAGTGGCACGTCTTCGTCTCGCAGAGTCTCGATGTCCCCGACGCGCGCGCCGGCATCGCCACCATCTACGCCCTCGGCCAGCTCCCGATGATCCCGTGGGACATGTACATGGGCAGCGACGAGACCAGTATCCAGCCCCGCGGCTGGGGCACCGTCGACCAATACGGCGACCTCTTCCACTTCGCGCGCGGCAACCCCGGTCTCTTCGATGGCTTCGGCTCCGTGGCGACCGTCGGCCTCATCGTGGATCTCGATCACTTCGATCGCACCCGCACCCTCCGAGCCTGCCGCCGACTTCTCGACGCGCAGGTCCCCTTCGCGGTCATCCCGGTCGGCCACGAATACTACGACGTCCCCCTCCGCGCCGAACGCCTCGCCACGTTCGACGCACTCGCGCTCTGCGCGAACATGGGCGAACTCGCCGGCCCCGACCGCGCCGCCCTCGTCAAGGCCGCCGCCGCGACACCCCTGCTCGACCCCGAACGCGCGGCGGACTCCGCGCTCGCTCCATTCTCGATCGCCGAGGTCTGGGGCCCCCGCGAGATCCACGTGATCGCGCGCGCGCGGCCCCGCGCGGCAGATCGGACCCTGATCCTTCACATCATCAATCGCGCCTCCCCCAACACCGAGATCAAATGGCTCTCGTTCCTGCTGCGCCCCCGCGCCTTCCTCGGGCCCCAGATCGCATCGGTCCGGTGGCATGCCCCCGGCCAACCGACCACCGACCTCGAGCGCGAGACGCTCCCGGGCGGCACGCGGATCCTCATACCGAGAGTCCGCGAGTGGGGCATCGCCGAAATCGAGTTTTAATCCAGCGCCCGGATCCGGATGTTCCGCCAGGCCACGTCATATGGCCCCTGGCCCCGGGGGATCCCGTGCACCTGTAGCCCGATAAACCCTCGCGGGTATGCCTGGCAGATGGCCTCATCGCTGAGGTCCTCGATCGCCCGCCCGTTGATCCACGTCTGGATCCGGGGCCCCTTCGCCACCACGCGAAATTGATTCCACTCCTCATCCCGAAAAGCCTTGTGCGGCTTGAGCCGCTCCTTGGGCGTCAGCCAGCCGCGCCCCGTCGCCTCCCCGTACACGTACCCGGCTTCGGCGCCCTTGTCCCCGCTGGCCTCGATCTCCACCTGCGGGCCATGCACTCGCCCGTTGCCCCCTTTCGCCTTCGAGCGGATCTGCACCCCCGAGTTCAGCCTGGGGTGCACCCTGACCTCAAACTCCAGTTCGAAATCCCCGTGCTCGCTCTCCGTGCACAGGAACGAATTTGGGCTTCCCTCCGTATTCCTCCCCACGATGGCGCCATCCTCGACGGAGAACTTCGCGGTCCCGTTCCTCTGCACCCACCCGGTCAGCGTCTTCCCGTCGAACAGCTCCACCCACTCGCCGCCGTAGGCCGCGGCTAACCAGCAGCATGCCATCAGCCCGGCCAACACCCTGACCACGTCCTTCCTCACCCCTCCATGACCCTCGCCAGCCATTTCGCCCGATATCCGTTGAGCGCCCTGGCCACTTCGCCTGCCAGCGCGTCCACCCGCTTGTACCGGACGCCCAGTGGCGACGTGTCCACCTCGTACGGGTGGATCCCGAGACATGCCGCCTTGCCGCAGATCGCCGCACCCAGGGTCGTCGTCTCGCTGACCGGTTGGCCGTCCTTGTCGAACATCGCGTAGGTCTCGCGGCCCGTCAGCGTCGCGACGAGCGCCGCGAAGCACGGGTCCTTCGAGCCCCCCGCCGTCAGCACCACCGGCACGGACGCGTCCTGCGCGATCGCGTCCACCTGCTGCGCCACGGCCAGCGCCGTCATCACGTTCGTCGCCAGGAATGCAACCTCCGCATCCGCAAAGAACGCCGCCTCGCCAATGACCCTGCCCTTCACGTCGGGGAACGGCCCCGTCTTGTGCAGCGACGGCTCGACGTTCGGCAGCACGAACACCTCGCCCCCGGACAAGAACCGCCCGATCGCCGCGGGGTCCGCGGTTCGCTTAAATCCCTTTCCCTTCTCCTGCGCGAGCTTCTTCAGGCAACTGAAATCGGCGCCACTCCCATACCGTCCGGTCGTCACCGGTTCGCCGTCCACCGTGCCCTGGATGATGATGTCCCGCGTGAAGCCATCGCCGGGCACCTTGGCCGTCCCGCCCACCTGAGCGATCATCGCCCATGTCCCCGCCTCGACCTGCAAGACCGGCTTGCCGGCCATCCCCGGAAATGCCTGATAGAACGTCGAAAGCACGGGGATGTGCGAGAGGCACGTGTCGTGCCCGCCGGCAATCACCAGCGTGCGCCCCCTGAGCCCCAGGCGCTTCGCCTGCCCCTCGGGCATCTGACCCAGCGCGCGATAGCACACCGACGTGGCATCGGGCACCAGCCGCCCGAACGCCCCCACCCTCTTGGCCGCACGGCTCGGTGTCCCCGCCTTCGCCCGCACATCGCGGGTGCCCGAGTGACACATCCAATAGCTGTGCTCGTTGCCCGCGAGTCGGATCGCCGCCAGATAATCCCCGCCGATGAAATGCCCGCCCATCAGTGCCCCGTAATGCGCGAACCCCGCCGCGCGCGCCAGCACCTCCGGTCGCTCCATCTCCTCGAAAAGAAATCGCTTCAGCAGCGTCAGCGAGCCCGGAAAATCCCGTATCGATCCGGTCTCTTCGAAAAATGCCTCGCGCGAGCCCGCGATCTCCGCGAAGCGCTCGTCCACCCGCGCCGGATAGCCCTGGGTGTAGGCCAGCGTGAGCCCCTCCCCCGGCACCTCGACCAGCGAGTTGTCCGCACCCACCAGGCCGCCCGACGCGCCCCGCGCCACCGGGGCCACGACCGCGGCCTCCCTCAGGCCCTCGCCCATGCCCCGCATCGCCTCCTCGAACCACCGGAACTCCGCCCCCGTCTCGTTGTACTTCAGGCCGTCGCGCTCCACCTTCGGGCTGTCCGTCACCGAGGAGTGCACCGTCGCCAGCGTCTCGTAATCCAACCCCTCCAGCTTGATGTTCGATGCCCCATCCACGGGAACCAGTATCGTCTTGTCGCCCATATGCCTCCGATTCGGAGCCGCGGACCCATGTCCCCGGGCCGCGCGCGCCGTGGCCCGGAATCTACCAACGCCCCCGGGGCCTTGGCCAGACCACACTTGATCCAGGTCAGAGATGATGCCCGTCGCGACGGGCACGACCGGGGAAGGAAATGTAGCCGAGACCGCGCGGCTTTGCCGGCCAAACGCTTACGCGTTCGGCTACGAGAGCCTTCGAGTCAGGTGAGCGCCCGCGCCAGCGCCGCGATGCCCCCGCAGAGCACGATGCCCGGAACAAATGGCATCAGCGTGGCCAGCACAGTCCACTTCAAGCTCCGCGTCTCGCGCCATATGGTGTATATCGTCGTGGAGCACGGGTTGTGGCACAGGCTGAAGATCATGAGGCACACTCCGGTGAGCACCGTCCATCCGCCCGCATCGAGCAACTGGCGGAACCTGTCGGCCTCCTCGACCTCGAACATCACGCCGGCGCCCGCGCCCGCCTGTCCCGTCACGAGGGCCGTGAGCATCAGCACCGTCGGGATCACGATCTCGTTCGCCGGGATCGCCACGACATAGGCCACCAGTATCACGCCGTTGAGCCCGAGCCACCAGGCCGGCGCATCCAGCGCGCCCACCATCCAGTGCGCGAGCGACTGCCCACCCACGTGGACGTTCCCGATCAACCAGATCACTGCACCGGCCGGCATCGCGAACACCACCGCCCGAAATAGCACGAAAATCGTCCGGTCGATGATCGATGTGTAGAAGGTCCGCAGGATATTCGGCGGACGATAGGGCGGCAATTCCAGGCTGAACGTCGACGCCTCGCCACGCAGCACCGTCCGGCTCAGGACCAGCGACGCCAGCCATGTCAGCGCGAACCCCAGGCCCGCCACGCCCATCACCGCGCCCGCCGCCGCCATCCCGCCCAGCGCCGGCGGGAACAGCCCCCCGACGAACACGCTCGCGATCAGCATCTGCGTGGGCCACCGCCCGTTGCACAGCGCGAAATTGTTCGTCACGATTGCGATCAGGCGCTCGCGCGGCGAATCGATGATCCGGCAGGCCACCACCCCGGCCGCATTGCAGCCCAGGCCCATCGACATCGTCAGCGCCTGCTTTCCGTGCGCCCCCGCCGCCTTGAACATCCGGTCCAGGTTGAACGCCACCCGCGGCAGATAGCCAAAATCCTCCAGGATCGTGAAGAGCGGAAAGAAGATCGCCATGGGCGGCAGCATCACGCTCACCACCCAGGCCGTGGTCAGGTACATCCCGTCCACCACGATCCCACGCAACCAACCGGGCGCGCCCATCGCGGCAAACACCTCGCGCAACCCGTGCCACCACCGGTCGATCAGCAGCTCCGCCAGCATCCCGGAGGGGTAGTTCGCCCCGGTGATCGTCAGCCAGAGCACGACCCCGAGCAGCAGCACCATCGCCGGTATCCCGGTCCACCTGCCCGTGAGTATCCTGTCCAGCGCCTCCTGCCAGGCCAGCCGCATCGAACCACCCCGGCGCCGAACCCGCCTACCCGCGATCTCCGACGACTCCGCGTAGATCGCCTCGGTGATCCGGTCGTTCAGGTCCGGGGGCAGTCTCCAACCCAGTTCGTGGGCCGCCTCCAGCACCGAACGGGCATCTGGCTTCGCCGCGCTCACGGCCCGGCTCCAATCGCGGCTCCATCGCCAGCACCCAGTCGCGCGATCTCGCCCGTCCGCACGGCCTCCGTGATCCGCCGATCCCGGTGCAGCAGCCGCAGCGCCACCCACCGCGCCTGAGGCAGATCCCCGAACGCCCCCGCCACCATCGCGGTCAAACGATCCAGCGCCTCCGTCAGTCCAGGCACGCTCAGCCCCAGCCGCCGCGGGCGACACGCCACCTCGCCCACGCTCACCCCGTGAATCGCATCGAGCAACGCCACCATCCCCGCACCCTCCCGCGCGACGCACGCCACAACCGGAACCCCGAGATCTTCCGCGAGCCCATCCACGTCCACATCGATCCCCAGCGCCCGCGCCTCATCCATCAGATTCAGGCACACCACCACGCGATCCGTGATCTGGAGGACCTGCAGCGCCAGATTCAGATTTCTCTCCAGCGCGGTCGCATCGACCACGACCACCACCACGTCGGGCCTCCCAAACAATATGAAATCCCTCGCGACCTCCTCGTCGGGCGAAGCCGACAGCAGCGAGTACGTGCCCGGCAAATCAATCAGCCGATACCGCCGACCCCGGTACCCGAACCCACCTTCGGCGCGCGCAATCGTCTTGCCCGGCCAGTTGCCCGTGTGCTGCCGCAGTCCAGTCAGCCGATTAAACACCGTGCTCTTGCCCGTGTTCGGATTTCCCGCCAGCCCAACCACCGCATCCCAGGCCCCGGGCCGCAGGCCCAGCCGCGTTAACCCGGCGATCCGCGCCCCCGACGTCCCGCATCCCGAAGCCGCACAGCTACCGCATCCGCCCATCGTCTGCTCCCTCCGCGATCACACCTTCTCCACGAAAATCTGTTCCGCCTGCTCCCGCCGCAGGCCCACCATCGTCCCCCGCACTCGATACGCCGTCGGATCGCCCAGCGGACCGGAAAACGCCGCCTCCACCACACTCCCGGGCACGATCCCCAGATCCAGCAACCGCGTCCGCTCGCTGCCCCGGCACGCCGGCGATATCCCAAGGACCCGCACCGCCTCCCCCACGCCCATGGCCGAAAGCCGCCGCTGCCCGAGCGGCACGCCCCCGACCGACGATGGCACCGCATGCACCCGCTCCGCCGCCGCCAGGCTGATCTCCTGACGCAACCCCTCGGCCTCAACAGACAGACGACCGCCGCCCCTCTCCACGACCCTCAGGCGCATCCCGGGCGCGAGCCCAAGCCGGGCGATCTCCGCAAAAACCGCCTCCGGCTCGTCCTCCAGATGCGTCACCACGAGATCCTCCCCAACCCCGAAACCCGTCAGCGGGCGCCCGGCCTGCCCCACGACCTCGCCCCCCCGCGTCGGAATCGGATCCCCGTGCGGATCAAACCTTGGGTTCCCCAGACTGTCCGCCAGCCGATCCTGCGCCGCCCGGCTCAGCCGATGCTCCTCCACCTCCGCGCGCCGATGCCACTCGTCCCCAGGGGTCCCCGTCCGGTTCGCCAGATACGTCTCGTACAAACGATGCGCCCGTATCACCGACAGCGCGTACGAATCACCGGCCTCCGTCAGCTCCAGGC
The DNA here is from genome assembly GCA_020847615.1 of Verrucomicrobiia bacterium. Classification (GTDB taxonomy): domain Bacteria; phylum Verrucomicrobiota; class Verrucomicrobiia; order JADLBR01; family JADLBR01; genus JADLBR01. The sequence goes on from JADLBR010000484.1 coordinate 7,968, forward strand.
ATTCCCCGCGCCGTTCGACCAGACCCGCGTCCACCAAGTCCGGCACCAGCTTCGCCACCCGGTCCAACCCCACCCCAAGCGCCCCGCCCGCGCTCGCCTCCGTCGCCGGAACCCCACGACCACGACAGTCCCTCAAGTGCTTCAGCACGTCTTCCACCAGCACCCGCCTCGCCTCGCCCACCGGCAGCCTCATGCCACACACTAGCACCCCTGAGGTAGGTTGCAACATCTTTGTTAGTTCTATATAACTTTCCGCGCGTTGCCTCCCGGCCGCCGAGCCGCCATCAGTCCCGCCCTGGGCCCCCGTGCGCCTTGCGCCCGGTGACGCGCTCGTACGCAGCGCAAAAAGGGCAGATGCCCCGCTCCACACGGCTCACGAGCCAGTATGCCAGGCCCCGGCCCCGTGCCCTCGCCGTCCGGCACACCGGGCACTGGGCGCACACCTTCGCGAGCAGGCGGTCGAAACCGCTGGAGCCCTTGCCGCACTCATTATCCGACATGGCCCGATACTGCCGATCGCATCCAGATCCGCAACGCTCCGCCCAACATCCCATACCGCGCTTGCGCGCGGCGCCCGCCGGCCATACAAACCCAAAGCCATGTCCGACGCCCACGCGCCGCGCCTCTTCGACAGCCTCTCGCGCGAGGTCAGGACGGTCGCGCCCGCGGACGGCAAGACCCTTCGCCTGTATTGCTGCGGGCCCACGGTTTACGGGCCGGCGCACGTGGGCAACCTCCGCACGTTTCTGCTCCAGGACGTCTTCCGCCGCGTCGTCGAGCTCTCCGGCACGCCGACTCTCCACGTCCGCAATCTCACCGACGTCGACGACAAGACGATCCGCCAGTCCCAGGCCGAGGGCGTGCCGCTGTCCGAGTTTACCGCGCGCTGGACCGCCCGGATGCACGCCGACGCCGGTGCGCTGAACATCCTCCCGCCCCACCACGAGCCCGGCGCGGTCGCCCACATCCCCCACCAGATCCAACTCATCCAGCGCCTCGTGGAGGCACGTCACGCCTACGTCGCGCAAGACGGCTCCGTCTACTTCGACGTCAGCTCCTTCCCGCAATACGGTCGCCTCTCCCGACTCGCCGATCGCCAGATCACCACGGGCCAACACGCCCCCGCCACCGAAACGGATCGCGAGGAGGCCGACGAATACGCCCGCGACTCCGCCGCGGATTTCGCCCTCTGGAAGGCCAGGAAACCCGAGGACGGCCCCAACTTCTGGCCGAGCCCGTGGGGCGACGGGCGGCCCGGATGGCACATCGAGTGCAGCGCCATGAGCATCGAGTACCTCGGCGATACCTTCGATGTCCACTCCGGCGGCGTGGATCTCATCTTCCCGCATCACGAGAACGAGATCGCGCAGAGCGAGGCCGCCACCGGATGCACGTTCGCCCGCCACTGGTTCCACATCGCCCACCTCATGGTCGAGGACCGAAAGATGTCCAAGAGCCTCGGCAACCTCTTCACCCTGGACGACGTCAGGGGCCGCGGCTTTTCCCCCGAGACGCTGCGGTACGTCCTCATCTCGGGCCACTACCGCCAGCCGCTCAATTTCACCTGGGACTCCCTGGCGGCCGCCCGCAGCGCGCTCGCGCGCATCGCGAAACTCGACGAAGCGCTCGCCGCGGTCGCCCCGGATTCCGGGCCGCGCGGATGCCTTTCCACGACCCTTCTCCCGCTGGGCGACGCGCGCCACGGCATGGCTTCCTTCGCCCCGGCATGGGATGCCCTGCTCGATGACCTGAATACCCCCGCCGCCCTCGGCCGGCTGTTCACCGCCGCCGCCGAAGTCGAGTCACGGATCCGGTCGGGCGAGTTGCCCCCCGGTCAAGCGGGCGCCGAGAGAGGCGCTCTCCATCGCATCCTCTTCGCGCTCGGCCTCCGCCTTGTCGCCGAGGAGCCCCCCGCCCAGGCCCCGGAGAACATCCGCGCCCTCGCCGAAGCCCGATGGAATGCCAAGCAGTCGCGGGATTTCAAGGAGGCCGATCGCCTCCGCGCAGAGATCGAGTCCCGCGGCTGGATCGTCCGCGATGGCAAAGAAGGATTCGAGCTGAATAGAAAATTCCCTCAACCGAACGCGTGAGCGTTTGGGCGCCGATCGCCCGAGGCGTGGGCTGCGTCTTCGGCGCCGGCAGGTGAGCGTCCGGGGCACGGGATCGAGCTGGTTATGCGGATGCCGCCAAGGCGGCACTACGAGCCTGGGGCTGCGGGAACGCTCGTAGTGCTGCCTTCAGGCAGCCCCGGCCCACCAGAAGTGCTGACTCGAAAATTGCCGCATCGCTCCCCGTAGCCGAACGCGCGAGCGTTTGGCCGCCAAAGCCTCACGGCTTCGGCTACATTTTCCCAAGCCGGTGGTCCGGCGGCCGCCGGATGGAATCTAGCTCGAAGATTGCCGCATCGCCTCCCGTAGCCGAACGCGTCAGCGTTTGGCCGCCAAA
>JADLBR010000485.1 GCA_020847615.1 Verrucomicrobiia bacterium
CCCAGATGTGGCACCGTGCCTGAGCGAGTTTAGCGAATCGTGCCCTCGTTGCATAACTCCTTTGCTCGCAAATAGGAGGCGGTTTTGCCAGAGGAGGCTGCCGGACAAAGTCCGACAGCCTCCTAGCGCCGCCCTGCGCGCCGGGGGCGGCGTCGACTCGAAAATTCGTCAACGTGCATTGGGTCATGGACCTCCTCTCGCGAGGCCGCGGAGGCGAATCCTCCGTGCCCACGGCGTCCCCGGCGCATTGAGCAAGTTTGACTTGACGTATATATTAGAATAAGGTGTACGTCATGATGACGAAGCTGACGCTGCGGATGGATGAGGCGCTGGTGCGCCGGGCGAAAGCGGAGGCCCGGCGGCGGGGGAAATCGGTATCGCGCATGGTGGGGGAGTTCGTTGGGGCGCTGGGGCATGAGGGTCTCCCGGCGAAGCTGCCTCCGCGCACGGCGTCGCTGGTGGGCGTGCTGAAGGGTGCCCGGGTCTCGGAATCGGATTACAGGAAGCATCTCCGGGAGAAATATCTTTGAGGGTGATTATCGACACGAACGTCGTCCTCGACGTGCTTCTCGGACGGGATGCCTTTGTGGGCAACGCCGCGCGGATCTTCTCGCTTGTCGAGCGGTCCGAGGTCGAGGGACTGCTCTGCGCCACGACCATCACGACGGTCGACTACCTTCTGTGTCAATCGCTCTCGCGCAAGGAAGCCCGCCAGACGTTGCGGCAGTTGATCGAGATCTTCGAGGTCGCGGCGGTCAACCGTTCCGTGATCGAGGGGGCGCTTCGCGGCGCGATCGCGGATTTCGAAGACGCGGTCATGGCGGAGGCGGGGCGGCTGGCCGGCGCTGACGCGGTCGTGACCCGCAACGCAAAGGATTTTCAGAAGGGTGCGATCAAGGCCGTGGACCCTGCCGAGTTCCTGGCGGGATTCAAGGGCCGGTAGGGTGGCCGAATAGTCCGTGCTTGGCGCGAGGCGATGCGGGTGATGGCGGGGTGTCGCGCCAAGGGCGCCATGGACGCCAGGGTGGATCCCTTCCCGTGGCTCGCGGGTCAATCGCGGGCGAATCCCGAGAGGGACGTCGGCCCCGGCGTCCGCATGCCACCAGCCGCTGCGATGCCTCGGGCCCTCCATGCGCCCCTGCGCCTCAGCGGGAGGCATTTCCCCCGCGGACCCCTGCATCGCACGACGGCCAGGCACCTTGGCGTCCTTTGCCCGCCGTTTGGCGGGTAAACTGGCTTGGCGTGAGAATGCGGATCCCTCGTTTGTCTTGGCGGCGGCGGGAGGTGGCGGGCATGCTGATCCCATGACCTCGCGCGAACGGGTGCTTGCGGCGCTGGCGCGACAGCCGACCGACCGGGTGCCGCGGCTGCTGTATGAGGAGGCGATCGGCTATACGCCGGCGATCGACGCCCTGCTGAGGGAGCGCTGCGCACCGAAGGCGCCGCGGGATTACTTTGCCATGGACATCACGAGCGTGGCGTTCGCGCCGACGGCGCTGCCGCGGGATCGGTTCGCGCCGTGGCTGGGGGCCGATGCGGCGACGGCCCTGGCCACCGGGCAGGTGGATGAATGGGGCGTGTGGTGGAAGACGGGCAACTCATATCACTTCGCCGACGTGGGATCGCCGCTGCGCGGCGAACTGGGGCTAGAGCGGCTGAGCGAATACCCGATGCCCGACCTGGATCAGGCATATCGATTCGCCGGGGTGCGCGAGCGGGTGGATGCGCTGCATGGGCAGGGTTTTGCGGTGGCGGCATACGCGGGGTCCGTGTTCGAGCAGTCATGGTACATCCGCGGGCTCGAGGACCTGATGGTGGACATGCTGGCGGCCCCCGAGATCGCCCACCACCTCTTCGACCGCACCTCGGCGCTCCAGCGGCACGCGGCGGAGCAATTCGCCCGCGCGGGCGTGGACATCATCATCACGGGCGACGATGTCGCCGGGCAGCACGGCCTGCTCATCAGCCACGGGACCTGGCGCGAGTTCCTGAAGCCGCGGCTCGCGGCGACCGCGCGCGCGGCCAAGGCCGCCAACCCCCACGCCTATGTTTTCTATCATTCCGATGGCGACGTCTCGCCGCTGGTCCCGGAACTCATCGAGGCCGGCATCGATATCCTCAACCCGATCCAGCCCGAGTGCATGGACCCGGCGGCGATCAAGCGCCAGTATGGCAACCGGCTCGCGTTCTGGGGCACGGTCAGCGTGCAGCGGACCATGCCGCTCGGCTCGCCGGAGGAGGTGAAGGCCGAGGTCCGGGCCAGGATCCGCGACGTGGGCCGCGGCGGCGGTTTCATCTTGGCGCCGGCGCACGTGCTCGGCCCGGAAACGCCGTGGGAGAACATCGTCGCCTTCTTCGAGGCGGCCGATTCGTGTATGGAGACTGGGTCATGAAAGAGAGATTGCGCGTCCTTGTCGTGGGCGTCGGTGGCATGGGGGCATCGCATCTCCGGGGCTACGCGCGGATACCGGGCTATGAGGTCGCGGGGATCGCCGTGGCCAAGAACACCGCCCGCGCGGAAGCGCTGTCCTCGGAACTCGGTCTCGGGGTGCCCATATTCACCGATTACGGGGCGGCCCTCGATGCGGTCCGGCCCGATGTCGTGTCGATCAATACCTATCCGGACACCCACGCCGAATACGCCATCCGCGCCATGCGCGCCGGGTGCCACGTGTTCCTCGAGAAACCCATCGCGCGCACCGTCGCCGAGGCGGAGGACGTCGCCGCGGTCGCGAGGGCGACCGGAAAGAAACTGGTGGTCGGCTACATCCTGCGCCAGCACCCGGCCTGGATCCGGTTCATCGAACTGGCCCGCGGGCTCGGCAAGCCCCTGATCATGCGGATGAACCTCAACCAGCAGAGTTTTGGAAACGAATGGGCCACGCACCGCACCTTCATCGCCAAGATGCCGCCCCTGGTGGACTGCGGCGTCCATTATGTGGACGTGATGTGCCAGATGACGCGCTCCAGACCCCGCATCGTGCAGGGGATCGCCGCGCGCGTCTCCGACGAGATCGATCCGGACAAGGCGAATTACGGGCAGCTACAGGTGACCTTCGAGGATGGCTCGGTGGGCTGGTATGAGGTCGGCTGGGGCCCGATGATGAGCAAGTCGGCCTTCTTCGTGAAAGACGTCATCGGCCCCAGGGGCAGCGTCAGCCTCGACAAGGACGTGGCCTCGACCGACCCGTCCGACGTCTCGAAGCACACGATCGTGGACACGATCATCGTGCACTCCAGCGAGACGGACGCCCAAGGGCGGCCCGCGAAAAAAGACCGGGCCATCACGATCGAGGACGAGCCCGACCATGAGGAGCTGTGTCGGCGAGAGCAGGAGCACCTCCTGCGGGCCATCGCCGACGACACCGACCTATCCGAACACCTCGACGATGCCGTCAACAGCCTGAAGATCTGCTACGCCGCCGTGGAGTCGTACACCACCGGACGGGCGATCCACTTGACCTGACGACAGCGGTCGCGCGGAACTCTCCTAAGGCCAATGGGGTCAGCCCTGAATGGCGCTGAGTTAAGGGGATTTTGGGACGTTTCGCGTGGGGTGTGCCGTTGCGTCTTCGTTTGGGAGGGACGCCGGCCCCGGCGTCCGGGCGCCACCAGCATGCGGGATGCCTCGGCTGACCCGGCCCGCGAGGCCGCGGGCCCTCCCAAAGCTCGCTTAACTAATGCCATTCGGGTCAGCCCTTGAATATTGATGATCGATGGGGAAGGGCGGTGCAGCTTGGCGGCATGGCCCGCGATCGGAATGGGAGTGGATGCGACAGGCGAACCCCAGGCGAATGGCTGGGGCGGCGCGGTGCGAGGATTTGCCTTGGGCGAATTCCTCGGGCACAGTGCGACATGCGGTCCGACGGATCAGTGGCTCCCGCGAGGGAGCGCAAATGGAAATCTGGCGGGCTGGCGGCGGGCCTGTGCGCGGCGGCGATCGCGCTCGCGGCGGCGCCGGGGGCCATGGGGGGGGTGACGCTGGCCACGTTTGACTTGGACGTGACCCCGCCGGTGGGCTCGTGGATGACGTACGATCCCGTGGTCCGGATCGACGAGATGGGGCTGCGCTGCCGGGGCGTGGTGCTGCTGGGCGCGGGGCGCCCGATCGTCCTATGCGCGCTGGACTGGATCGGCGTCGCGAACGAATCGCAGGAGGCATTCCGCGAGGCGCTGGCCGAGGCCGCGGGGACGACGGCGGATCGGGTCGCCGTCCACACGGTGCACCAGCACGATGCGCCCACGTGCGATTTCACGACCGAGGGGCTGCTGAAGGAGGCGGGGGCCAGGGACCTCGGGCGCTACGACGGTACTTTCGCGCGCCAGGCGCTGCGGCGCGCGGCAGACGCGGTGCGCTCGGCGGTGGGGGCCGCCGTGCCAGTGACGCACTATGGCTGGGGTGAGGCCGAGGTCGGGGAGGTCGCCTCCAACCGCCGCATCCTCGGCCCGGACGGACGCGTCCGGGCGACGCGCTACACGGCTTGCAAAGACCCGGCGATGCGCGCCGAGCCCGAGGGCGTCATCGATCCCCGCGTCTCGGTCCTGTCCTTCTGGAATGGCGCGAGACCCCTGGCGGTGCTGAGCTACTACGCCTGCCACCCGCAGAGCTACTACCGCACCGGCATCCCGAGCCCGGATTTCCCCGGGATCGCGCGCTTCATCCGCGGGCAGGCCGTGCCCGAGGCCCTGCACGTCCACTTCAACGGCGCCGGCGGCAATATCGGGGCCGGAAAATATAACGACGGCTCGAAAGAGAACCGCCTCGCGCTGGCCACGCGGCTCGCCGACGGCATGCGGCGCGCGTGGGAGGGCACGCGCCGCGCCGGGTTAAACGAGGCGGATGTCGGGTGGAGCGTGGAGCCGGTGGCCCTCCCCATCGCGGGCCATCTCGACGAGGGCGCGCTGCGCGCCGCCGTGGCGAACGCATCCGATCCCAAGGCCGCGCTGGACGCCGCCGATAAGCTCGCGTGGCTGCTCCGCTGCCGCGGCGGCAAGCGCATCCCCCTCTCGATGCTGGCCGTGGGCGACGCGCGCGTGCTGCACATGCCGGGCGAACTCTTCGTGGAATACCAGCTCGCGGCCAAGGCGATGCGCCCCGACCTACGCGTCGCGATGGCGGCCTATGGCGACTATGGACCCGGATACGTGTGCACGGCGCGCGCCTACGGGGAGGGCGGCTACGAGGCCAGCGACCGCGCGTCCGACGTCTCGCCCGAGGTCGAGGGCGTCCTCATGGCGGCCATGCGCAAGCTCCTGGGAACGCGTTAGACGATCGGGGCACCGCGCGCGACCATGAAGGCCCACATCGCCATCCCGATCCTAACCATGTCGCTTGCCGCCGCGGGGCCCGCCCCGGCCCAGCCCTATCACAAGACTTCCGGCGAGGCGGGCTACAAGTGCCTCTTCAACCACGAGCTGCTCATCGTCTGCGGCCAGAGGACGAACAGCCCCGCGCACATCGCGTCCTTCATCGAAAGACTCGAGGGCACCGACGTGGATGCCGTCATGTGCTGCCCGACCATGTGGCGCGCCAACCTCTTCCCCTCGGAGGTGGATCCCACTTGGCGGAGGTTTTCCCCGGGCCAGCCGAAGAGCAAGTTCCCGTCGTACGACCGGATCATGGCCTACATCCGCGCCGGCGGCGATCCGGTCAAGGAGACGCTCGAGGCCTGCCGCCGTTGCGGGAAGGACTTTTTCATCTCCTACCGCATGAACGACCACCACTACGTGACCGACCTGGACTGGCCGAGCCACAACGCCATCTGGCGCGAGCACCCCGAGTACTGGCTCGGGGACTCGGACACCTC
>JADLBR010000486.1 GCA_020847615.1 Verrucomicrobiia bacterium
GAGGTTCTTCAGGAAGCTCGCCCATTACTTCATCCAGAGGGAGCTGACCATGGCGTGCGTGGGCTGCGGCCGTTGCAACGCGGTCTGCCACGGGGACATCGGCATGCCGAGCGTGGTGGAGATGATCCGGCGGGCGACGGCGCCCGAGGATAAGATGGAACCGGTGGAGGGGACCCCCGCGGGGTCCAAGGGAGATGATGCGCCCCGAGGTCGCTGAGAACGTGTATCTGCCGAGGATCGCGGTGCTGGATCGCGTCGTGGATGAGATCCAGGACGTGAAGACATTCTACTGGCATTTCGAGGATCCCGCGGACCGGGAGGCCTTCAAGGGCTTTCGTCCTGGGCAGTTCGTGCAGGTGACGCTTTTCGGGGCGGGGGAGATGCCGCTCTCGTTGCCGCCGAGCCCGACGGAGGGGGAGACATTCTTCACCGTGAGGCGGGTCGGCAGCTGCACGGAGGCGCTACACGGATTGAGGCCGGGAGATAAATTCGGCGTGCGCGGGCCGTACGGCAATGGATTTCCGATGGAGTCGTTCCACGGCAAGAATCTCGTATTCGTGGCGGGCGGGATCGGGCTGATCCCGCTGCGCTCGTGCATCGTGTATGCCCTCGCGCACCGCGAAAAGTATCGCCGCATCCAGATTTTTCTGGGCGCGCGCACGCCGCGTGACCTGATGTACCGAGACAAGTTGCGGGAGTGGGAGAGATCGGCGGGGGTGGAGTGCTACCTGACGGTGGATCGGGCCGACGAAGGCTGGGCGGGCAACGTGGGCGTGGTGGGGAGCCTGTTCAAGAAGCCTGGGGTGGAGGTGCCGGTGGAGGACACCGTCGCGTTCGTGTGCGGTCCCCCGGTGATGTTCCGGTTTGTGATCCGGGATCTCGCGGGGATGGGGTTCTCGGAGGAGAGCATCATCTCGACGCTGGAGCGGTACATGAAGTGCGGGGTTGGCAAGTGCGGGCACTGCTGCATTGGCGTGGCGTACGTGTGCGTGGATGGCCCGGTGTTCAGCTATCGTCAGATCAGCAAACTGGGGGAGGACATCTGATGAGCGAATTGCGCGAGATGGCGGAGGGCTGGCTTCGGGGGCGGGCGTGTTTCGTGGGCGTCGGCAATGCCGATCGTGGCGACGACGGCATCGGCGTGCGGTTGGCGGAGGCGCTGCGCGATGGGCTGGGGGCGGAGGTGGTCCTGGCGGGCGACGCGCCGGAGCGATGCCTGGTGAGTCTGGTGGGCGGCGACCATGGCGCGGTCGTTTTCCTGGACGCGGTCGATTTTGGCGGGGAGGTCGGTTCGGTGGCTGTTTTCAGCGCGCCGGAGATCGCGGCGCGTTTCCCACAGGTATCGACCCACCGGCTGAGCCTGGGGACGCTGGCGAGGCTCATCGAGGCGGAGGGGGGAAAGCGGGCCTGGATGCTGGGGGTTCAACCGGGTTCGCTGGAGGCGGGATCGGGGTTATCGGCGGCGGTCCGGCGGACGCTGGACCTCCTGGCGGGGTTGTTTGATGCGGCGGGGCGGGCGATGGCCGTGGGGGTCCGGTCATGACGGCCGCCCACGCGCTGCTGGTTTCGTTGGCCGCGTGCCTCGCGGGGGTGCCGGTGGCCCTGCTGGTGTCGCGGGGCCGGACCCTGGCGGGCTGGGTGGCCCTTGGGTTCACGGTGGTCTCGAGCGGGCTCGCGCTGTGCGCGGCGGCCGCGGTGCTGATCTCGGGCGAAGCGGCGTCGGCGACGCTATTTGTCCTTGAGCCGATGGGGCTGATGGCGCGTTTTGAGGTGTATGGATTAAGCGCGGTGTTCGTGGCAATCATCGCAACCGTGGCGCCGGCGGCCGCGCTCTTTTCGGTGCGATACATGCGCCAGTATCCTGAGTATGGCGTGGGGCGCTATTACCCGAACTTCCTGATTTTCTTGGCTGGCATGTACGGGCTCGTGTGCGTCTCTGACACGATGTGGGTGTTCTTCCTATTTTGGCAGATGATGACGGTGCCGAGCTATCTGCTGATCCGGTTCGAGGGCAAGAGCACGGCGAATGTTCGCGCGGCCAACAAGTACATGCTCATGATGCAGGCGGCCTGTGGGCTCGCGATGACTGGTTCGGCGATCTTGGCATCGGGTGGGGAAGGGGGCGCGTTCCGTTACGAGTTCGGGGCGGTGGGCGAGGCCGCGGCGTTGCTGCTTGTGGCGAGGCCGGTGCTGGCGATGCTGGGATTTGCGATGCTCCTTTGTGGGGTTTGGCATCAAGGCGGGGATGTGGCCCTTTGGGCAGATGTGGTTGCCAGATGCGCATCCGGCGGCCCCGTCGCCGGTGAGCGCGCTGCTGTCCGGAGTGATGATCAAGACGGGGGTGTACGGGCTAATGCGGTCCTTTCTGTGGCTGGTGCCGGAAGGGGAGCTGGGCGGGTTCCCGATGGCAGGCTGGGGTCTGGCGATCGGGCTGTTGGGCACGGTCACGCTGTTCACGGGCACGGTGGCCGCCCTGCAGCAAGAGCAGTCCAAGCGGCTGCTGGCCTACTCGAGCATAGGACAGATCGGGTATATCCTGTTCGGCTTGGGGGCGGCGATGTCGCTTCTGCCGTCGGGGGATCCGGCGCTCGCGGCCCTCGGGACGGTGGGTTTCTGCGGCGCGTTATTCCACGTGATCAACCACGGCCTGTTCAAGAGCCTGCTGTTTTTGAATTCCGGGTCGATGCTGTCGGCGACTGGCACGCAAGATTTGAACAGGCTGGGCGGCCTCATGCGTTTCATGCCCGTGACCGGGCTGACGGTGCTGGTGGGCGCGTGCTCGGTGTCGGGCGTCCCGCTGACCAACGGGTTCGCGAGCAAGTGGGCGATGTATGTGGCCGCGATCCAGGGTGCGCCCGAGGCGCGGCATCTCGGCGTGTGCGCGGTGATCGCGATACTGACCAGCGCGCTGACCCTGGCGACATTCGTGAAGTTTTTCGGCGCGAGTTTTCTATCGCGGGCCAGCAAGTGGGTGAGCGCGAAGGCGGCGGGCGGGGGATCGATGGAGGTGTGCTGGA
>JADLBR010000487.1 GCA_020847615.1 Verrucomicrobiia bacterium
AAAGCCCCCGAACTCTGGGATCCTGTCCGCGGCACCATCCGCGGCTTGCCCCAGTGGTCCTCCCACGACGGGAGAACGGAGATCCCCCTCCATCTCGATCCCTTCGGCTCCGCCTTTCTCATCTTCCGCACACCGGCCAACGCCCCGGCAACTTCAGCCGCTGAGAATTTCCCCGGCAAGAAAGTCGTCATGGAGATCCCCGGCCCATGGCGGGTCACCTTCGATCCCGCCTTTCGCGGTCCGGGTGAAGTCGAGTTCCCCAGACTGACCGGTTGGACGGCCCACCCTGAGCCGGGCATCCGATTCTATTCCGGCACCGCCACCTACCGCACCACCTTTGAGGTGCCTCATTCCACCGACCCGCTCCCCGAGGCCATCGATCTCGGCAACGTTCGCGAGATCGCCGAAATCCGACTCAACGGAAAACCCCTCGGCATCCTCTGGTCCATCCCCTTTCGCGCCGATGTCACTTCGGCCCTGCGCCGCGGGCCCAACACCCTTGAGATCGAAATCGTCAACTTCTGGCCCAATCGCATCATCGGCGACGCCTCCCTGCCAGAGGCGCAGCGCCTCACGCGGACCAATATCCGGAAACTCACCGCAGATACCCCCCTGGTGGAATCTGGGCTCCTCGGCCCAGTGACCCTGATGTCAGCCGCGCCCTGAACCCCGCCACCGCCGGCGCCCCACCCAGATCGCCGCCAGCCCCGCCCCGCACAGAACCCACGGCCCCACGCCGGGTTCGGGTATCAGGACCAGGCGGAACCCCACGTCGTCGTGCCGATCCAACGGGTCGTCAAAGTCCAGATTGACCGCGCTCATGAAGACCGCGCCCAGTGCCCACGAGCCCCCGTAACGAATGCCATAGATGCTCCCGCTCAGGTTCGTGGTCGTCTCGGTCCACTCCCAGACGTTGCCGCCCTGATCGAACGTCCCAAAGTAGCTAAACCCCCCCTCGTAGCCGCCAACCTCCGTCAGGTAGTTCGTGCCAGCCCGCAACGTCGCCTCACCCGTCACCCCGTATCCGTCGTTCAGAAAATCGCCCGCCGGATCGCCCGTCGCATTCCGGAAGAAATTCGCGCTATTCGCGTCGTTCGTGTTCGGCCTCCGGCTATTCGGGATCGCGTCGCTCCGAGTCGCATAAGTCCAGAAATTCGATGTCGCGGATGCCGTCGGGTCGTAGAAGGCCGCCTTGTACCACTCCTCCTGGCTCGGCAGCACCCATGTCGCATCGGGATTGCGGCCCGGGATGCCCGTCGCGCCAGAAAACGTGTAGCTGCCCGTCTCGGTCGTCCCGTTTGTCGCGTATCCCGTGTCCGGTTGCCCGTTGTGCAGCCAGTTCGCGAACCGCGCCGCATCATAGTAATTCACGTACGTCACAGGCAGACCCGCGTACCCCACATCCACGGAATACAAGAACGGGCTGCCTACCGTGCCCGACCCCGACCGCGATATCCCGTACATCGGGCTGTTGGTCGGCGACCACAGCCCGTGCGGATCGCCAAACCGAGCCACCGAATTCAGGAATGCCGCGTAGTCCGCGTTGCGGACCTCAAAACGCCCGATCCGATAGCCCGCCCCCACGGATCCGTGCCCCGTGGACGGATCCCCCGGGTTGCCGGGATCCCCGACATCCACCATCGGCAGATCCACCTGCGCCATCGTCACCCAGGGGGCCAGGGCGCAGACGCATGCCAGGGACGTGCGCAGCATTAGTTTCACTCCTCCCATATAGCAATCATGCTTAATAGGGCCCACGGCCCCGAATGCAAGCCTTCCCCGCCCCCCTCGCCCGGAGAAACGGACTGCCCCGTCCCACCACGCGGGCAGCCCCAGCCAAGCCACCCATGACCTACTTTCGCGCCGACGCGATCGCCTCGCGAAAAACCGCAAGCATGCCCTCCGCCATCTGGCGCGATGAGAATTCCCGGAATACGGCCTCCCGGCCCCGCTGCCCCAGCATCCGTCCCTTGCGGGGATCGATCAGGATCTCCTCCAACCCCTGGGCCAGTGCCTTCGCGTTGCCCGGTTCGACCAGCAGGCCGCCGCCCGTCGCCTCCAGGATCTCGGGAAAAGGCCCGTCCCGGGGCTGGACCACGGGAACCCCCGTCGCCAAGGCCTCCAGCACGTACAACCCAAATGCCTCCCCACATGTCGCCGGCACCGAAAACACCATGAGCGACCTCAGGAAGTCCTGCTTCCTCCGGTGGTCCGGATTGGGCAAGAAATCCACTGATCCCGCGAGGCCCCTCGCGGCCAGCCTCCCCTTCATCGCGGCCACGAAACGGCGGTCGCCATGAGTCATCGCGCCCGCCACGCGCAACCTCAAGCCCGGAATCCGGTCCGTCCGCTTCATCTCCACAAACGCATCCACCAGCGTCTCCAGCCCCTTCTCCCGGCACATCCGCGCGAGGTACCCGATGGCGGCATCCGCCACCGGCGGGCGCAGCCGATCATACCCCTCCAGGTCGATGCCGTTGCGAACCACGCAGACCTTCGACTCCGGCAAGCCCGCCCGACGCCTCATCACCGCCGCACAATACTGGCTCACCGCCACGAACTTGTGCACGTGTGCCGCCTGCCTGCCGATCAGCGCCCATGCCTCCTGCGAACTCGACGCCTCCAGCCCATCGATAAACCCATCCTCCCCCTGCATGCTGCACACGACCGCCGCACCCAGCCTCTCCCTCAGCGGTCGCGCCGCGCCCACCAGCATCGAGTTGGATAACAGCACCACCTCCGGTTGCTCGCGCCGTTCCAGCCAGTCCACCAGCCGATCGACCTCCTTGGCCTGCCTGCCCTCCTCGCCCTTGAGCATCGACACCGCCATCGGCCCGTGGCCCTTCGCCCGCGTCAAGCCCGCCACCATCGACGCCAGGCCCAGCACCGGACGCCAGTTCAAGGGCGCATCCAGCCAGGCCGGCACCTTTCTGAGCGCCGGAATCGCCTGCTGGAGCGCCACGTTCACACCCCCAAAGAAGATCGGACGACCCCGGGACATGTCCTGCTTGTCCAGCTTGGGCGGCAGGTAGAGCGGCAACATCACCGCATCATGCCCCATGGCCCGCAGTTCCTTGACGAGCGCGTTGTCTCTAAGGCACGACCCGCAGTAGTAACTGCCCGTGCCCGCGGAAAGTACGACGATCTTCATCCAAAATAGCCCCGCCCCATGCCACCCGCCGGATATCGCCGGAGGTGCCGCCGGGGCGCGAGGACAATTTTCATTCTGGCAGAGGCCCCGCACCCGTCAAAGGCCTTTTCGGAATCGGTTGGCACCCCGCCCCCAATCATGGCATTCTCATCCGGGTGCGCCCCCGGTCCCGACCGGGCGCGACATCCGATCGATGGCTGCACGCATCCCATGGGAGAACCGGTGGCTGCGCGTCGGCGTGATCAGCACGCCCGGCGGGCTGCCCCATCTCGCGGCGGCGCCCGCCTGCTGCGATGTGGTCGAACTCCGCATCGACATGCTGGTCTCGGCCGGCGCCACCGAGGGCGACCTGGAGTCGTCGATCGGCGCGGCGGTGCCGCCCCTCCTGCTCACGTTCCGCGCACCCGACCAGGGCGGGACCATCCAGGCCAATGACCGCCTCCGCATGGATATCCTCTCCCGCCTCAGCCGCGCGGGCACGGCCATCGACTTCGAATACTCGCTCGTGCCGACGAGCCAATCCGGGACGCCCAAGCCCATCGCCCTCGGCGCCGTGCTCGTTCTCTCCGCCCATTGCTTCGACCGCGAGCTCTCCCAGGACGAACTCGAGGAACGGATCGCCGCGATGCGCCGAATCCCCGCGAAAATCTACAAGTTTGCCTCCCTCTGCAACACCCCGGCCGCCCTCGACGCACTCGAGGCCGTGCAACGTCGCCACCCCAAAGACACCGCCCTGATGGGCATGGGCGAACTTGCCGGCGAGTCCCGCCTCCGCCTTCCCACCGCAGGTGCCCGACTCCTCTACGGATTCCTCGACAAGCCCTCGGCCCCAGGCCAGCCCCCCGC
>JADLBR010000488.1 GCA_020847615.1 Verrucomicrobiia bacterium
AGAAATCGAGGGCGATCCGGGCGATCTGCGACCGCATCGTGGCCCGGTTCGGGCGGCTGTCCCTGTCGCCATTGCGCGAGATGGGCGATGCCGAGTGCGAGGCGTTTCTGACTTCGTTGCCCCTGGTTGGCAGGAAGGTCGCCCGATGCGTCATGATGTACTCCCTCGGGCGAAAGGTCTTTCCGGTGGACACGCACTGCTGGCGGATCGCGCGTCGGCTGGGTTGGGTGCGGCCGACGCAGAAAGATGGTCACTGCGCCGAGCGCGACATGGACCGCCTCCAGGACAGGATCCCGCCCGAGATGCGCTTTTCCCTCCATGTGAATTTCGTTTCCCTCGGGAGGGAATTCTGCACGGGCCAGGGCCCGCGGTGCGATGGGTGCCCGCTGGGGCAAGTGTGCCCGCGCATCGGCGTGGGGACGGCGCGGTACGGGCCGCCGAGGAAAAGGATGGACCGCGGCAAGACTCCGACCATGTAGCCGATCGCCTCGGGCGCCAGGCGGCCAAACGCTCACGCGTTCGGCTAAGGGAAGCGCCCCGGCAATCTTCGCGCCAGCCAACACCGGAAATGGTCTTTTCGGGGGTATAGGATCCGATAGGATGCGCGTCATGAAGTGGGCGATAGGATTCATGGCGGGGATGTTGGCGGGCGCGTTGCTGGTGATGGCGTTGCGGCCCGACCGATCGGCGGAACTGGCGGCGGCTCGCGCCGAGGCGAAAAAGGCATCGGATGCGCTGGCCGTGACCCAGCAGCGGCTCGCCAAGGTGCAGGCGAGTTCGGTGCCACCCGCTTTGGCGAGCCCGGAGTTGAAGCCGGCGGTGCCCGAAAAGCCTGGAGCGGCGAAGAAGGGGCAGGGCCCGGCGGGGATGTTCAACGAGAAGTTCATGAAGGCCGTCGGCGAGATGGCCCAGTCGCAGGTGAAGGTGCAGATGCGGGCCAAGCTCGATCAGATCGTGGAGCGCCTCGGGCTGACGTCCGATCAGGAGGCGAAGCTGCGGGGGCTGGTCGAGCCCCAGATCGACGCCGTGGTTGCCCAGGTCACTGCGGCCATGGAGGGCAAGGAGTACAAGGCGGACGCGGGGACCGCCGCGACGGCGATTCAGGCCGGGAAATTACCTCCCGAAGTGGAGGCGACGCTGACGCCCGAGCAGAAGGCGGCGTATGATGCTTTCAAGCAGGAGGAGAAAGCCAATCGCATCGAGACCCGTGCCAGCGCGGAACTCATGGGGCTCCAGGCGATGGGCTTGACGCAGGAGCAGAAGGATCGGGCATTCGAGGCCTTCTGTCGCCTTGCGGAGGAGGACGAGGACGCCATGTCCAAGGCCACGTCGTCGGGAGAGAAGATCGACATGAAGGGGCAGATGGACCGCATGATGGGGCGCCGGGTCGAGGCGCTGCGCGACGTGTTGACCGAACCGCAGTTGAAAGGCTACGAGGCGCAGGTGGAACTGCAGCGCAAGATGATGTCCGAGATGGGCATCGGCATAAAGGTGGCGCCGGGAAAGTGACGGCGGGCTTGCGCCAAACCGCCGGGGATGGGGCATGGGTGTCGCGAAGCATCGGGTCCGCGAAGGTTTCGAGGGGCAGCGGCTGTCTGTTCTGCCGCCGGCCGTGCGATCGCGGTGTGGCGCGCTGCCCGTGGTCCGGGATCTCCGTGCGACTGACCTGGGGCACTTCCCCGGGGCGGCCGGCCACTACGTGCACCGCGCGAGGGGGCGGCCCGAGGCGATCCTGATATACTGCGCGCAAGGGGCCGGCTGGTGCCGGTTGCGTGGGCGGCGATGGATCATCGGAGAAGGCGATGCGCTATTCATCCCGCCGGGTGCGCCGCACACCTACGGGGCCGACGCGGGGTCTCCCTGGTCCATATATTGGGTCCACTTTGCGGGCCGGGGGGCGGGGAAGTTTCTCGAGGCGCTCGGGGTTTCGCTCGCATCGCCGATCCTGCACGTGCCGGAAGCCGGCGTGGTGGCCTCGGCCTTCGAGGAGATGCTGGGCTACGTGCCACACGGCTATTCGGACGCGAGCCTGCTGGGCATGTCCACGGCGCTGGCGCGGCTCCTGGGGTTGCTGCGCTGGCACCAGCGATCGCCCGGGAGGCTGGCCCGGCACGGCGAGGACAAGGTCATTCGCACCATCGAGCTGATGCGGCGTCGCATCGGCGAGAAGTTGTCCGTGGCCGACCTCGCGCGGCAGGTGAGCCTCTCGCCGTCGCGGTACGCGCACCTGTTCCGCGGGTTTGCCGGGACGAGCCCGCTGGCATTCTTTGCGCGGCTCAAGATCCAGCAGGCGTGCCAGTGGCTGGCGACCGGCGACGATGCGGTCGGGACGATAGCGGGGCGCCTCGGTTTCGATGATCCGCTGTATTTCTCGAGGGCGTTCCATCGCATCGTCGGCATCTCCCCGCGCGCCTATCGGGAGCACGCGATGGAGCGGGCGGGTTCCCTGTCAAGAGACGGGTTCGGGGATCGCCGAAGGCCATAGCCGAGCCGGTAATGGCTTGGCCGGAACGTCCGAACGCTCACGCGTTGGGCCACGACGTGGCCCCCGGCCTTTTCGCCGCGAGGACGGTCGATAACTTAGCAGTTTTGTCCATATAAATGGCATTTGCGTCCATTCCCGCC
>JADLBR010000489.1 GCA_020847615.1 Verrucomicrobiia bacterium
CAGCCTCGCTTAACGCACGAAGTATAGGCTCTTGTTCCCCGGTTCTAAGCGTTCTGAAGAACATGATCCCAGCCATCTTCTTGATCTGATTAGTGTCGCCGGCTCCGAGCAAGTTGGCATATTGCACGCCAGCATCCGCCAGGAATTTGCGATTCGTATCCTCCCGACTCCTTCGGTCAATTTCGGCCTTTGCGCGGTTGAGGTCATCGTTTGTTTTGTTGTTCATGATCAGGGCGAAGACGCTAAGAAGGCTTGCGAAGGCAGCGGCCACGGGCGGGAACTGTTTCATGTCAAATAGTGCCATGCGGAGTCCTTTCTGAGGCTGACGTGATTCCGAGCTAAACGGGGAAGATGTAAATCACACGGCGCACGAGAGGTGGAAAATTTACGGATCGAGCGTGGCGCAACATGCCCCGAGTTGATACCGTTCCACCGGCTTGAGTTTGCCTTTCCCCGTCCAAAGCAAGCTCCTAGTCTATCAAGATACACGATTAAGGGGTGGTGTCAATTATGGCCGGTGACTGACGCGCGCGCACGCGGGTGACTGCGCTGATCGCAGGGGATCCCCAGACGGATCTCTGGTTGCTGGTGCCTTTGCTTAGGTCGATTCGGCATGCACGTCCTCGTCACGAGGTCGAGTCCCCGCTGCACGTGGTCGCCCAGATCATGGACCACTTTCCTAAAGGGGAATCCGTCACGATCCAAGACTTGGGTTTCCCGCTCGCCCAATGCAGGATTCAGCGAATCCATCGACGACGTTACACCATCGGGCGCAACCGCCACGGCGCCCCGGTCTGCCACCGACACCGTTGGGGAGCCCTATGGGCCATGGCGGCAGCGCGGCACGTGGGATGGGTCCTGGCGACCAAGTTACCCCAGCCAAGGCCGATGCGGGAAGGCCTCTTGCGCTGAAGGCCCCTGGTTCCACGCGTCATGGGCTTGCGGATCCCGACGGGATCGCATCCAGAGATTCGGGCGTTATCATCCTGGCGTGCCGCAGCGGGGCGCGGACATCGGGGATGACGGTGGTGCGCGGTTCCCGCGCCATGCGTTCCCACGTGATCCATAGAAGCGCCTCCTCCAGCCCCCCATCGGAGGACGAGCGGTCACCGGCGAGGCGGATCGTGCCGGAGGCGCCATTGAGAGTGTCGGTAGCATGGATGAGGTGGCGGGCGTCCTGCATGCGAGCGGCGAAGAAGCGCGCGGGCGGTGACCCCGGGTCCAGCAACACGCAGCGCCGTCCGGCGACCGGGGTGCGCCCCGTCGTCAGCCACTCCAGCGTCGGGGCGAGGTCGGTCTGTGCGGCGAGGCGCCCGTCCTTTATCCCGGAGGGAAGCCAGTCCGCCAAGAAGAACATCGGGATTCGCCACCCCGCGGAGGGACCGAGCCGCCGCCTCTCCCGATCGGTGACCGGCCCCATCGAGCGGTGGTCGGCGGTGACGATCAGCAGGCCGCCATCGCGGAAAAACCCGCGCCCCCGGAGTCCCCCGACGAAGGCCGCTGCCTCGCGATCCGCGTAGGCCATGACCGGGGCCTCGTCGTGGGGCGGACCGTCGGGGTTGTGGAGGGGCAGGTGGCTCGACGTCGTTTCCAGCACCAACAGCCACGGGCGCGTCGCCCCCGTTCGCTCGCGGCCCCGATCGATGGCATCGAGCAAGTCCAGCGCCCGGAGGTAGAGGGCGCGGTCGGGCGGGCCGAACGCGCCGATCGGCCACGGGACCCCGTCCTCCCCTCGCCCATAGAACGGATCGGACCCATCCGAGAGAAGGTCGAAACCGGCGAGATCGAGGAACTGGTGCTTGCACGAGAATCGGATGGGCCCGGTGGTCAGCCAGCAGGAGCGGTAGCCCGCCGGGGCCAGCAGTCTTGGCAGGGCGCGGTCGGCGCCCATGAACCCCGCGAAGCACTCCAGCCAGCCGCGCCGGACGCCGCCGGCGGGCATGATCGGCTCCTCCCCGGCGATCATCGAAATGATCCCGTCCTCGGTGAGGATTCCGTTGGCGTGGAAGTTGGTGAAGGCCCACCCCCTGGCCGCGAGGCCATCGAGCCGCGGGGTCCAGTCCTCGCCCCCGAAGCGGGCCGACTGGTACGCCGACCAGCTCTCTATAATGAGCAGGATAATGTCGGGACGTCTTGGCGCCGGGTTCTGCCGCACGGAATTCAAAGACGCGGCCATTGGCGCGCCCTGCCTTGCGACCTGATGCCGAAAGGCGGGCGAATAGGGCCGCGACGAGGTGTCGGTGAGCGCCAGCTCCCATACCGAGCCGACGCGCGTCCGCCAGCGCCCGGAGTGCGGCAGCGACCCGAGACCCACCGCGACAGCCAACCCGCAGATCGGGCCCGCCCACCGGCCCGACCTCCGTGGGCCGCGGAATACGACCGCCGGAAGACCGGCCAAGCCCCAAACGAGTAATAGTATTGCCCCGCCGACGAACGCGGGCCTCGCCGCCAAGCCAGCGGTCAGAAAGTGCAGCCACGTCACCGGGTCTCCCCCAAAAGCGATCGCATCGCGCAGGAAGAACCGGACCTGGAAGGCCGTGCCCACCGCGATGTCCGCGAGGTATCCGAGCAGGCCAATGGCGACCAGGCCCCGCATGCCGACCGCGCCGATTGCGGGAATCCGGCCCGAGAAAGACCAAACCCCCGCCATGAGACCCCAGACCCAGAGGTGGCTCAGCAGGGAGTCGCGCGCCATGGCCAGCGCCGTCTCCCGCCCCCAGAAATCTCCCCCGCCGCCGAGGTTCAGCGGGACCAGCCAACCGAGGGCCAACGTCAGGGCCACCGCGGCGGCCGACCAGAGACGCCAGCGCCCGGAGAGCGTTGATGAAGCGTGGCGGGAGGTAGCGCGATGGGGCCCCGCATGTTCCCCCGTCGCGTCCGATGTCGGTCCTTCCGGCGTTCGCACGCCCGGAGATTAGGTCCCATGAATTCATGTCCTGGTAAGGCAGAGAATCGCGCTCGGTGCATTGGCATCACTGGCCGTCGTAAGCCGCGGAGGCTGGGATCCGAGGGGGATGTGTGCGAATCAGGAAATGACGCAACCAGATTTCACCAATCTGCCGTGTTTCACCATGCGGTGAAACCGGTCATTCTACCGAAATCCCCGTCGGCGCCGGCGCGTCACGCCCGCGTTGTCATGCCGCTGCCGCCCCGATGATCCAGTTCGGTTTCGCCACGTTCCGATGCTGGCGGATCGTGGCATGGCACCGCCAGTGGCGGGTGCCCATCCGCTGCAGGAATCGGGACCAACTGCAGAACCCCAGCCCTTCGGCACCGGATTCCGTGGCCACGGCGTGGCCATGCGTGATTTCCCTACGAAACGGACCCCGGATGGCCACAGGAAACTGCGGCAATTTGGGTCAAAGCGGTCAATGTCGCGATCAGGCGGACGAACCACCGCCTCGCCGCCAAACCCGGCCAACGCCCGGCCGCCTATCCTTGCGGCATGGAAACCAATACTGACAACACAAACCCGAACACAACCCTGCTGGCCAAGCTTGTCTCGGTCAGCCTCTCCTTTGAGCACGTCCGCACCCGGGCGGCCCAGGGCCGACGCGTGGCCCCGGACGTCGCCCTCATCGCGGGTGCCCGCAACGCCCTGGCGCGCCGCGGCATCCTGGTGACCACGGAGATCGAGAGCTTCAAAAACGAGGACATCAGCCACCCGGCTTTGATCCGCCCGATCGAAGCGATGGCGCGTGTGACGTTCTTCGACGCCGCCACGGGCGAGCGGCTCTCGCTCAAGGCCGCCGCCGCGGGCGCGTACCCGCCCGAAAACGCCTTGTCGCAGGTTGCCGACAAGGCCCTGCGGAACTGCCTCGCCAATCTCTTTGGACTGGTGGTGGACCCCGTTGAGGCGTGGAACGGCCCACTCGTGGACTTCTAGACCGACACTAAAGAGAAAAGCGGCGCAATCACCGTGCCTGAGATGGCAGGCCCGCCAAATATGTCATCAACGAGTCGTAACTTATGAGGCGGATACCGCGTGCCGCCCCGCGTCGTCGCAAGGTCACACTATGCACCGGGGGCTTGTACCCATTCCCCGCATTCGGGCTAACGAGCGCATCGAGTCCGCTCCGAGACAGCCCCGTGTGCGGGCAACGGGACTTCGCGCTCGGCAAGCGAATCCACTCTGGCTTGCCCGGTCCCGACGAGGTCAGTTCCTCAACGCGCGAGGGCAACGGCGCGATCGTGGGGCCCCAGGGTCCATTAGCGCACAAGTCCGCAGCTCGCCGCGCGAGCCCCATGGCTGTTTCGACTGCGCGTTCCCGCTGTTGAGGCGTGAGCCTTCCAAGGGGTCGCCTCGTCACATGCGGCAGGAGATCAATCGTAGCCTGAAAGATGGTGGGTTTCGAAACGCAGGTCATCGAGCCTCCTTTTGCCCTTTATACCATCAAGCGAAGGCATCATACCGCGACCGTTGCCAGACCAAGTCCTTTTTCGCCGCCCAAATTGGCTAGTGTCGCGGCCAGAGGTCGTCTCAAGGAGATAAGCGCCCACATCGGCCCCTAAGTCTCGGTGCGAGCAACCTCCCGCTTCACCACGCAAAGGGGCTCTACAGCCGATCCGCCGTCCACTCCGACCGCAGGCGTTCCGCCTCGGCCCGGCCCATCAATACCCGCGCGATCCGTGCCAGCATCGACGCGACCCGCTCGGGATCGTCGAGCGCAGTATATGGCACCGGGATGACCTCGTAGCCCAGTTCGCGAAGCCTCTCCCGCATCTGATCGTCTCGGACCCGAGTCTCGGGATTCCCATGGAGGCGGTCGGACAAGCCATCGAGGTAGATGCAGATGCCCTCGGCCCTGCCGTTGGGATCCTCGAAGAAGAAATCGGGAGTCGTCGCCCCCCACGGATGGCCGATGGCGATCGATCTCTGCGCCTCGGGTTCTGGAAACGAGGCGCGTTGGAAGATGTCCCGCAGCCGGAATTCCGGGGCATGCGCCGGCTGTTCGTCCGATGTTGAGCTGCCCCGCGGCATCGCGGCGGGCACAGGCGTCCTGAGTTCAATAGCCCCGCCGGATTCGGCGAACAGCCTGGCCGCGACATGGCGATCCAAATGATGGTGGTAGTGGGCATTGCGAAAATGCATCAGGCAATCGATGCATGCCGAGGAACAGTCACGGGCGCAATTGGTCACGATCGCGCGCGCCCTATCCACCACGTCGGACCAGCGGGCGATGAGCTGCTCGAGCAATCCCGAGCCGCCCGGCATCGGGTCAAACAGCAAGGCATCGACCGTCTGCCGATCCAGGTGGGGCACGCAGAGCACCTGGAGATCCTCCACTTCCATGTCGAGGAGTTCGGCGGCAGCCAGGCGAAGTGTTTCGGCGACGCTGTACGCCGTCGCCGCGTCGGCACAGTCGCGAAGCAACAATGCGTCCGCCACCACATCCGCGTAGAAACCGACGTTCCCGGGCTCGCGACCGTATCTTTCGCGATGGCTGTCCCGAAAATTTTCCATCTCCGCGCCCGATGCGAATGGCGAACGGCTCTGGCCCGTGACGGTGCACACCGGGTACCCCAATCTTGGCTCGGCATTGCGCACCAGAATGCTCACCCCGACATTGACCAAGCGGAGGTGCACGGCCCGCCTGAAGATCACATCGGTCTGCCCCCACCGATAGGCGGCACCGGCGCCATGCCTGCCCAGCTCGTGCCCGAGGATCACGACCCCGAGCTGGAAGCGGTGGTCCTCCTCGTCGTGGATGTGCCAATGATGCGGCAGATCGACATCACAGATCGGGATCGCCTGCAGACTCAACAGGGGACCGGTTTCGATCGCGGTGGAGCCACCGTCCGCCGAGGCGACCGCCTCGTTCGGCAGATTCACGTTGATGTTCACCGGTTCCGTCGCCTCAAGGTGGTAGATCCGCGGCACGAAGCGGTGCCCGTTGGCGTAGATCAGATTGCCGGGCACGTACTCCCTAAGCGCGAGAGTCTGCGGCCGCGGCAACAGGTACTCCGCCGGGCCCGGGAGCCCCCGCGGCATGATCGCCGCACCCATGACGGAGCCCTTGTCCAAACCGTACCCGGGCAGGAACCCCTCGGCAGCGAGCACGGCGAACGTGTTCGTGTCATCGACACCCTCCGGGCCGCGCCGATTGTCGTGGTTCTCTCCCTTGTATCTCGCGATCAACCGATCGCACCGCAGTCGGATCGCCTTCTCCTCCTCGTTCAGAGTCCCGCGCTCCGCCTCCACCCGGGCGAGCCGCGCCTTCAGACGAAGCGCCCAACGGAGCCGTTGCCACAGGCGCCCCACAACCTCAGCGAGAGCCGCCGGCATCGCATCGATGATCCTCCCGAGCGCATCGTCCGTGACCACCTCGGCATCCGCCTCAGGCCAGGTGGCCTGCAGACTCCCGCGAAGTCCTTCCAACAAGGCCGCCCGCCTCGGTTCTAAAACCCCTCCCAGCCGAAGGACATCCTGCGGCGTCGGCCTGATGTTGCCGCCCTCATCGAACAGAAATGATCGGATCTGCGACGGGAAGCAGCAGGCCAAGGTCTCCGCGACAGCGGCTCTTTCAGCCTCGGCCAACGGTCCGCCCTCCTTGGCCAAACGCTGGAGCGCGCCCAGCAACACCGCGTGCGCGTGCTTGCGCACCATCTCGGGATTTCGGAGGTTGAGGCGAGGGGGGGCGATCGCGCCCCCGAGCAACCGGAGGGGCTCGCTGAAGTAGGCGCGGTCGTGCGATGCCGTCCGGGCGTACGTCAGGCTCACCGCCAAGCGGTGCCGCCGGCCGGCGCGTCCCGCGCGCTGCCAATAATTCGATGGCAGCGGGGGCACATTCCTCATCAGGATCGAGTCGAGGCTGCCGATGTCGACGCCCATCTCGAGCGTCGGCGTGCACACCAGCGTATTGACCCGGGAGTTCTCGGGATCCTTAAACATCCGCTCGAGGGTTTCCCTCTCTTGGACCGGAACCTGCGCCGAGTGCTCGCGGGGCTTCAGCATGCGGAGGTCCGTCCCGATCTGCCGCGTGACGATCGACAGGTCGTAGTTGTCCG
>JADLBR010000490.1 GCA_020847615.1 Verrucomicrobiia bacterium
AAACGCCGACGTCGCCTGCATCGAAGCACATCGACTATAGCAAAATTTTCCCCGCCGGTGGTGCCCGCCGCGGCGGGCATGATGTCTGACTCGAAAATTGCCGCATCGCATCCCGTAGCCGAACGCGTGAGCGTTTGGCCGCCAAAGCCTCACGGCTTCGGCTACATTCTCTACCCCGGCGGTGCCCCGTCTGCGGGGCACGGGTTCTAGCTCGAAAATTGCCGCAGCGCATCCCGTAGCCGAACACCCAATCGCCCGGCCTCTCGGAAATCGGCTTCACTCCGCCAGTTCCAGGATCTCCACCTTCCGGAAATCCACCGGGTGGCTCTCCGACTGCAGCGAGATCGTGCCGTGCGTCACCATCTTCGCCGCCCCGGCCTCCAAGAGCCTCCGCGCGTCGTTGTCCTTCTCGTCCAATTGCGGGTCGGTTCCAGACAGCACCTCCACGCCATTGATGAAGTTGCGTATCGAATTCCCCCTGACCTCGATCTCTGCCGTCACCCACTGATCGCCATGGAACGTCTCGGACTTCGAGTTGATCACGTGCTGCGTCACCAGTTTCCCATCGATGACCACGTGCGTTCCCGGCGTGCAGAAATTCCCGGTCGTCCGCCTTTTCGTCCCGTCGCCCCCGAGCAGTTGAACCTCGACCGACACCGGGAAATCCTGGTCCTTGCCCATGGACTCCGCGCTCTGCCCGTGCACCATGACCCCGCTGTTGCGCACGGCCCACCCAGGTCCCCCCTTCAGCTGCTCACCCACGAATCGGTACTCGACCCTCACGCGATAGTTCGTGAATGGGCGATGGAAAAAGAGATGCCCAAACTTGTTTCCGAAACTCTCGTACCCGTCATACCGCACGCGGATCATGCCATCCTCGACCCTGAACGTGTTTCCGAAATTCTCCCCCGGCGCGTGCCCCTTGATCTTTGGCGTCCATCCCGTCAAGTCCTTGCCGTTGAAGAGCGACATCCATTCGCCCTCGCCGGCGGCCTGCGCCGCCAGCGCGCTGATGACAAGTGCCGCGCACGGGATCCATCTCGTCTTCATGGCCTCGACTCTGCCCCTTCGCTCCGGTGCGTCAATCCCAGCCGCGCGCGGGTTCCGCTCGCGAGACGCGATGGCGGCCCGCGTGGCGACACAGTTCCGGCGCGCCCGACGGCGCGCGGTACCCCTTGACAGACGTCCGTCATGCGGCGTTCAATTCCCCCGTGGCCGCTCTGAAGATCCCCCACTTGGCCGCCATCGCCTTCCTCGCCGCCGGGGCCGGCGCCAGCGCGGACGAACTCTCTGCCGGCGTGTCCCGGATCAAGATCACGCCCCCGATGCCGTTCCAGCTTTCGGGCTACGCGAGTCGCACGAACCTCGCCACCGACGTCCGCACCGACCTGTGGGCCAAGGCCGTCGCCCTCCGCGACCCGGACGGCGCGCGCGCGGTGATCGTCACGACCGACCTCATCGGGCTCCCAAAGGAGATCTCTGAGGATGTCGCCGCCCGCGCAATCGCGAAACACGGGCTATCGAGATCCCAGGTCATCTTCAACTCATCGCACACTCACAGCGGGCCCATGGTTCGCCCCAATCTCCCCAACCTCCTCCAGTTCACCGATGGCCAGGCCACCCGCCTGGATCAGTATGCCCGCGAGCTCGCCGGCAGACTGGCGTCCGTCATCGATGGCGCGCTCGCCGATATCACCCCAGCCCGGGTGGCCATCGCGCACGACACCGCCGATTTCGCCGCCAATCGGCGCGAGCCAACGCCCAACGGTTTCAAGCTCGGCGTCAACCCGTCGGGCCCGGTCGATCATGATGTCCCCGTCCTCACCATCCGTGCCCCGGATGGCAGACTCCGAGCCGTCCTCTTCGCGTACGCCTGCCACAACACCACGCTCACCGGAACCTGGAACATGATCGACGGCGACTATGCGGGCGCCGCCCAGCGCCAGATCGAGTCCGCACACCCCGGCTGCACCGCCCTCTTCATGATGCTCTGCGGTGGCGACCAAAACCCCAACCCCCGAAACACCATCGAGCTCGCCGAGCAGCACGGCCTGACACTCGCCGCTTCCGTCGAGCGCGGGCTGGCCGGGCCATCGAGACCCGTCCGGGCCCCCATTCGCTCCGGCCACCGCCTCATCCGTCTCGAGTTCGCCCCGCACACGCGGGAGCAATTCGTCAAGGAACTCGAGGATAAGATTGTCTCCCGCCAGCGCCGAGCGCGCCTGATGCTCGCCGCCTACGACCGCGGCCAGCCTGTGCGCGATGTCCCCTACCCCGTGCAGGCCATCCGTTTCGCGGGGGACCTGTGCCTCCTCGGCCTCGGTGGCGAGGTCGTGGTCGACTACGCCCTCCGCAGCAAACGGGAGTTCCCCGCAGAGAACCTCATCGTCGCCGGATACTGCAACGATGTGATGTGCTACATCCCCACGGTCCGCATCCTGCGCGAGGGAGGCTACGAGCCCTGTGACAGCATGGTCTACTATGGCCAACCCGGCCCCTTCGCCGAAAGTGTCGAGGAGATGATTTTCGACACGATCCACCAGGTCATGCGCGAGGTGGGCGCAGCTGCCGCGAAATAGCGGCCCCCGGAGAACAAACATGAACCCAAGGCCCAATCGCCGGCAATTCGTCCGCGCCCTCGCCGCGGCGACCCTGCTCGCCCCGCCGGCCCGCGCCCAGGCGCGGCCCGACAAGATCGTGCTCGGCTTCATGGGCCTCGGCGGGCGCGGCTGCGCCCTGCTCGGAAAGTTCCTGGAACGCAAAGACGTCGAGGTCGCCCACATCTGTGACGTCGACTCCCGGAAATTCCCCAGGGCCGCGAAATTGCTGGAGGCCGCCGGCCACCCCGCCGCGCGGACCGCCCAGGATTTCCGCCGCATCCTCGATGACAGGCGCGTCCACGCCCTCGTGTCCGCAACCCCCGACCACTGGCACGTCCCCGCCGCCGTCCTCGCCTGCCAGGCCGGCAAGGACGCCTACATCGAAAAGCCCATGGCCCACAATATCCGAGAGGGCCGCATGATGATCGACGCCGCCAGACGGCACGGGCGCGTCATCCAGGTCGGCATGCAGAGCCGCAGCAGCGCCTTCGTGCCCACGGCGCTCGAATACATCCGCTCCGGCGCCCTCGGAACGATCCACCTCGTCAAAGTCATCAACATGATGCGCCACGAGCCCATGAAGCCCGCGCCCGACGAGCCACCCCCCAAGGAGCTGGACTACGACCTCTGGTGCGGTCCCGCCGCCATGCCCCCCTACAATCCCGGCCGCCGATGGCTCAATTTCCGCGAGTACAGCTGTGGCCCCATCGCCGGCGACGCCGTCCACCAGCTCGACCTCGCGCGCCAGCTCATGGGCGATCCCCCCGCCCCGGCCTCCGTCTCACACACGGGGGGCATCCGCGTCCTCCGCGATGGCCGCGACACCCCCGACACGCAGATCGCCTCGTTCGACTACGGCTCCTTCACCCTCCTTTTCGAGGCCGCGCTCTGGACCGGCTACCAGAAGAAGACCCCCCAGGATCTCCGCGACACCGACGACATGCCCAACTGGCCCTTCAACGGGACCCGCATCGAGATCTTTGGCGACGGCGGCTTCATGTATTTTGGGCGCCACGGCGACGGATGGCAGGCCTTCGATCACGATGGCAAACTCGCCCGCTCCGTCCCCGGCAAGCAATCTGACTCGGAGCACATCGGGGACTTCATCTCGTGTGTCCGCACCCGTGCCACCCCCGTCGCCAACGCCGAGCAGGGCCACCGGTCCGTCCTCCTCTGCCACCTCGCAGACATCTCGTGGCGCACGGGTGACCGGAAAATCGACTTCGATGCCAAGACGGAGACATTCCCCGGCGATGATGCCGCCAATCGCCTGCTCGGCCGAGCCTACCGCGAACCCTGGGCGCCCAAGGCCTCCTGATCGTTCATGCGCCTTGCGCGGGTCCGTGCCTTCGACGCCGTCGTTCCCTCCACGATCCCGCATTAGCCTCGCTCATATGTCTATTCGACCTGTCGCCGCACCGCCACGGCCGCCATCCCACTCCCGGCTTGCTACCCTTCCCTGCAGCGGCGACTATCTCGATGGAGGAGATTTTAGGATGGTCGAGATGCGATTCACCTGCCCGGGCTGCGGCAAGGCGCTGAAGTGCGACGCCAAATACGCCGGGTCCCCCGTCAAGTGCCCAGAGTGCGAGACCGAGGTCCTCGTGCCGCGGCCCAAGCCCCCCGAGCAGGATACCCCAAAGAAGAAATCGCGCGAAGAGTCGACTGCCACCGACAGGGAGCCTGCCCCAACCTCAAGCGATATCCCGGCCCCCCCTTCCCACGATTCTTCAATTCCCCAAGAACCCCGCCCCCCGGTGACGGATGAAGAGCCGGCCGCCGATTCCGGCGATGCCACTGCGGGCGGCGGCGGCGATGACGAGCGGGACGACGAGGCCGATGAAGAGGATGTCGACGAGGCCATCGCACAGTATCTGGAGGACGACCAGCCCGCCAAGGCGGTCCACAAGACCCTCGAGCGCATCGCGGAACTGCTCAAAGAGGGCGAGACCGTCGAATACATCGCGGTCCAGCACAATCCCATCAACCCCCTCGACAACATCGACCCCGGCTGCGTCGTCGTCACCTCCCGCCGCCTCATCCTCTGTCGCCCGAAGATGCTCGGAAGGATGGAGTTCCGAAGTTTCGCGTGGTACGAGGTGACGAACCTGCGCCTCGCCGAAAGGATCGGCGGCACGACCCTCGCGTTCAAGACCATCACGGGAGAGCCTGTCTCGGTTGACCTGATCCCGAAGAAACAGGCGCGCCACCTGTACACGGCGGCACAGCGCTGCGAGGAGATCGCGCGAGAGGAGCGCCGCCTCAGGACCCTCGAGCAATCCCGCGCACATGCCGAGGAGCACCCGGCTCCCGCCCAACACGGCAATCCGGCCCACCCCCCCGGTGCACCGGCACCCTCCAAAGGTGATCCCCTCACGCGCCTCAAGCGCCTCAAAGAGATGCTCGACCTGGGCCTCATCACCCAGGAGGACTACGCCGCCAAAAAGCAGGAACTGCTCGCGGAGCTCTGACCCGGGAATTGCGTATCGCATCCCGTAGCCGAACGCAAATCCTGTAGCCGAACGCGTAAGCGTTTGGCCGGGAACCCAATGGACCCTCTCCCAGAGTCCCCCGGCGACCATCCCTATGATCCGACCGCCCCCGTCCATGGCGCCAGGGCATCCACCGTGCGCGCCGCGGCCCCAAGCCGGCGCTCGAAGAGGATCCTCGCGCGCGATACCAGCTCCGCGGCAAACGCCGGTTCGCGCAATATCCTCCCCGCGGCCTCCGCAAGACCCGACTCATCCTCCACCCTCGCCACCGCCCCCGCGGAGGTGAACTCCTCTGCCATGGCCTCGAAATTCTCCATGTGCGGACCCAGCACCACGGGCGTTCCACCTTGCACCGGCTCCAGGAAGTTCTGCCCTCCCTTCCCGCGCAGGCTCTTGCCGACGAACGTCACGGTCGCCATCGGATAGAAGTGCTTCAGCTCCCCCGTCGTGTCCAGAATCAGACCGTCCAACGCCGCCGAATCTGTCTCGCCCAGTCGCGATCGCCGGGCGCACGCGACCCCGAGCTCCCGGAGCACCCGGTGCACCTCGCCGCCCCGCTCCATGTGCCGCGGCGCCACCACCAGAAATAGCCCCGGGAACTCCTCACGCAACCGCAGGAACACCCGACCCGAAAGCGCCTCCTCGCCGGCATGCGTGCTGGCCGCCAAAAAAATCGGCCTCCCCTCCCGCCATCCCACTTGGGCGAGGATCGCCCCGGGATCCAGGGCCCCGTTCCATGCAACGCGCGACACGTCGAATTTCATGCTTCCGGTGTCCACGAGCCGCTCGCGCTCGATCCCCAGCCCCGCAAAGCGATCCGCATCGCGACTATTCTGCACGCAGATCCTCTGCATCTGCCGCAGCAGCGGGCGCGAAAACCAGGAGAGCCAGCGATACCTCGACTCCGTGCGCCTCGACAGCCGCGCGTTCGCCATCACGATCGGCACCCCGCGCGCACGGGCCTCCCAGAAGTAGTTCGGCCACACCTCCGCCTCGACAAGCACCAGCACCCGCGGGCGCAGCAGATCAAAGGCCGCCCTCACGCACGGCAGAAAGTCGATCGGGTTGAAGATCACGGGCACCATCGAGCCCACCTCGCCCTGCGCGACGGCCTGCCCAGTGGGGGTCGTGGTCGACAGCACGATCTTGGCCCCGGGATCTCGCCTGCGCCACTCGCGGATCAGCAGCGCGGCCAACCGCACCTCGCCGACGCTCACGGCGTGGATCCAGATGCCACCCCCCTGGCCGCCGATCAGTTCTCGGGTCCTCTTCCCAAAGAACCCAAACCGCTGCCCGAAGCCTCGGCCCGAACGGCTCCTCCGCAGCATCTTGTACCCGTAGTGCGGCGCCAGCGCCGCGAAGACAAATGGGAACAAGAGGTTATAGATCAGGCGCGTCATCAGCCTCTATCGCCGGTGCCGGCGCGGGGATGAGCCTCGCCATGGATCCGCTTCAGTCTCTCCAGTGTCACGTGCGTGTATACCTGTGTGGTCGAAAGCGATGCGTGCCCGAGCAATTCCTGCACGCTCCTCAGATCCGCACCGCGCTCCAATAGGTGCGTCGCGAAACTGTGCCTCAATTTGTGGGGCGTGATCTTGGCATCCAAGCCGCTGAAGGCCAAATACTTTTTGAGCAATTGCCCGATTGCCGCGACGGTCAAACGCCCCCGCCGCGCCTTGTTGAGAAACAGGGCGCCCTTCCCCGGATGCCCGGATGCCTCGATGTATCGCGCGATCGCCTTCGCGGCCGGTTCACCGACGGGGCACAATCGCGTCCGGCCTCCCTTGCCGCGCACACGAAAGGTCCCCATCTCCCCATCCCAATCTTCGGCATCCAATCCCGCCAGTTCGCTGACACGCAGGCCGGCCCCATAGGCCGTCTCCAAGAGCGCGGCATCTCG
>JADLBR010000491.1 GCA_020847615.1 Verrucomicrobiia bacterium
GGCCGCAGGGCCCCGCCCCCGCGCCCCGCCAGGATCACCGGCAGATTGTCGTGCGCGTGCCGGTTGCCATCCGACAGGCCGCTGCAATAGACGATCATCGAGTTATCCAGCACCGACCGGCCGTCCCCGTCCCGCGCCTCCCTCAGCAGCCCCAAGAAATAGGCGAACTGCTCCACGTAGAACCGGTCGATCTCGCCGATCTTCGCCAGCTTCTCCGGATTATCCTGGTGGTGCGATAGGTGATGGTGTCCCTCCGCCACGCCAATCTCCGGAAAGCTCCGGTTGCTCCCGTCGTGCGCCATCATGAACGTCGCGATGCGCGTCGAGTCCGTGCGGAAAGCCAGCTCGAGCATGTCGAACATCAGGCGCAGATGATCCCGGTACGATCCCGGGACCCCCGTCGGCGTTTCCACGCCGGGGTCCGCGGGCGACCCGAACTTCTCCGCCCGCTGGATGCGCTCCTCAATCTCCCGCACCCCCACCAGATATTCCTCCAGCTTGCCCCGGTCCGTCTTGCCCAGCTGGCGCTGCAACGACCGCGCATCCTCCATCACGAAATCCAACACCGATTTCTGCCGCGCCTGCCTCAGCCTGAAGTTCTCCTGCCTCTCCCCGGGCCCGCCGGCCCCAAACAGCCGCTCGAACACCAGCCGCGGGTTGGTCTCCGCCGCCACCGGAGTGCTCTCGTTCCGCCACGACAGATTGAACTGGTACGCGCACGCGTAACCCGAATCGCAAGCCCCCGACTTCCGCGCCGTGTCACACGACAACTCCAGGGACGGGAACCGCGTCAGGTGACCCACCTCCCGCGCGGCCAACTGGTCCACCGAGACGCCAAGCCGGATGTCCGCCCCCGCCGTCTTGAAGGGCCGCGCACCCGTAAGGATGGTCGCGCTCGCGCGCGCGTGGTCCCCAGCACCATCCGCACCCGCCCAGCCATTCTTGTGCTCGAATCCGCTCAGCACCTGCACGTCCCCGCGCAGGTCCGCGAGTGGCTCCAGCGTCGGCCCAAATGAAAATGCCTCGCCGACGCCCTCCGGCCTCCAGCGCGCCACGTTGACCCCGTTCGGCGCGTACACGAACGCCATGCGCAACGGCGCCCCGCCCGCACCCGCCAACGCCCGCCCCGGAACGATGCCCTCCAGCGACGGCAGCGCCACCATCGCCCCAACGCCCCGCAAAAAATGCCGCCTGCCCATCAGCGCGGAGTGCCTCATGCGAATTGATTAGCTAATGTTTCTATTATTGCCACTTCTGCGCGGCGCCAACCGCCCGCCCCTCATTCGCCGCGGTTCCCCTCGCCTCGCCGCATCTGGAATGCCGCGCTATCGACGACGCCATGGACCAGCGTCCGGATCCGCCCCCCGTCTCGCTCCAATTGCCCGACGATCTTCTCCACGGCCGGGATGTCATAGTGCCCGATGCCCCTGCCGAGGGCATAGGTCATCATCTTCTCGGTCGCGCACCGATAGAGGTCCCTGCGGCGCGACGTGGTGAGGACGCGCGCCAGTTCCTCGGGTGTGCGGAAGCTTTCCCCGGTGCTCAGTTCCCCCGCGGTGTCGATCGGTTGACCGCGGTCGGTGTCCCGGTACTGGCCCAGCGCATTAAATTTCTCAAACGCCAGCCCGGGGGGATCCATGCGGACGTGGCACGAGGCGCACATCGGTTGCTCGCGGTGCGCCGCCATGAGTTCCCGCATCGTCAGGGGCTTCCCCTCGCCCTTGGCCGCGGCCTCCAGCGGCGGCACGTCGGGCGGCGGCGGCGGTGGCGGCGCCCCGAGCAGGTTCTCCAGGATGAACAGGCCCCGCTTCACCGGCGATGTGCGCGTGGGGTTGGACGTCACCACGAGAAAACTGCCGTGCGTGAGGATGCCCCCCCGATGTGTCGCGGGGTCGAGGGCCACCTTCCGCATCTGCGGCCCCGATACCCCGGGGATCCCGTAGAACCGCGCCAGTGGCTCGTTGAGGAACGTGAAGTCGGCCATCAGGAGATCCGCGAGGGTGCCGTCTTCGCGCAAGAGGTGCCCGAACAGCATCTCGGTCTCGGCCCGCATGCTCCTCCTGACGGCAAAATTGAAGACGTCCGCCGCCTCCTCTTGCGACCGTAACCCCAGCACGCGCCGCGCATCGATGGCGACCGCCTCCGCGTCGCGCGTCTGCAGCCACTGCCCCACGAAGTTGCGCACGAAGCGCTCCGCCTTCGGATCCGACAGCATCCGGTCCACCTGCTCCGGCAATCGTCCCCTCAATTCGCCTCGCGCCGCCAGATCCCTCAGGATGCCATCGGGCATCGAGCTCCACAGGAAGTACGAGAGCCTCGAGGCCAGCGCGTACTCGTCCAGCGCCATGGCCTGATCCGGGTCATCGGGCGACGGCTGCCCCTCGGCCCGAAATAGGAACCGTGGCAGAGTCAGGACGACGGTCATTGCCTCCGCCACGCCATCCTCGAACCCGCTTCCCTTTTGCGCCCAAATCTGCCGCGCGATGCCCATCAGCCGGTCCACCGTGGGATCATCCGCGGGCCTCCGGAGCGCTTGCTCCGCAAACCCCCGCAGCGCCCTGCGGGCGACCTCTTCCCGCGCGCGGGGGTCCGAGGGTGCCGGCCCTTCGCCAAACCACTTCTTGTAGGCCATCGGGTATTCCAGCCTCTCGCCATCCACCGGGCCCTCGATCCTGACACGAAAACGCCCGCCCTGTTCAAAGTCGTGGACCGCGCGCACCTCGAGCGGTTCCCCCAAAGGCAGCCGTCTCGCCGTCTGCCCGTCGCCCCCCTTGAACGCGTCCGGCGCGATCCTCGCCACCGGCGCGCGCGGCGGGATCGTCTCCCGCCACTTCCGAATGATCTCACGGGACGCGTCAAGGTACTTCTCCAGAAGCAGCGGCGAGACCGCAAGGGCATCCCCGACGGTATCGAAACCATAGCCGGTGTCGTCCGCCGGAAAGGCCTCGCCCGCGTCGAAGTCCACATCCAGCAGGTCGCGAATGGTGTACCGGTACTCCTCCCTGTTCAGCCGCCGGATGGTCACCCTCCCCGGATCGGGCCTCGCCGCATCCGCGCGAAAAACCGACCTCACGATCCAATCCTGCACCCGCCTCCGCTCCTCGGGCGATGGTTGCTCCTTTTTCGCCGGGGGCATCAGTTGCGCGTCCAGCATCCGCCACACCCGATACCACAGTTCGACATCCCCCAGGTGCTTCGGGTCATCCCGAAACCCGTCCAGCGAAACCCCTCCCTTCCTCGCGCCATCCCCATGGCAACCAAAACAGTGGTTCTCTAGGATCGGCTCAATCTCCTCGGAGAAATCGTGAGGCACCGCCACGCCCAGCGACACACCAGCCGCGAGCAAGAACACGAACGCCACCG
Organism: Verrucomicrobiia bacterium; assembly: GCA_020847615.1. Taxonomy (GTDB): domain Bacteria; phylum Verrucomicrobiota; class Verrucomicrobiia; order JADLBR01; family JADLBR01; genus JADLBR01. The sequence continues at coordinate 3,364 of JADLBR010000491.1, forward strand.
CGCCAAACCTCACCCTCACGCGCGGAGACTAGACCATCTCCGCGAAACCGCCAGCGGCGCCCCTCCCTTCCCCCAATGAGATTTTCAGACATGATCCTGACACTTGCACGCATGCCCCCGCCCTTGTCCTCGCCCGGCGCTTGCGTCAACCTCGGATGGCCGAACCGATCTCGGCACAGGAGGTACCCGATGAACCCAAGACCCGAACGCATCGCCACCACCCTCGTCGCGGCAGCCGCACTCGCGCTGGGCGCAGCCTCGGCCGTCAGTGCCCAGGAACCCGCGCCCATCGGGGAACGCGCCCCTGCCGTGCCGCTCGTCGCCTGCGACCCGTACTTCAGCATCTGGTCCGCCGCAGATCGCCTCGCGGATGCCCCGACCACCCACTGGACCGGGAAACCGCACCGCCTCACCTCCCTCGCGCGGATCGACGGCAAGGCTTTTCGGCTCATGGGCGCGGACCCCGCCGCCCTCCCCGCCCTGCCCCAGATCGGCCTCCGGATACTGCCGACGCGCACGGTCTGCGAGTACGAGGGCTCCGGAGTGCGCATCACGCTCACCTTCCTGCAACCCGCCCTCCCCCATGACATCGACGTGCTCTCTCGGCCCACGGTCTATCTCATCTGGGGCGCCCGCGCGACCGACGGCCGCGCGCACGCGGTCTCGGTCCACGTCGATGCCTCGACCGAGATCGCCGTCGACGTCCCCACCCAACGGGTCGCCTGGTCCCAGGAGCGCATACCCGGCCTCGTGACACTGCGCGCCGGTTCCGAGGACCAGCCCGTGCTCGCCCGAAATGGCGACGATCTCCGCATCGACTGGGGATACCTCTATCTCTCGGCCAACGCAGACCAGCGCCCCGCGCACGCGATCGGCGCGGCTTCCGAGACCCGCGACGCATTCGCTTCATCCGGCTCACTTCCCGGGTCGATCGATGACCGGCAGCCGCGCGCCCCTGCCGACGGTCAGCCTGTCTTGGCCCTCGCGCTCGATCTAGGGGAAGTCGCCGCCGAAACCCGCACGCGCTGGGCCATCCTCGCCTACGACGACATCTACTCGATCCAGTATTTCAAGACCAACCTCAGGCCTTACTGGCGACGCGATGGCGCCGACGCCGCCACCCTCCTCGCCCGCGCGTCCGAGGAATTCCCCGCGCAGCTCAGGGCCTGTGGCGCATTCGATGACGAGCTCATGGCCGACCTCCGAAGGACCGGCGGCAATGACTACGCCCGGCTGGGGGCCCTCGCCTACCGGCAATGCTTCGGCGCCAACAAGTTCGTCGCCGATGCCCGCCGCGCCCCACTCTCCTTCTCCAAGGAGAATTTCTCCAACGGGTGCATCGGCACGGTCGATGTGATGTACCCCATGGCGCCACAGTTCCTGCTCTTCGGCCCCTCCCTCACGAAAACCATGCTGGTTCCGATCATGGACTACGCCTCCTCACAACGCTGGAAATTCCCGTTCGCCCCACACGATCTCGGGCGGTATCCCCACGCCAACAAGCAGCGCTACGGCGGCGGCGAGGTCACCGAGGACCGCCAGATGCCCGTCGAGGAGACCGGCAACATGCTCATCCTGCTGGCCGCCCTTGCCCGCATCGAGGGCAACGCCGAATTCGCCGCGCGATACTGGCCCACCATCGAGCGCTGGGCCGCCTACCTCAAGGACAAGGGCTTCGATCCCGAAAACCAGCTCTGCACCGACGACTTCGCGGGCCACCTCGCGCACAATGTCAACCTCTCGGCCAAGGCCATCTGCGGCCTCGCCGCCTACGCGCAGCTCTGCCGCGCCCAGGGGATGGCCGCGCGCGCCGAAGAGTTCACACGCCTAGCCAAGGAGTTCGCCACGCGGTGGGTCAAAGAGGCCGATGACGGCGACCACTTCCGCCTCGCCTTTGACCAGCCGGACACATGGAGCCAGAAGTACAATCTCGTCTGGGACCGCATCCTCGGCCTCGATCTCTTCCCGGATGCCGCCCTCAGGAAGGAGATGGCTTTCTACCGTAAGACCCAGAACGAGTTCGGCCTGCCGCTCGACAGCCGCAAGGCCTACACGAAACTCGACTGGATTCTCTGGACGGCCACCCTCACCGGCGAGCGCGCCGATTTCGATGCGCTGCTCGGCCCCGTCATGCGGTTCCTGACCCAGACGCCAGACCGGGTCCCCATGACCGATTGGTACGAGACCGACTCGGCCAAGAAGCGCGGCTTCCAGGCCCGCTCCGTCGTGGGCGGCATATTCCTCAAATTGCTGTACAACGATGACCTCTGGAAGAAATGGTCCTCCCGCGACATCACCCGCGCCACCGACTGGGCCCCCTTCCCAAAGCCCCCGGAAGTTACCATTGTCGTCCCTGCCGCCGATCAAACGCCCACCGAATGGCGCTACACGACCATGGCGCCCCCAATGGATTGGGCCGCGGCCACCTTTGACGCGTCCGCATGGCAGAAGGGCAAGTCGGGTTTCGGCACCCGCTCCACCCCGGGCGCGGCGGTCAACACCGAGTGGAGGACCCAGGAGATCTGGCTGCGCCGCGAATTCGATCTGCAGCCGGCCGATTACGCCAATCTCCATCTCTGGTTGCACCATGACGAGGACGCCGAGGTGTTCATCAACGGCGTGCCCGCCACTCACGTCGCCGGCTATGCGACGAGTTACGAGCTGTTCCCGATCTCCCCCGCAGCCGCCGCGACCCTCAGGCCCGGCAAGAACATCATCGCGATCCACTGCCGCCAGAAGACCGGAGGCCAGTACATCGACGCCGGCCTCGCGGCGGTCAGCACCCCGTAGCTCCGCCCGCTTTTCAGGCCCCCATTTTCCGTTGCCCCGGACGCCGCCTTGCCGTAGGTTTCTCGGCTTCAAAATAGAGGCCAACCATGAGCGCTAATGGAAAGACGTTGTTCGAGAAAGTCTGGGAGGCGCATTCCGTGCGCAGGCTCCCCAATGGCCAGACGCAGCTCTTCATCGGCACCCACCTGATCCACGAGGTCACCAGCCCGCAGGCGTTCGCCATGCTCCGCGAGCTCGGCCTCGGCGTCCGCTTCCCCCACCGCACCTTCGCCACCGTGGATCACATCGTCCCGACCGACGAGCGCAACGAGCCATTCGCCGATCCCTTGGCCGACGAGATGATCAAGGCGATCCGCAAGAACTGCCGGGATTTTGGCATCACCTACTTCGACATCGCCTCCGGCCACCAGGGCATCATCCACATCGTCGGCCCAGAGCAGGGCATCACGCAGCCGGGCACGACCATCGCGTGCGGTGACTCGCACACATCGACCCACGGGGCCTTCGGCGCCGTCGCCTTCGGCATCGGCACAAGCCAGGTGCGCGACATCCTCGCGACGCAGACCATGGCCCTCTCGCCCCTCAAGGTCCGCCGCCTCAATGTCAGCGGTCGCCTCGGCCCGGGCGTCTATTCCAAGGACGTCATCCTCCACATCATCCGCACGCTCGGCGTCAACGGCGGCACGGGGTTCGCCTACGAGTACGGCGGCGACGTCTTCGATGGTTTCTCCATGGAAGACCGCATGACGGTCTGCAACATGTCCATCGAGGGCGGCGCCCGCGTCGGCTACGTCAACCCCGACGAGAAGACCTTCGCCTACCTCAAGGGTCGCCCCCACGCCCCGAAAGGCGCCGACTGGGACAGGGCCGTCGCCCGTTGGCGCGCGGTCGCGTCCGATCCCGGTTGCCATTACGACGACGTCGTCGAATTCCGCGCCGAGGAAATCCGCCCCACCGTCACCTGGGGCATCAACCCCGGACAGGCCGTATTCATCGATGAGACCATCCCGCGACCCGACGGCGTGCCTGCCGCCGAGCGCGCCTCCGTCGAAGAGGCCCTCGCCCACATGAAACTCCGCGCCGGCCAACCCGTCCGCGGCATCCCCATCAACGTCGCGTTCCTAGGTTCCTGCACCAACGGGCGATTCAATGATTTTGTCGAGGTCGCGCGGCATCTCAAAGGGCGCAAGGTCGCGCCCGGCGTCCGGGCCATCGCGGTGCCAGGCTCGCAGGCTGTCGGACGCCTCCTCGCGGAGAAAGGAATCGACAGGGTATTCCGGGATGCCGGCTTCGACTGGCGGGACGCGGGTTGCTCGATGTGCCTCGCCATGAACCCCGATAAGCTCGTTGGCGACGAACTCTGCGCCAGTTCCAGCAACCGGAACTTCAAGGGCCGCCAAGGCAGCCCCACCGGACGCACGATCCTCATGAGCCCGCTCATGGTCGCGGCAGCCGCCATCACCGGAGAGGTCTCCGACGCCCGAGAAGTTTTTCAGACTCCCTGACACCCGCACCCCAACCCCTGTCTTCGGTAGCCATGCCACTCCAAAAGATCTCCCAAGTCGTTGGCCGATGCGTCCCCATCCCGGGCGACGACATCGATACGGACCGCATCATCCCGGCGCGTTTCATGAAGTGCGTCACGTTTGATGGCCTCGGCGAATACATGTTCTACGACGTGCGGTTCGACGAGGCCAGGCGCCCTCGCCCGCATCCGCTCAACGACCCCCGCTTCGCCGGCGCCTCGATCCTCCTGTCCGGGAACAATTTCGGCTGCGGCAGCTCGCGCGAGCACGCACCGCAGGCCATTCGCCGCGCCGGTTTCGGCGCCATCGTCGCCGAGGGGTTCGCAGAGATCTTCTTTGGCAACAGCACGACGCTGGGCATGCCATGCGTCAGCGCCTCCCGCGCCGACATCGCCTCCATCGCCACGATCGTCCAGGCCGATCCGTCCAAGGAGTTGACCATCGACCTCAGGCAGAAGTCCCTCGCCATCGGAGGGATGACCTTCCCCCTCGACATCCGCGAGTCGGCCCGCGCCGCCCTCCTCGCCGGTGAGTGGGATCCCATCGCGCAACTTCTCGATGGCGCCACAGACGTCGATCGCGTCGCCGCCTCCCTGCCCTACGTCCAGGCACCCGCGCACTGAAGCCACCCTCAGTGTCACCGAACGCAAGCCCCAGGATCGGCACATCCCCCATGCCCAAGAAAATGAAGCGCTTTCGCGGCCGCAGGCCTGACGCCACGCGCCCCGTCACGTTCCGCAAGGATGTCGCCCCGCGCGCCCTCGGCTCGGTGCTCTGCTCGTTCGGCAAAACATCCGTCATCTGCGCCGTCACTCTCGAGGAGGCCGTCCCACGGTGGATGAAGGAACAGGGCACATCCGGTGGGTGGATCACCGCCGAATACTCCATGCTGCCGTACTCGACCGAACCGCGGAAGGCCCGCGACGTCACGAGGGGCCGACCCGATGGGCGGAGCCAGGAGATCCAGCGCCTTGTCGGACGATCCCTGCGCGCCATCGCCGACCTTGAGCGACTCGGTCCGCGCACCCTATGGGTCGACTGCGATGTCCTCGAGGCCGACGGCGGGACCCGCACCGCGGCCGTCACCGGCGCCTACGTCGCGCTCGCGCTCGCCTGCGGCCGTCTCCGGGACCGCGGCCTGCTGGAGTCCTGGCCGCTCCGCGATTCCGTCGCCGCCGTCAGCGCCGGCATCGTCGACGGGCGCCCTTTGCTCGACCTCGATTACGCGGAGGACAGCGCCGCCGAGGTCGATTTCAATGTGGTCATGTCGGGCCGCGGCCAGTTCATCGAGATCCAGGGCTCCGGCGAGGAGGCGACCTTCTCCGACCGGCAGCTGGCCGCCATGCTGACCCTCGCGCGCCGCGGCATCCGAACCCTCAGCGCCGCTCAGGAGCGCGCGCTGCCCAAGAACTTGCATCGCCGCTGAGGGGCGCGATATTCTTGCCGTGAGCAATCCCAAGATCCGCCTGTTCACAAAATCCTGGTGCGGATGGTGCCACGAGGCGCGCCGCTGGCTCGACACCCACGGCTTCGAATACGACGCGATCGACATCGAGGTCGATCCGATGGCCGCCCGCGAAATGCAGCGCCTGTCCGGGCAAAGCCGCGTCCCCACCCTCGAGGTCGCCGGGCACGTGCTCGGGGATTTCGATACCCGCCAGCTAGAGACCTTCTTCCGCCGCATCGGCATTTCCAAGAACGGAAAATCGCCCACGTGACACCCCTCGATCCATCCGGCGACCTCTGGACCAGCGGTGGCGCGATTTTCGCGATCGCGATGTTCCTTTTTGCCGCGGGCCTGTCCCAGGCATCATCGACGCTCGCCCGGCGCGCCTCGGTGCCCGCCTTCGCCCTTGCCATGGGGATCGGCGTCGCCTGGTTCAGCGCAAGCCCGTGGTTCGGGGCAATCGCCGCCGTCGCATGGCTCGCCTTCCCGCTCGTGCAGATGACCCACGGTCTCCTGAAGGTCCGGGTCGCGCGCCACCGCGAGCTGTCCCCGACGCTCACCTACGCCGCCGAATTCGCCGAGCTGCGCGACCGATCCAAAGAGTGGGAGGAGCAGGGATTCGAGATCATCGACGACTGCGAACTCCACCCCGGAGAGCCATCCCAGGTGTTCCGCTTCCTCATCGCCCCGGATCACCGGCACCTCGTCACCCTGGGCTGGATATCACAGGGACCGTGGATCCTCACCTACTCGGCCGTCTCGTCATGGGGACAGGATGGCCGCCATTGGATGACCTGGAATTACCCCCTGCCCTATGGCCTGAAAACGGCCCCCGATGTCTGCCTCTGGCGATGCCTGTCCGCCGATGCGTCCGACGCCCTTCTCGGCGCGCACCTCGAACTTCTCCGCCTCAACGACGTCGCCCCCATGGCGCGGCCCGATCTTTCAGAGCCCGAAGGCGCGCGCGCTGCATGGCTGGCCTTCATCCACCGGCAGCTCGAGCACAATCTGAACGTCGGCTGGCTCCACACGGTCGATGGCGGCAGGCAGGTCGCGTATTCTTTCCGCGGCCTCCTCGGCGCCTTCTCGCAGTTCTTCGTCACGCTGCTGGAGACCCGATAGGCCCCGGATGCGACCGCCACGCATACTCCTGCTCGCCGGCATCGGCGCCATCCCCCTCTTGGCCACGGAAAATTCCCCTCCCGCGAGGCACGACAGCTACGATGCCGCACTTGCCGCCGGACTCGCGGGCCGACGCCCCATCCTCATCCTCTTCGATGCGCCCGCATCCTCCTCCCGGCGCAAGAACATCCTACCCGACCTCGAATCCAACTCCACCTTTGCCGAGTTTTCCGCCCGCCAGCTGGTCCTCGCGCGGATCCCCGCGCCCGGCCTTTCGACGGATGCCGCCGCCGAGCGCCGCAACCGCCAGATCCGCAGCAATCACGGGGTCGGCTCCCTGCCGTCTCTTGTCCTGCTCGATTCCGATGGCCGCACTCTGGGCAGCCCGGCCCTGCGTGCCAGCCAGTCTGCCAGCGAACTCGTCGGTGTCATCCGGAGCATGATACCGCCGTCCCTGCTCGTGGCCCAAACCAACGGCGCCCCTCTCAGGTCGAAGGGTCCTCTCGCCATCGACCTCGCGTCGCCCACCAATATCCCAACAACCTCCGCCACGATCGACCTGGCCCGGATGCGCAACGAGGGCGCCACCCCCGCGCACCCCTCCCTCATCGTCGTCCCTCAAGACACCGCCAGCGCCACCAACATGCTCAATCGCCGCATCCCAAACTAGCAGCCTGTCGGACTTTACCAAGTCCGACAGGCTGCTAGAAAGCAAAACCGCCTGATTTCTAGATAGTTACAATGGAGCGATTGTGGGTGTAGAACCACTCTTGCGCCAATGTCTGGCACCGGGATGCTCTTCCGTAAGTTCCTTGCTATTAAATAGAAGGCGGTTTTGACAGAGGAATCTGTCGCACAAAGTCCGACAGATTCCTAGGAGGCTGCCCGATTCTGTCCGTTGGACCTGCTCCGGACGGACATCCCCGCGGCCCATGCCCCCAGCAGCCCGTCCAGCCACTCCCCGACCACCCGCAGGACGACCTCGCCCCCCACGTCCCGAAACGGTTCGTGGAGCAACCCGGGAAACTCCTCGAGCCGCTTGTCGCGCAGGCCGATGCTTTCAAAGTACCGTCGCCCCACTTCCGGCGGGCATACCCTATCCGCTAGGCCCTGTGTCATGAGGAGCTTCAGGTCGCCCTGGAGCGGTCTCAGGCGAACCGCCTCGGCCTCGTCGATGAGCATCCGCCCGAGACGAAGCGACACCTTCCTGTGCATCAGCCCATCCGCCCGAAGGCGCTCGAGCGCTTCCGTATCGCGCGAGCACGCCTCCGATCGCACGCCGTTGTCCAGACGGATCCATGGCAACCATGGCTCAGCAGCCAGCGCCACCCGACGCCTCCACTTCCCGACATTGCGCCCCGGTTCCAGCAGCGGCGAACTGATCCACGCGAATGTGAAGACATCCGGGAACCGCCCCAAGAACGCCAGCGACAGGAACGCCCCGAAAGAGTGGCCCGCGATCCCCAGTGGTGCCCCTGGCGGAAGCCGCCCGCGCAAGAACTCAGCCATCTCTAGGATCACCACGATCGCCTCCCAGAGCCCCGAGAAATGCCCCCGCCGCCCCGTCGAGCGACCAAAGCCCGGCAGGTCCACCCCGCACACCTCCACGCCCCTGTCCGCGAATGCGCTGGCGATCTCCTCATATCGGCCCACGTGCTCACCCAGCCCATGCGCCAAGGCCATGCCCGCCCGGGGAGTCCCGGACGGGCACCCGAAAATCACCCTATTCAGTTTCCTCCCGGTTCGAGAGGTGTAATATCCGCGTGTCATCCGATCCCCGCATCGCCTTTCGGTCAACCCAGACGAGAATTCACTCTTGCCTCACCTGCCACTGATAGGAAAAACGAACATGCTGGATTGTAAAGTCAGCCGACTCCCCTCGGGCCTCACGGTCGCGACCGCCCACTTGCCCGCCTCGGACAGCGTCACCGTCGGCATCTGGGCCGGCACCGGCGGGCGGTTCGAGGGCCGTGCCGAGTGCGGTGCCGCGCATTTCCTCGAGCATCTCCTCTTCAAGGGCACGCCCTGCCGGAACGCCCGCCAGATATCCGAGGCCGTCGAAGGGGTCGGCGGCTACCTCAACGCCTCCACCGGCGAAGAGAGCACCTGCTATTACGCGAGGGCCCAATCCAAGCACCTGCCCCTCCTGCTGGATGTCCTCACCGACATGTTCTTGGCCGCATCCCTGCCCCCGCGCGAGGTGGAGCGCGAGCGCGATGTGATCCGCGAGGAGATCCTGATGATCCTCGACCAGCCCGCCAGCCACGTCGAAGAGTTGCTCAATGCGACCCTATGGCCCAACGATCCCCTCGGGCGCCCCATCACGGGCACCGTCGAGAGTGTCCGCGGTATCTCGCGCTCCCGGCTGGTCGATTTCCGGGCCAGGAACTATCGCGCGTCCAACACCATCGTGGCCGCCGCCGGCTCCGTCGAGCATCCCCGGGTCCTGGAGCTTCTCGCGGCCACCCGCCGCCTTTGGCGCCCCGGCCCCAGGCCGCGGCATCGCCCCGCACGCAAGGCACAGTCCCGGCCCCGATTCAACCTCCTCAGCAAGGAGATCGAGCAGGCCCACCTGGCCATCGGCATTCGCTCCTTTTCCCGCCACGATTCCCGCCGCTTTGCCCTCCGCCTCCTGAGCGTCATGCTCGGCGAGAACATGAGCTCCCGGCTCTTTCAGGAGTTGCGCGAGAAGCGGGGGCTCGCCTACGCCATCAGTTCCGCGGTCGCGCACCTGAGCGACGACGGCCTCCTTCACATCGCGGCCGGACTGGAGCCATCGCGCACCCCCGCCGCACTTCGCCTCATCGTCCGAGAGATCTGTCGCCTCCGTCACAGGAGCGCCAGCCCCCGCGAACTCCGGCGCGCCAAGGACTATGCGATCGGCACGATGCTTCTCGGCCTCGAGGGCTCATCCGCGCACGCCAACTGGATCGCCGAGTCGCTCCTCGCCTTCGGCCGCGTCATCCAGCCCGACGAGTTCGTCCGCCAGATCGAGGCCGTCACCGCCGCCGATGTCCGTGATGTCGCGAACGCCGTGCTCACCCCCGCTCGCCTCAGCCTTGCCCTCGTGGCACCGGAGTTCTCCAGCGATGCCCTCCGCCAAGAAGTTGCACGCCTGGATTGAGACGGACCTGCCCCTCGGCGGTGGCCGAGCCATCCTCGTCGCCGGGGAACCCGTGTCCTCGATCGCCGGCACCCGCGCCGACTGGCCCCTCTTGCGGGAGTTCCTCGGCCCGAATCCCGCCGCCCGTTGCCCCGATCATCTCCCCGGCCGCGCCGCGGTCGGCTATTTCACCTACGAGGGGGATTTCTGGTTCGGGCTCCACGAGCATGTCGAAGTCCTTCCCGAATCGGCGTGGCGATCCTCGCGCGAGGGAGCCCGCGTCGGCGCCCCGCAATCCACCCTGTCGCCCGATGCGTTTCACACCCGCGTTCGCCGCATCCACGACTACATCCGGGCGGGCGATGTCTATCAGGTGAACCTCACGCGGACAATCCGCGCCCCCTTCGCCGGTTGCCCCAGGGCATTGTTCTCCCGCCTGCGCACGATTTCCCCCGCGCCCTTCGCCGCGTTCCTGGAAGCGCCCGGCCGCACGATCGTGTCGGCGTCACCCGAGCTCTTCCTCCGGACCGCCGGACCCGTCGTCGAGACCCGACCCATCAAGGGAACCCGGCCCCGCTTTAAGGAACCCTCACTGGACCACCGCGCCGCCGAGGAACTGGTCGCCAGCGACAAGGAGCGCGCCGAGTTGGTCATGATCACCGACCTTGAACGCAACGACCTCGGGCGCGTCTGCGCCTACGGTTCCGTCGAAGTGACCCGCCTCGCCGAGCGGCAGAGCTTCGCCCAAGTCCACCACCTCGTCAGCAC
>JADLBR010000492.1 GCA_020847615.1 Verrucomicrobiia bacterium
GGGCGGCGGGACCCATGGCCTCCACCTTGTCTGGATCGGGAATCTCGGGGACCGACACGATGAAGTTGAATTCGGCGGCGGCGTCGCCCGTGTCGCGCAGGGATGCCAGTGCCGCGGGGTCATCGAGTCCCACGCGGACGGCGCGAAGGCGGGGCTCGGAAGCGAGGATACGGAGGCCCTTGGGCGGGTCGGCGAGGAAACGGCGCAGGGCCTCGTCGGAGGCGAAGCGCAGGATGGCCTCGCCGGGAAGCGCGCCTGGCGGGGGGACTTCGGACGCTGCCTGATGGCGGTCCCGGGTCGCGCGTACGCGCGTCGCGGCATCGCGGGCGGCGCGATTGGCATCGCGGTCGGCCGGGCGCTCCTGAAGCACCCGCTCGGGCCCGGTGGGGATGCGCGAGCCCAGGAACCAACCGGTCGCGGCGCACGCGGCGATGCCGAGCAGCGTCACCGCGAGGCGCGGCGTCCGGCTGCGCTTATCCCTTGCCTGGCCCCTTTGCTTCATGGCATCGCGGTGAGTCTACGCCGTTTTGAGCCTATGGAAAGCCCGCGCCTGTCGCCGCCCCGCGCGCCTGTCGGATCGCGGGCGGGCCGCGCGATCGTCTGGGCCGCTATTTTTTTGGAGTGAGGATGAGGCGGCGCAGGTTGATGGGCTTCCACGTCTGGCCGATGGGTTTCAGGGACAGATCGTTGTAGCCCGCGGCGAGCTTGATCTCTCCGAGGTCGAGCGTCTTGAACTTGCCGAAGTCACCGCCGCCCGGGACCACGGGAAAGACGGATTCCTCGCCCACGTCGATGCGGAAGGCGCTCTCGCGCTCGGAGGACATGAGGGCCTCGATCTTGAAATCGCCGGCGTCGCGGACGAAGAAGCGCCAGCTCACCCAGTCGGCGGGCTTATCCCAGCCGGCGAGGTTGAGGTGGTTGTCGCGGAACTCGAAGCGGAGGCCCTCGCCGGGCACGCCACGGGTGATCGAGGCATCGGGGGCCTCGAGTTTGATCTGCCCCTTCTCGTCTTGGGACGCGGGCGGCTTATCGGCGAAGAGCTCGCCATCGATCTCGAGTTTGATGACGGTGTCCGCGGCATCTGGCGGGGTGGCGGGCAGCTTGATCGTGACGCCATCGGCGCCCATCTCTGGGGCGAGTTTCTCACCCGTGAGGAGGACGGTCGCCGAGGTGGGCACGCTGCGAAGGCCCAGGACGTTGAGCGCGCCGTCCGCGGGCCACTTGATCACGTGCAGGAACAGGGTGTGGCCACCCTTTCGGGCCTTCTGGGTGCTGCCACCCCAAGATTGAAAACTGACCGCGCCGGACGAGGTGCCGTAGATGGAATCGCCGTTGGCCTTCAGCCATGCGCCCAGGGCGCGCATCCGGTCGGCGGCCTGGGGGGGGACGCTGCCCTCGCCATCCGGGCCAACGATCAGGAGGAAATTGCCGCCCTTGCAGGCGGCCTCGGCCATCCGCTGGATCAGCACGGCGGTATCCTTCCACCTGTTCTCGTCCTTCTTGAACCCGGCGCTGTCGTTCAGGGGGACGTGATATTCCCAGTCGTGGGGAAGGACGTAGGGTGGCATGGTGCCGCTGATCGAGTAGAAATCGCCGCGGTAGTGGTTGAGGCGACTGTTCATCACGATCTTCGGTTGGGCCTGGACCATCGCCGTCAGGAGTTCGACTGATTGCTCCTTGCTCTGTTTGACGCCCTCGTTCCACCACATCACGGAGATCTCGCCGTAGTTGGACAAGAGCTCCTTGACCTGGGGGACAGCGATCTTCTTGAAGAACGCGTTGAAGTCGCCGGCCTGCGCGGGATCCCAGCTCTTGTCCTCCTTGATGCCGCCCCCGGGGTGGACCCAGTCCTGGGATTGGCAGTAGTGCAGGCCGAGCCGCAGGCCCTGTTTCTTGGCCGCGTCGGTCATGGGTTTGACGAGGTCGCGGGCGCAGGCCGCGGCATTTTTGGCATCCCAGTCGGTGGCCGCCGAATCGAAGAGCGCGAATCCGTCGAGGTCCTTGGCGCTCATGATCAGGTAGCCGGCGCCCGAGTCCTTGGCGAGGCGCGCCCAGGCGTCGGGATCGTACTTGGCGGCGGCGAACTGTTTGGCGTATTGCCTGTATTCGGCGACGGGGATCTTGTCGTTAAACATCATCCACTCGGGTCCGCCGCCGATGGTCTTGTCGCCGCGTTTTCCCGCGGGGACCGAGAACAGCCCCCAGCGGTATAGGACGCCGACCTTGGCCTGGCGCCACCACGCCATCCTGGGGTCGCGCTGCTCCTGTGCCTCGTTGCGATAATTGTCCCCGGGAGGGAGGTTGTCCTGCGCGGGTGATATCGGGGCGGCGAGTGGAGCGAGAGCAAGGATCAGTAGGGTTCCGAGATGATCTGTCCGCATGGGACCTCCGCGGTTGGGCCGCGCCTTGTGGGGGGCGGGATTTTTCGGGCGCATGGGCTCGTTGGGGGTTGGCTTGGGGCAAAAGTGTGTTGGTTCTCCCGGCGGAAGTCGAGGTTGTCTTGCGGTCTCCTGGGGTTTGTGTGGGCGGATGGCCCTCGGGCGGACGGGGCGGGGCGCGCGTCCGTGGCGGGCCGATCTGGGGAGGCGTGCGCGCGGCCCGCGAATAGGCTTTCCATGGCGGCCCGGTTGGCTACAAGCGCCCAATGAGCGCCGAGAAGCACCCGCACGAGCACCATCTGGTCACCGCGTCGAGCAACGTCATCCCGTTTGTCCTGGTGACGGCCCTTTTCTTTTTCTGGGGCATCCCGAACAACCTGAACGACGTCCTGATCAAGCAGTTCGAGAAATCCTTCGAGCTGAACCGCCTCCAGGCCGGGCTGGTGCAGTCGGCATTCTACATGGGCTATTTCCTGGTGGCGATACCCGCGGCGATGTTCATGAGGCGGTTCAGCTACAAGTGGGGGCTGGTGCTCGGGCTCGTGCTTTACGGCATCGGCTCGTTCCTGATGTATCCCGCCGCCATGGTGCGCGAATACAGCTTCTTTCTCTTCGCGCTGTTCGTGATCGCGACGGGCCTGTCATTCCTGGAGACGGGCGCCAATCCGTTCATCGCGACCCTCGGCGACCCGCACGAGTCGGAGCGGCGGCTGAATCTCGCGCAGGCCTTCAACCCGTTCGGGGCGATCTCCGGGGCGCTGATCGGGACGCTGTTCATTTTCTCTGGGATCGAGCATTCGAAGGAGCAGCTGGCCGCGATGGCGCCGGCCGATAAAGAGTTGTACCTGGCCACGGAGACGATGCGGGTGGTGCAGCCGTACATGATCCTGGGTCTGGTGGTGCTGGCCTGGGCGGTGCTGTTGGCCCTGACGAAGTTCCCGAAGACGTCCGAGGAGACGGCCTCGGACGGCGGGGGTGAGAGGGGCAGCTTTGCGGAACTGTTCCGGCACGGGCATTTCGTGCAGGGCGTGCTGGCGCAGTTTCTCTATGTCGGCGCGCAGGTCGGCACGTGGAGCTTCTTCATCCAGTACGTCCAGGACAACACGGGGCGTGACGAGAAGGCGGCGGGGTATTTCCTGACGGGGACGCTGGTGGCGTTTCTGGTGGGCAGGTTCTTTGGGACCTGGGCGATGAAGTACATCCGCCCCGGGGCGCTGATGGGCTGGTTCTCGCTGGTCAACGTGGTGTTCGTGGCCGTCGGGGTGGCCATGCCGAGCGAGTTTGGGATGTGGTGCGTTTTCCTGACGAGCTTCTTCATGTCCGTGATGTTCCCGACGATATTCGCGCTGGGCATCAAGGAGCTGGGGCCGAACACGAAGATCGGCGGATCGATGATCGTCATGGCGATCATCGGCGGGGCCGCGCTGACGCCCATCATGGGCCTGATCAGCGACCGGACGCACAGCATCGCGCTGGCCTACGTCGTGCCGCTGGCCTGCTACCTGTACGTGGCGTACTACGGTTTTGTCGGGTCGCGGGTGAAGTCGCATGGCGCGCGGACCGCGGCGGCCTGAGGGCCGCGGCCAATCGCCGGGAAGGGAGTCGCCATCATGGGCCGCATCAAGGAAATGTTCCGAACCTCCGATGGCAGGGGCCACGTCCTGACGTTCGTCCTCGTCTGTTCGCTGTTTCTGCTGTGGGGATTCTGCAGCGGGCTTCTGGACAACCTCAACAAGCACTTCCAGAACTCCCTGAGCATCTCGAAGTTCCAGTCGGGGTTCGTGCAGAACGCGTTCTACATGGGGTATTTCCTGATGGCGTTGCCCGCGGGGATGCTGGCGAGGCGCTTCGGATACAAGGCTGGGATCCTGATTGGCCTGGTGCTGACGGCGGCCGGGGCGTTCTGGTTTGTTCCGGCGACGCAGATCAACACCTACGGGGCATTCCTGGCGGGGCTGTTCCTGATCGCGACGGGCCTGGCGTGCCTGGAGACCATCGCCAACCCCTACACGACGGTGCTCGGGCCGCCTGCGAGCGCGGCGACGCGCATCAATCTGGCCCAGACCTGCAACGGCATCGGCTGGATCACCGGGATGCTCATCGGCAGCGTGATCATCCTGTCCGCCACGCATCAGGTGAACGTCAGCAACGAGCAGCTGAAGATCCCGTACCTGGGCATCGGCATCGCCGTGACGATCCTGATCGTGGTCTTCGGGTTCGCCGATGTGCCGGACCTTCGCGCCGAGGAGGAGTTTCGGCCGGAAGCGGAGGGCAAGGCGACAAAGCCGCTGATCCGGCGCGCCCATTTTACGATGGGCGTGCTCTCGCAGTTTCTCTACGTGGCGGCGCAGACCGGCATATTCAGTTTCTTCATCAACTACGCGGTGGTGAACGTCGATGGCCTGAGCGACCAGGCGGCGGGCAAGTGGCAGGCGGGCGCGTTCTTCCTGTTCACGCTGGGGCGGCTGACCGGGAGCGCCGTGGTCGGCTTCATGAGGCCGGAGAGGGCGCTGGCGGGCTATGCCGTGATCAACGCGGTCCTGATGGTGGTGGCGATGGCGGCCGGCGGCTGGACGGGCGTGGTCGCCCTGATGGCGAGTTTCTTCTTCATGTCGATCATGGTCCCGACCATCTTCGCGCTGAGCATACGGGGGTTGGGTGAGCACACGAAGCTGGGCGCGTCCTTGCTCGTGATGGCGATCGTGGGCGGGGCCATCATGACCCCGCTGATGGGCTATATCGCGGATCGGGGGGGCATGCGCATCGGTTTCGCGATCCCATTGGCCTGCTTCGGCGTCGTTGCGCTCTATGGCGCGATCTGGCGCAAGCTGGAGGATCGGGACGCCGGGGCGTCGGGTGATGGGGGCGCCAGGGTGATCGTGGGACACTGACCCGAAGATTTCCGCATCGCATCCCGTAGCCGAACGCGCGAGCGTTTGGCCGCCACAGACTCGAGAATTCGTAGCGACGGTCGCCAGACCGTGGACCCGCGGGCGGATCGAACGATCTCCGGCAGCCGCCGGACCAGATGGGCTACATTTTCACCCCAGGTGGTGCCCCGCACGCGGGGCATGATGTCTAGTTCGAAAATTGGATGCACGCGCAGGGACGCCGGGAGGTTGCTGGCGGCTCGCGGCTTGGAAACCGCCAGGCCGCAACGGGTCCGGTGACGGCCGGGCGGGTTCCCGGGGTTTGATTTTTCGCAACCGCCGGGACGCGGCGGTGTTTCCACAGCATGCAAGACGGGCGGGCGCGCATTCTCTGGAGGGGTTGGGCCAAGGTTTTGGCCGTCGCGCTGCTGGTTGCGGGATGGTTCACGGGCGGATCTATTGCAGGGGAGCCGACGTGGCCGATTTCTGCGGCAACTGATGCGCGGCTGGCGGACGAGCCGGGCCAGGGCGCTGGGAAGACCATCGATTTTGAAAGAGCGCGCGGCCTGATGCAGAAGCGCCAGCGGGGCGAGGGGCTGAGCGAGGAGGAGGAGGCATACCTTCGGTTGGCGATCGAGGCCCGGCGCAGGCGCGAGGGGGGCGGGGCACCGAAAGACCCGCCGCGCATGAGCATCGGTCGGGCACCGCTGACGGACATGGGCCCAGACGATCGGTATAAAGGCGAGGACGGCGGTCTCTATGGTGCGGGCCGCAACGGGCCGCCGGAGGGGCATCGGAGGGCGGCCGAGGCGGCGCTGGCCAAGATCCGGCCGCTGGATGCCGGGGGTGAGCCAGGCCCTGATGGCCGCGTGGTCCTGGTGTCGATCAGCATGTCGAATGCCACCCAAGAGTTTTCGGAATTCAAACGCATCGCGGATGCCGATCGTGCCAAATCGCCGTGTTTGACCATCGTCGACTGCGCGCAGGGTGGGCAGGCGATGGCGGAGTGGGCATCGCCCGACGCGCGCCCCTGGCATGAGGCGATGCGGCGGATTCAGGCCGCGGGCGTGACGGGCGCGCAGGTGCAAGTCGCGTGGATCAAGCTGGCGAACAAGGCACCGCGGGGCGATCTGGAGGAACACGGCAGGATCCTCCAGCGAGACGCGTTGGCCGTGATCCAGAACGCCAAGGCGAGATTCCCAAACCTCCGGGTCGTCTATCTGGCCAGCCGCATCTATGGTGGATATGCGGCGGGCAACCTCAATCCGGAGCCGTATGCCTACGAGTCGGGCTTTGTGGTCCGGTGGCTGATAGAGGATCAGATCCGGGGCGATACGTCGCTGGCCTTCGATCCGTCGAAGGGGCCGGTTCGGGCGCCCGTGCTGCTTTGGGGGCCCTATCTCTGGGCCGATGGCACGAGGCCGCGGGCGGGCGACGGACTGGTCTGGGCGCGGGAGGATCTCGCCGGCGACGGCACGCACCCATCGCCTTTGGGCCGGGCGAAGGTCGCGAAGCTCTTGCTTGAGTTTTTCAAGACCGATCCGCTGGCGACATCCTGGTTTCTCGGGAACGGCGCGAGTCCGTGATGGTGCCGGCGCATCGCGTTGCCGTGGCCGGGGGGCGGGAAGGGGGCGCCTTTCGGGGACCCCCGGATGTCTGAGCGCGCGGGTCCCTGGGGATGGCGTGGGCACACCGCGGTCGGGGTGGCACTCCGCGCTGGCGGGCAGGTGTGATCTCTGGCAGCTTGGGCGCAGATGTCGGCGGATGCGGTGGATTCGTTTCTGGAGTTTTCGACGGTGTCCCGGGTGACTCTCGGCGCGCACCCGGAGTGGCGGGAATGGCTTGAGGAGGCCGTGCGCGACGCGACGCCGAGGTCGCCGGGGAGACTTCGCGCGGACGCGGACGTATGGCTCCGGGAGGCGGGTGGGTTCGAGGCATCGCTGGAGCGCCTCCGTGCGTTCAAGCGGCGCGAGATGTTGCGTATCGGGGCGCGGGACTGGGCCGAGATGGCCCCCGTGGAGGAGACGGTGGCGGCGCTTTCGCAACTCGCGGACGAATGCATCGGCCGGGTGGCGCGGCTGTGCTGGGATCGGGTGGCGGAGAAGCGCGGCGAGCCGGGCTGCGATTGGATCGTGCTGGGGCTGGGCAAGCTCGGGGGGCGGGAGCTGAACTACTCCTCCGATGTCGACCTGATGCTGGTGTACGGCGAGGAGGGCGAGACGGCGGGCGGGCTGACCCGGCACGAGTGGTACAACGAGTGGGGCAAGCTGTTCGTGGCGAAGTTTGCGGAACGGACCGCGTCCGGGGGCCTGTTCCGGATCGACATGCGGCTGCGACCGGACGGCGACAGCGGGCCATTGGCGCGGTCGCTTGAGGGGTGCGAGAATTACTACGCGGAATTCGGGGAGGTGTGGGAGCGGTTGGCGCTGATGAAGGCGCGGGCCTGCGCGGGGGATCAGGAACTGGCGTACGAGTTCGGAGTCATGATGCAGCCCTTCTGTTACCCGAGGCACTTGTCCGAGCAGGTGCTGGACCAGGTGGGCCACATCAAGGACCGGATCGAGAACGAGCTGTTGGATGAGGTGACGCGATATTCGGACGTGAAGCGCGGCATCGGGGGGATCCGGGAGATCGAGTTCGTCGTCCAGGTGGTGCAACTGCTGCAGGGCGGCAGGCAGGCGTACCTGCAAATACAGGGGACGATGGCGGCGATGGCGGCGATCGAGCGCCACGGGCTCCTGCCTTATCGCGCGGTGGGGCTGCTGCGGGAAGCGTATCTTTTTTGGCGGCGCCTGGAGCACCGGATCCAGATGGTCGACGAGCGGCAGACGCACGAGATCCCGGCGGATCCCGAGGCGCGGTGGAGGATCGCCCGGAGCCTCGGTTTCGGGTCGCCGGAGGCGTTCGAATCCGCGTGCGACACGCACCGGAAGACAGTCCGGGGGCTTTTTGACGAACTGGTGCGGACGCGTGCCACGCCCGAGTCGCCGACTCCGAGATGGGATTGGCTGGGCGAGGGCGGGATGAGGATCCTGGAGGGGATGAGGCAGGGGCCGGCATTCTCCAACATATCGCCGAGGACGCGCCAGATGTTCGAGGTGCTGGAGCCGACACTCGAGCGGCATCTGCGGGGCCTCGTGGATCCGGTGCGGGTGCTGGCGGGCCTCGAGAGCTTCGTGGAGCGATACGGGGCGCGGGGGCAACTCTACGAGACGTGGGTGTCGAACCCGCGCGTCCTCGAGTTGCTCGTGAGGCTCTTTGACGCGAGCGAGCGATTCCGGGACCTGCTCGTATCGCACCCGGATTGGCTCGAGACCATCTGTCGGGGAGGGCGGATCGACGACGTGCGGTCCCCCGAGGACTACGAGGCGGAGGCCCGTGCGCAATCCGACACGGATGCGCTGCGGTCGTGGCGGTGGGAGCAGGGTTTGCGGATCGCGATCCAGGATGCCCTCGCCCTGATCGACGGCGAGGGCAGGGAGTACGAGCACTCCGGGTTGGCGCAGGCGTGCGTGCGCTGGCTGTGCGATCGGATCGGCTCCCCCGACATGGCGGTGATCGCCGCGGGCAAGTTCGGCGGATGGGAGCTGAGCTATGGCAGCGACCTGGATCTGGTGTTTGTCGGGGGGCGGCCCGAGGCGGCGCGCGAGTTGCTGCGGACTCTGTCCGCGAGTTCGCCGCACGGCATCCTGTACAAGGCGGATGCGCGGCTGCGTCCGGAGGGAGAGACCGGTAGGCTGACGCCAGACCTCGGGCAGATCGAGGGGTACTACCGCGGGCGGGCGCAGGCCTGGGAGTTCGTGGCCCTGGCGAAGTTCCGGCACGCGGCGGGGGACGGGGAGACGGCGGCGCGGTTCTTCGAGCGGGTGATGCCGCTGTGGTTTGAGCGGGGGAGGGATGGTGCGGTGGTCGACCACATGCTGGACATCAAGCGGAGGATCGAGGCCGAGCGCGACCGCGACCGGGCACCGGAGCTGCGCATCAAGACGGGCCCCGGCGGGATCATGGACATCGAATTCGCGGTGCAGTGTTGGCAGCTCCGGCGGGGCAGGCCCGAGCCGCGCCTGCGGGCGGCGCTGGCGATGATGGGCGAGGAGTTTCCGGCGGAGGCGGCCGCGATGCGGGACGCGTACGCGGCGCTGCGGCACGTGGAGTCGGTGCACCGGCGCTTCGAGTTTCTCTCGGCCGCGTGCCTGCCCGCCGCGGCCGGGGCCAGGGAGGGCCTGGCGCGTCGGGCGGGGTTCGAGTCGGACGCGGCTATGATGGACCGGCTGGGGCGGTTGAGGGAGGTTGCCCGCGCCAGTTTTGAATCCGTAATGCGGCAGCTGCGGCGCTAGATTCCGCCTCTTTCTTGCTGCTGCCGGAACCGGTGGCGAGGCGCCGCCCGCGCCATTCCACGGCGACGGTGAAAGACCGGGCGTGCCCGGGACCGCGCTCGTCGAGCACGAGGTACGTGGGTGGCTCCGGGGCGATCGACTGCAGGACCTCCTGGAGCCGGCCCTTGGGGTTCATGGCATGGTCATCGGTCTCAAGCGACTCCCAGAACGGGGCGAGGACTCGCGCGGCGAACTTCTGCGCGGCGCCCCATCCCCCGTCGAGGTAGATCGCGCCGATGACGGCCTCCATGGCGTCGGCCAAGTTGGAGGGGCGGCTGCGGCCGTCGTTGCTCTCCTCGCTGCGGCTCATGATCAGCAGGGGGCCGAGATCGAGCCGGGTCGCGAGCGAGCACATCGCCTGGCGGTTGACGAGGGTCGCGCGGGTCTTGGTGAGGTCACCCTCGCTCGCGTCGGGGTGTGCCTTGTAGAGGTGCTCGGTGCAGAGCAGCTGGAGGACGGCGTCGCCGAGATACTCGAGCCGCTGGTTGTCGGCGGGGTCGTCGCCGCGCACCGCGTGCGGGGCCGAGGGATGGGTGAGCGCCTGACGGAGCAGGGAGCCGTGGCGCCAGAAGCGGCGACCGAGCTTCTTCTTCAGGTCATTCATCTGGCCGGGAGTCACACGAATTTGCCCGGGTTGAGGATTCCGGAGGGATCGAGGGCGGCCTTGAGTTCAGCGTGGAGGCGGCGGACGCGCGGCGAGAGGGCCCGGGGCCACCACCGTTTCTTGGCGAGGCCGATGCCGTGTTCGCCCGTGATGGCGCCTCCCCAGGCGAGCACCCGATCAAAGAGATCGTCCAGGACGCGCCCGGTCTTGGCCGCGGAGCGCTCGTCGCCGGGGTCGTACATGACATTGGTGTGGATATTGCCGTCGCCGGCGTGCCCGAAGCAGGCGACGGCCAGGCCGTACCGCTGTTGGAGGGATTCGGCAAAGGCAAAGAGGTCGGCGATGCGCCCGCGGGGCACGACGATGTCTTCGTTGAGCTTCTTCAGGCCGGTGGCCTTGAGCGATGGGGAGAACTCGCGGCGCAGCGTCCAGAGTTGCTCGCAGCGTTCCTCGTCGTCGGCGGACTCGATCGAAGTGGCGCCGCTGGATTCCAGTGCGGCGCGGGAGCAGCGGCACTCGGCGGCGACGGCCTCTGGAAGGCCGTCGAATTGGAGCAGCATGTGCGCATCGCCCGGGGGGACGGCGCCCGCGCCGAATCGCCTGCGGGCGGCGTCGAGGGTGAAGCGGTCGGCGATCTCGAGGGCGGAGGGGAGGACGCCGCGCGCGAACACGGCCATGGCGGCGGCCCCGGCGGCGCGCGCGTCGGGGAACACGGCCGACAGGACCGCGCGGGCCGGGGGATGCGGCAAGAGGCGCAGGGTGGCCTGTGTGACGATGCCGAGCGTGCCCTCCGAGCCGACGAATAGGCCGACCAGGTCGTAGCCGGTCTTGTTCTTGAGCGTGCGTCCCCCGACGCGGATGGGGCTGCCGTCCGCGAGGACGACCTCGAGGCCGAGGACATATTGGCGGGTGACGCCATACTTAAGGCAGCGCGGGCCGCCGGCGTTCGTGGCGATATTGCCGCCGATGAAACACTCGTCGAGGCTCGCGGGGTCCGGGGGGTAGAAGAGGCCCCTCTCGCGGACCGCGGCCTGAAGTTGGGCCGTGATGACCGCCGGTTCAACGACGGCGACGCCGTCGGCGGGGTCGATCTCGAGGATGCGGTTCATCCGGGCGGTCGAGACGACGATGCCTCCCCGGGACGGCACGCATCCGCCCACGTAGCCGCAGCCCGCGCCCCGCGCGGTGACCGGGACTTTCCGGAGGGATGCGAATCGCAGCGTGCGGGCGACATCGGAGGTCGACTCCGCGAAAACGACCGCCTGCGGGCGGTGCGAGGCGAACCACGAGTCGCCGGCGTGCGCGTCGAGTATCCCGGGTTCGCGCGAGGCGCGGTCCTTGCCGACGGCGCGCGCGAGGGCGGGGAACCACGGGGCGTTGGATTGGTGGGCGCGTTTCTGGGCGGACGTGCTTGTGCGTTTCATTTGGATAGGAGCCAGTCGCGGATGGCGAGGAGATCCTCGTCGCGCAGGGCGCACTCGCGCCATTTGGGGTCGGTCGCGAAGAGCCTGTCGAGGGAGGCCTTGGCCTGATCGATCTGGCCGTCGAGACACGCGTAACAGGCGAAGTTGTAGTCGACCACCGGTTCCTCGGAGAAGCCGCCGACGACGGGGCGCAGGGCGCGCCAGGCGGCGGCCGGCGACTCGGCGCGGCGCAGCGCGAATCCGAGCCAGAACCATCCGGCGGCCATCGAGGGCGCGGCGCTGGTGAGAGAGAGCGCGCGGTCGCGGGCCGCGGTCCAGTTCTCGCGGGCGGCCTCGGTCTCGCACCAGGCGAGGAGCACGGCGGGGTGGCCCGACTCGCCGGCGGGGACGCGCGACAAGGCGGCCGCGGAATCCTCGGCCATGCCAAGCTCGCGGAATCCGGCGGCCTCGATCAGGGCATGCTTCGCCTCTGCGGAGAGGTCGTCCATCGATCAGCCGTGTTTCTCGCGCCGGAGGGCCTGCATTTTGAGCCGGAGCGCATTGAGCCGAATGAAGCCGGTGGCGTCGTCCTGGTCATAGGCCTTGGAGGGGTCGGCCTCCATCGTGGCGATGTCGGGGCGGTAGAGGGACAGGGGCGACTTCCGGCCCGCGGTGATGACATTGCCCTTGTAGAGGCGGAGGCGCACGGTGCCGGTGACGTCCTTCTGCGATTCGGTGATGGCGGCCTGGATGAACTCGCGCTCGGGGGAGAACCAGAAGCCGTTGTAGACGAGGGCGGCGTAGCGCGGGATGAGGGAGTCGCGGAGTTGCATGACCTCGCGGTCCATGGTGAGGGATTCGATCTGGCGGTGGGCGTGCAGGAGGATGGTGCCGCCCGGGGTCTCGTAGACCCCGCGCGATTTCATCCCGACGAATCGGTCCTCGACCATGTCGACCCGACCGATGCCGTGCTTTCCGCCCAGGGCGTTGAGTTTGCGCATGACCTGGAGGGGAGAAAGGGCCTGGCCGGGGGCGTCGCCCGCGGCGCGGACCCTGACGCAGTCGCCGCGCTCGAAGTCCAGTTCGATGAGTTCGGCGGCGTCGGGTGCATCCTCGGGCGCGACGGAGAGGCGGTACATATCCCTGTGCTCGGGGGCCGAGGCGTCGAGCCAGGGATCCTCCAGGACCCCGGCCTCGTAGGAGATGTGGAGGAGGTTGCGGTCCATGGAATAGGGTTTGGAGGCGCTGGCCTGGACGGGGATCTCGCGGTCCCGGGCGAAGGCGATCATCTCCTGGCGTCCGGGGAAGGCATCGCGGAAGGCCTTGTCGCGCCAGGGGGCGATGATGGAGATCTCCGGGGCGAGGGCGGCGGCGGTGAGCTCGAAGCGGACCTGGTCGTTGCCCTTGCCCGTGGCGCCGTGGCAGATGGCGTCCGCGCCCTCGGCGCGGGCGATCTCGACCATGCGTTTCGCGATGAGGGGCCGGGCGATGCTGGTGCCGAGCAGGTACTGGCCCTCGTATTTCGCCTGGGCCTGGATCATCGGGAAGATGAAGTCGCGGGCGAACTCCTCCTGGAGGTCATCGATGATGCAGCTGGAGGCGCCCGTCTTGAGCGCCTTGGCCTCGAGGCCGTCGAGTTCCTCCTCCTGGCCGATGTTGGCGCAGAAGGCGATGATGTCGGCGGAGCGGGTCTCCTTGAGCCAGGTGAGGATGACGGAGGTGTCGAGGCCTCCGGAATAGGCGAGGACAATTTTCATTGGCGCTAGTTAAAGGCCGGCGCGGCGGGAATCAAATGGAAAGGGGCCCGCGAGCGGCCCCGGCCTCAGGCGCCGGCGGCGAGGGGGGATTTGCGGGGCACGAGCGAAGAGGCCGCGACGTAGGCGAAACCCGCGACGAAGAGCACGAGGAACGGGACGCTGGCCCAGTGGGCGTCGCGGGCGGCGAGCCAAGCGATCTGCGCGAAATAGGCGGTGGCGGCCAGTTCGGCCAGGACGAGCGCGGAGGGCAGGGCGAGGTAGCGCTTGTGGCGCCACGCCTCCCCGCGTGCCCGGAGGCCATACTTCGGGGTGCGGATGAAGGCGCCGCCCTGGTTGAACATGGCCTCGATGACCGCCTTGGCGTTGCTGATGGACATCCCGATGCCGAGCGCGAGCACCGCGGGGATGCACCAGAGCTCCAGCCACCAGCGCTTGCGCAGCTCGCGGAGGACGATGCCGTAGAAGAGGACCACGGCCCAGACGGCGCAGGAGAACACGGGCAGGTCCAGCAGCCAGGGGAGTGGCAACTCGGATTGCCGGGGGGCGATGGTCGGGTTGGCGATCACGCACAGGAGGATCAGGAGGAGGTAGGCGAAATTGCTGGTGAGGTGGAAGGTGGCCTCGGCCTTGACGTGGAACGGCAGGGGGGCCTTCCAGACCGCGGGGAGCAGCTTCTTGCAGGTCTGGATGCTGCCCTTGGCCCATCGGTGCTGCTGGCTCTTGAAGGCATTCATCTCGACGGGCAGTTCGGCGGGCGTGACGAGGTCGGGGAGGAAGAGGAAGCGCCAGCCGGCCAACTGGGCCCTGTAGCTGAGATCGAGGTCCTCGGTCAGGGTGTCGGCATGCCAGCCCCCGGCATCGTCGATGCAGGTGCGGCGCCAGATGCCGGCGGTGCCATTGAAGTTAAAGAATCGGCCCGAGCGCGCCCGCGCCGTCTGTTCGATCAGGAGGTGGCCATCGAGGAAGACGGCCTGGAGCCGGGTGAGGAGGGAATACTCGCGATTGAGGTGATCCCAGCGGGTCTGGACCATGCCGAGGCGCGGGTCGGTGAAGTGGTCGATGCACCGCCGGAAGATGTCGCGGCTGGGGACGAAGTCCGCGTCGAAGATGGCGAGCAGTTCGCCGCGGGCGGCGGCGAGGCCGTGGGCGAGGGCGCCGGCCTTGAAACCCTCGCGGTTGCCGCGGCGGACGTGATCGGCGGCAAAGCCGAGTTCGCGCAGTTCGGCCACCTTCGCGGCGACCAGGTCCACGGTCTCGTCGGTGGAGTCGTCGAGGACCTGGATCTCGAGCCGGTCTCTCGGGTAATCGATGGCGGCCACGGCATCGATCAGCCTGCCGGCGACGTACATCTCGTTATAGAGGGGGATCTGGACCGTGATGAGCGGGGGGTGGTCGAAGCGGGACCTGGGCTCTGGCCGATCCGCCTTGTGGCGGAAATACAGGAAGAGGATGAAGAGGCGATGGAAACAGTAGACCGACAGGCCCCCCGAGAGGCACACGTAAGCCAACATCCAGAGCCAGCCGTAGAGAGGATCTGTCATGCGATAACCGCGTATTAATGAAAATCGATTTGCCGCAAATGCTATAGGGGCCTAAAATATTGTCCACATTGAACCCGAAACTCCTGCGACGTCCGGATATCCCGCTTTGGCGGAGGCGGTTGCGCGAATCGGGGCGTCGACTTGTGGTGACGAATGGGTGTTTCGATGTGCTGCACGTGGGCCATGTGCGGTACTTGGGGCAGGCGCGGGGGCTGGGGGACGCCCTTCTGGTGCTGCTCAATGGGGATGCCTCGGTCCGCGCCCTGAAGGGTCCGGATCGGCCGATCAACCCGGCGGAAGACCGTGCGGAGGTGTTGGGGGCGCTTGAGGTGGTCGATGCGGTCATGGTTTTTGATGCGCCCCGGTGCGATGAGTGGCTGAGGCTCGTCGAGCCGGACGTCTACGCCAAGGGAGGGGACTATACGCCGGAGACCCTGGATGCGGGCGAGCGGGCCGCGCTGGAGGCCTGCGGGGCCGAGATCCGGATTCTGCCGCTGGTGCCGGGGAAATCGACAACGGCGACCATCGGGAGAATGCGGGGTGGCGGGTGACGGGAGAGACCCGACGTGGCCGATGGCCTCGGGCGATTGGCGCCCAAACGCTTACGCGTTCGGCTACGGGAAACGACGCGGTGATTTTCTAGCGGCCTGTCGGGTTTGGCGAAGTCCGACGGGCTGCTAGCCTGCATATTTCACGCGCATGCGCGAAATATGCAGGCTCAAAGGAAAACCGCGCTCTGAAATACGGGTCCCCGATCGGTTTTCGGCACTGGAAACGCGGCCACAGTTTGTGATTTCGAAAAA